>JBOHBN010000130.1:0-25563 GCA_050698355.1 Streptosporangiales bacterium | reverse complement strand
GTTGAGCAATTGCTCAACCACGCACTGACAACCTGCGAAAGTGGTGGTCAGCCGGCGGCGAGCTCGTCGGCCAGCTCCACGAACGTGCGTACGGCAACGCCCGTGCCGCCCTTGCCCGTGTAACCGTCGACCTGGTCGCTCCAGGCGGGGCCCGCGATGTCGAGGTGTGCCCACGGCTGGGTGTCCGGTACGAAATCCGCCAGGAAGGTCCCGGCCACCAGCATGCCGGCGGCGCGGTTGCGCGCGATGTTCGCGATGTCGGCGACGTCGGAGTCGAGGGTCTTGCGCAGCTCCGGGGGCAGCGGCATCGGCCACGCCGACTCGCCCGCCCGCCCGGCGGCGTCGACGACCCGGTCGCGAGCAGCGCCGTCGCGTGCCATCACCGCGAAGTAGCGGGTGCCGAGCGCAACGACCTGCGCGCCGGTCAGCGTGGCGACGTCGAGGAGCAGGTCCGGCTTGTCCTCCAACGCCCTGCCGAGCGCGTCGGCGAGCACCAGCCGGCCCTCGGCGTCGGTGTTGAGCACCTCGACGCTCGTGCCGCCGTACGTGGTCAGCACGTCGCCGGGCCGCTGGGCGGCGCCGCCCGGCATGTTCTCCGCGCATGCCAGGTAACCCACGACGTTGACCTTCGGCTTCAGCCGCGCGATGGCGACCAGCGCGCCGAGCACCGCGGCAGCGCCGCTCATGTCGTCCTTCATCGTCATCATGCCCTCGCCGGTCTTCAGCGACAGCCCGCCGGAGTCGAACGTGATGCCCTTGCCGCAGAGGACGATCGTCCGCTTCGCCCTGGGATGGGTGTATGCGGCGCGCACGAGCCGCGGCGGGTTGGCCGCCCCCTGCCCGACGCCGGTCAGCCCGCCGTAACCGTCCTTGGCGAGCGCCTTCTCGTCGAGCACCTGCACCTTCAGGCCGTCCTCTTTGCCGGCGCGTACGGCCGCGTCGGCAAGATCGGCCGGATGCAGGTCGGTCGCTGTCGTGTTGATCAGGTCGCGAGCCAGCGCCACGCCGGCAGCGATGCTCTCCGCCCTGTCCAGTGCGGCCTGGGCCGCGCCCTTCCGCGCGCCGTCGCCCGGCGCGATGAGTACCGTGTCGACGGGTGCGCGACGGGACGGGTCATCGCGGCGGTAGCGGTCGAAGGCGTACGCACCCAGCAGTGCACCGAAACCGACCGCCTCGATTTCCGCGGCGGTGCTCGTGGGCAGGGCGACGACGACCCGCGACCGGCCGGCGAGCGCGCGCACGCCCGCGCCGGCGGCGCGCCTGAGCACCTCCGGGTCGTACGCGTCCTCGTCATCCGGTCCCCCGCCGAGGCCGACCGCGCACACGACGGGCGCCGGCACGGTTTCGGGGGCAGGGACCTTGGTCACCGCACCCACGTCCGTGCTCGCGGCAAGAGCCGTGAGCGTCTCGGCGAGCGCGCTGTTCCGCGCCTTGCGCCGTGGCTTGCCCAACGAGTCCTCGCCCACGACCCGAACCTGCCCGGCCGTGCCCGTGACGCCGACAACCAGGGCGTCGACATCGAGCGATGCGGCGGCGTCCTTGGCGAGTGCGAGGTTGGTCATCTGTGCCTTTCGGTTGGTCCTTCGCCGATCCTAGGAGCGCACGCCCGCGCGGCATTGGTGGCGCGCAACCGCTGTTTTCGGTAACAGAGGGATCACGACCACTTCCCATGCCGACAGGCTTGCGGCAATCTCCGAGTCACCGCCACCCAGACGGCGCGGTCTCCGCTAACGTACCGCTCGCGGCTCGTAAAACCACGGGAAGGGACATCACTATGAGCAGTCGACGGCTTGTTGCCGTTGTCGCCGGCACGGCGGCGCTCGCGCTCGGGCTCGCCGGCTGCGGTGGCTCGAACTCAGCCGGTAAGAACGGAGGAAACACTTCCGGCGGTAAGAAGATGAGCGGCTCGGTCTCCGTCGCGGCGGTCTGGAGCGGCCCCGAGCAGAAGAGCTTCGAAGCCGTGCTGAAGGAGTTCACCAGCAAGACCGGCATCCAGACGAGCTACAAGTCGACCGGTGACGACATCGCCACGTACCTCGGCAGCCAGGTTGCCGGCGGCAATCCGCCCGACGTCGCCATCCTGCCGCAGCCGGGCCTTCTCAAGGACCTGGCGCAGAAGAAGAACCTCAAGCCGATCGGCGCCGAAGCCGAGCAGAATCTCAAGAAGGACTACGCCCCGTACTGGAAGAACTTGGCGAGCGTCAAGGGCACGACGTACGGCGTGTACTGGAAGGCCGCGAACAAGTCGACCTGGTGGTACATGACCGACTTGTTCAACAACGCCGGCATAACCCAGCCACCCAAGACCTGGGACGACATGGTCAAGGACGCCAAGACGATGGCGGCGTACGGCAAGCCGTTCGTCTCGATCGCCGGCGCCGACGGCTGGCCGCTGACCGACTGGTTCGAGAACATCTACCTGCGCCAGGCCGGCCCCAAGATGTACGACAAGCTCACCAACCACCAGATCCCATGGACCGACCCGAGCGTGACCAAGGCGCTCAAGACCTTCACCGGGCTGTTGAAGACGCAGGGCGCGGTGCTCGGCGGGCCGAAGGGCGCGCTGCAGACCACGTTCGACGACTCGGTGAACCAGGTGCTGACCAAGGACCCGAAGGCAGCGACAACCTACGAGGGCGACTTCGTTCCCGGGACCGTCACGGACAAGAGCCTGAAGGCCGGCACGGACTACAACTTCTTCGACTTCCCGTCCATCGACGGCTCGGGTCCTGCCGTGGTCGGTGGTGGTGACGTGGCCGTTACCATGACCGGGAGCAAGCAGGCGCAGAAGCTGCTGGGCTTCCTCTCCTCGCCGGACGCCGCGAAGGTGTGGGTGCAGCGCGGCGGCTTCATCTCGCCGAACAGGTCCGTGCCGATGAGCGCGTACCCCGACGAGATCAGTAAGAGCCTCGCTCAGTCGGTGGTGAAGGCCGCGGACGCCGGCAACCTGCGGTTCGACATGTCCGACCAGGCGCCGCCGTCCTTCGGTGGCACGAAGGGCCGGGGCGAGTGGGGAGCGCTGCAGGACCTGCTGCGCAACCCGAATGACGTCACGGGAGTCCAGAAGCGGCTGGAGAAGGCCGCCAAGTCCTCGTACAAGTAGCGAGCCGCCACGATGACCGCAGCGACGGCCCCGGCGAAGGCCGGGGCCAAACCAAGCCGCGGCGGCGGGCGCGGGGGATCGCCACACCGGCATCGCTTCTGGGTGGGGCTGGCGTTCCTCGCCCCGGCGCTGGTGCTGCTCGGGGCGCTCCTCGTCTACCCGACGATCGCCACGGTATGGCAGAGCTTCTTGAGCGATGCCACCGGCAAGTTCGCCGGGCTGGAGAACTACCGCACCATCGCCCACACTCACCGCATCCTCACGGCGCTGAAGAACACCGCCATCTGGGTGGCGGCGGCGCCGGCGGTGATCACCGGGCTCGGCCTGATATTCGCGCTCCTGACCGAGCGGGTCAGGTACGGCACCGCCATCAAGGTGGTGCTGTTCATGCCGATGGCCGTGTCGTTCCTCGCCACCGGCGTGATCTGGCGACTGGTGTACGATCCGGCGCCGGACAAGGGCCTGCTCAACGCGGTCATCGGTGCGGCGTACAACCAGGCGCAGCCGCCGGGACCGTACCCGGAGGCGCAGCCCGCGCCGAGCGGCCCGCTCAAGATGCACAAGGACGGCGCGGTCTACGGCGGCACCGACTACCGCGCCGGTGACGTCGCGCTGCTCGGCCTGGTGGCGATCCCACCCGACTCGATGCCGAAGGACGCGACGCAGGCGGTACAACCGAACAGCGCTCCGGCGGGCGGGATGTCCGTGGTCGTGTGGCGCGACTTCAAGCCCGGTGGCGGCAAACCGGGCGTGGTCGAGAACGGCGAGGTTGGCCTGCCCGGCGCCACGGTGACGGTCGTCGACCAGGGGGGCGACGGCCAGGTGGTGGCGAGGGGAACGACCGGCGACGACGGCGCGGTCAAGTTCTCCCATCTGGACGGCGACGGGCCGTACCAGGCCCGGGTAGCCAGCCAGACGTTCCGACATCCGTTCGGCGGTATCGACTGGCTCGGCTCCACGCTGGTGACCTACGCGATCATCGCGGCGTTCTGCTGGATGTGGGCAGGTTTCTCGGTCGTCGTCGTATCCGCGGGGTTGGCCGCGTTGCCTCGTGACGTGCTGGAAGCGGCCCGGATCGACGGTGCCGGCGAGTGGAAGGTCTTCAGACATGTCACGGTGCCGCTACTCGCGCCCGTACTCGGTGTTGTGTTCACCACGATGGTGATCAACGTCATGAAGATCTTCGACATCGTCCTGATCACGGCGCCCGGCGGGAGCCAGAACGCCGCGAACGTGATCGCGTTGGAGATGTACAACACCTCGTTCACCGCGCGCCAGTACGGCTTGGGCAGCGCGGTGGCCGTCCTGCTGTTCATCATCGTGATCCCGTTCATGATCTTGAACCTGAAGCGCTTCAAGCAGGGCGGGGTGGGCACATGACGAGCGCATCGCTCGAGGTCGTGCAGGCGCCGCGCAGCCGCACGCGACGGCTGCTCGGCAGGGTCTCGCGGGGCCCGCTGCATGCGTTCCTCATCATCGTCGCGCTGGCGTGGATGGTGCCCACGTTCGGGCTGCTCGTCACGTCGTTCCGCGAGTCGGGTGACATCAGCGCGAGCGGCTGGTGGAACGTGTTCACCCACCCGGTGCAGTTCACGGTCGGCCCGTACAGCTCGCTGCTGTCCGACCCCAACCTGGTCCGGGCACTGTTCAACACCGTGCTGATCACGCTGCCCGCATCGATCCTCGTGGTGCTGATCGGTGCGATGGCGGCGTACGCGTTCGCCTGGATCAAGTTCCCCGGGCGCGACACCATCTTCCTCATCGTGGTGGCGCTGCTCGTCGTGCCGCTGCAGATGGCGCTGATCCCGGTGGCGTCGCTGTACGGGGTGCTGAACATCTTCGGGTCGATCTGGTCGGCGGTGCTGTTCCACGTGGCGTTCGGGCTGCCGTTCGCCATCTTCTTGTTGCGGAACTTCTTCGTCGGCATCCCGGGGGAGCTGCTCGAGGCGGCACGGGTCGACGGCGCGGGCGAGGCACGCATCTTCCTGCAGCTCGTGCTGCCGGTCGGTGGGCCCGCAATCGCGTCGCTCTTCATCTTCCAGTTCCTGTGGACCTGGAACGACCTGCTCGTCGCGCTGGTGTTCGTGCCGGGCACGAACGCGCCGATCACGGTGTTCATCCAGAGCCAGATGCGCAACTACGGCTCGAACCTGGACATCATCGCTCCGGCGGCGTTCCTGTCGTTGATCGTCCCGCTGATCGTCTTCTTCGCCTTCCAGCGGTACTTCGTGCAGGGTGTCCTCGCGGGCGCGGTGAAGTAGTGCCATAGGCGGTTGCTGCTACCGTCGGATCATGGTCGCCGGGGGGGAAGAGTGGTGGCGTGACGCCGTCGTCTACCAGGTGTACCCGCGCAGCTTCGCGGACGCCGACGGCGACGGGGTAGGCGACATCCCGGGCATTGTCGAGCGGCTCGACTACCTGGTTCGGCTCGGCGTCGACGCGCTGTGGTTGACGCCGTTCCAGACCTCACCGCAGGCCGACCACGGCTACGACGTGAGCGATTACTGCGACGTCGACCCGCTCTTCGGGACGCTGGACGACGTCGACAAGTTGCTGGTCGCGGCGCACGACGCGGGCCTGCGTCTGATCGTCGACCTGGTGCCGAACCACTGCTCACGCGAACATCCGGCGTTTCGCGCCGCGCTCGCCGCCCCGCCGGGTTCGGCGGAGCGGGAGCGGTTCCACTTCCGGCCCGGGCGCGGGCCCGGAGGCGACGAACCCCCGAACAACTGGCCGAGCGAGTTCGGTGGCCCCGCCTGGACCCGCGTCACCGAGGCGGACGGTGAACCGGGCGAGTGGTACCTGCACCTGTACGCCCCGGAACAGCCGGACTGGAACTGGGACAACCCCGCTACGAACCGGTTCTTCGCAGACGTGCTCGGATTCTGGTTCGACCTCGGGGTCGACGGCATCCGCATCGACGTGGCACACGGGCTGCACAAGGCACCCGGCCTGCCGGACGTTCCGGACCCGAGCAAGGTGCGCCCGTACACCTCGCGCACGAACCCCTACACGAGCGACCGCGAAGAGACCCACGACGTCTACCGCGGGTGGCGCAAGCTCGCGAACTCCTACGACCCACCGCGGGTGCTCGTGGGGGAGGTGAACCTCGCACCGAACCGAGCCGCGCTCTACACCCGGCCGGGTGAGCTGCACCAGTCCTTCGCGTTCGCGCTGACGCAGACGCCGTGGAACGCGCGGTCGTGGCACTCGGTCATGGACGACCTGCTGCGCGAGGGCGACAGGTACGGCGCTCCGGTCACGTGGGTGCTGGAGAGCCACGACATCGTGCGCGCGTCCACCCGGTTCGGCGGCGGGGATGCCGGGTTCTCCCGCGCGCGGGCGGGCCTGCTCGCGATCCTGGCGCTGCCGGGGTCTGCGTACATCTACCAGGGCGAGGAGCTCGGCCTGCCGGAGGTCGACGTTTCCGAGGAGGACCGGCAGGACCCGGCGTGGCTGCGCGGCGGCACCTCCCGCGACGGGTGCCGCGTCCCGTTGCCGTGGACCGAGGCCGCCGCGGGTGCGTACGGCTTCTCGTCCGGCGGGCGGGTCCGGCCGTGGCTGCCGCAACCGGACGGGTGGGGCGTGTACTCGGTCGAGGCGGCCGAACGGGCGCAGGACTCGACGCTGGCGCTGACTCGTACCGCGTTGCGCCTGCGCCGGGGCCTGCGCGCGTCCGGCGTGCTCGGGCGCGGCGCGGGACACGCCCGGTCGATCTCCTGGCTGGAGTTGGGTGTGGACGTGCTCGCGTTCCAGCGGGGATCCAGTTTCGCCTGTGTGGTGAACTTCCGCGCCACGCCGGCGCCGTTGCCGGCCGGCGACGTGCTGCTCGCCAGCGAGCTCGGTGTGGTCGACGAGCTACCCCCGGACTCCGCCTGCTGGCTCCGCCTGTCCAACCACGCCTGACCTGACCCCGCGTTTACTCCGTGCTTTTCGTCACGGGGACGCCCCGTGATGAACCACCCGAGGGCCGAGAGCAACGGCTGCTAGCGTCCAGGGCATGGCCGAGACGGGTTCCCTGAAGCGCTCACCGCTGCACGACTGGCACGCCGCGAACGGCGCCAAGTTCGCCGAGTTCGGCGGCTGGGAGATGCCGCTTGAGTACGAGGGCGGCGGCGTCATCAAGGAGCACACCGCGGTCCGCGAGACGGTCGGCCTGTTCGACGTGAGCCACCTCGGCAAGGCGGTCGTACGCGGCCCGGGCGCGGCGGCGTACATCAACGCGACGTTCACGAACGACCTCGGCAAGATCCATCCCGGCAAGGCGCAATACACGCTGTGCTGTGACGACCCGACCGGCGGCGTGGTCGACGACATGATCGCCTACCTGCGCGGCGACGACGAGGTGCTGTTGATGCCGAACGCCGCCAACGCCGCGGAGGTCCTCTCGCGGCTCACCGCGGAGGCACCCGCAGGCGTCACCATCGAGGACCAGCACGAGCGGTACGCCGTCCTCGCGGTGCAGGGCCCGGCGAGCACCCAGGTCGTCCAGGCCGTCGGCTTGTCGTACGAGGACGAGTTCATGTCGTTCCAGGACACCGACTGGCAGGGCACCTCGCTCGTCGTCTGCCGCAGCGGCTACACCGGCGAGCACGGTTACGAGCTGCTCATACCGGCGGCGGACGCGCAGCGGGTCTGGGACGCGCTGCTGGCCGCGGGCGCCGACCACGGCATCCGCCCGGCTGGCCTCGCCGCCCGTGACACGTTGCGTACCGAGATGGGGTACCCGCTGCACGGCCACGAGCTGTCGCTTTCCATCACGCCGGTCCAGGCCCGCGCGAGCTGGGCAGTGGGGTGGGACAAGCCGGCGTTCTGGGGCAAGGACCCCCTCACCCGGGAGCGCGCCGAGAAGCCGCGCCGGCTGATCCGCGGGCTCGTTCCGATCGACCGCGCGATCCCGCGCCCTGACATGGTGGTGGCCAAGGACGGCCAGCCC
Organism: Streptosporangiales bacterium; assembly: GCA_050698355.1. Classification (GTDB taxonomy): domain Bacteria; phylum Actinomycetota; class Actinomycetes; order Streptosporangiales; family WHST01; genus JBOHBN01. The sequence goes on along the minus strand of JBOHBN010000130.1, from coordinate 17,524 downwards.
GTCGGCACGGTCACGAGCGGCACGTTCTCGCCGACCAGCAAGCAGGGCATCGCGCTCGCGCTGCTCGACCGGTCGGTCACGTACGACGACGAGGTCACCCTGGACGTACGCGGGCGCGCGTCCCGGTTCACCGTGGTGAAGCCGCCCTTCGTCTAGAGGGGTTCATACGGAGTTCGCCTGCTGTTAACCGGGATTCGGTCTCCTCGCTACTCGCGCTTCCTAGCGTCATTGGCGTCTGAATGGATGCGATGAACAAGCGAAGGAGCCTTCGTGCGTACGAGTTCCCTGCCCCGAGCCGCAGTTCTGCCTGCGGCGCTGGCGGTTGCGCTGGCCTGCGGCGCGTGCGGCGCGGCCAACGAGTCGTCGGCGGGCACCGGCGACGCAGGCAGCGGCCAGAATCTCTCCGGCGACCTCAAGGGTGCCGGCGCGAGCACCCAGAAGGTGGCCCAGGACGCCTGGATCGCCAAGTTCACAGGCAAGAACCAGAACGTGTCGATGAGCTACTCGCCGATCGGGTCCGGCGGGGGCCGGCAGCGCTTCATCGAGGGCGCCACCGCCTTCGGTGGCACGGACGAGGCGCTGACGGGCGGCGAGCTGGCCAAGGCACGCAAGCGGTGCGGCGGCGTACTGATCGAGGCTCCCGTCTACATCTCCCCGATCGCCATGAGCTACAACGTCAAGGGCGTGGACGACCTCCGTCTGACCCCGCAGGCGGCCGCGAAGATATTCACCGGCAAGATCACGAACTGGAACGACCCGGCGATCGCGAAGACGAATCCGGCCGCCAATCTGCCCGACCAGCCGATCACCCCTGTCCACCGATCGGACGAGTCCGGCACCTCGGGCAACTTCACCGACTACCTCAGCGGCGCCGCCGGCGGCGCGTGGACCTACGGGGACACCGAGACCTGGCCGTCGAAGCTGAAGGGGGAGAGCGCCCAGGGCACCTCGGGCGTCGTCAAGGTCGTGAAGCAGACGCCGGGTGCCATCACGTACGCCGATGCCAGCCAGGTCCGCAGTGATCCCTCTCTCGGCACCGCGAAGGTGAAGGTGGGCAACGAGTACGTCGGGCCATCCCCGAAGGCCGCGGCCAAGATCCTGGCCGACTCCAAGCAGACGGGCACCAAGGACAAGTACGTCTTCACCTATGACCTGAACCGCAAGACCTCCGCGTCCGGCACCTACCCGGTCGTGCTCGCCTCGTACGAGCTGGCTTGCGGGAAGTACGACTCGGCCGGGCAAGCCAAGGCCGTCCGAGCCTACCTGGACTACATCACGAGCCCGCAGGGTCAGCGGCTGGCCGCCGAACAGGCCGGCTCCGCGCCGATCCCGTCAACGCTACGGCAGGAGGTGAGCCCGGCGATCGAGTCCATCTCCGGGTGAGCCCTGGTGCCGCGCGAAGGGTAGGGATGTGAGTACCAGCATGCGAGCTGCGGAGCAGCGCCACGACGGCACCCGACGACTCGGCGACCGGATGTTCTCCGGTCTGGCGAGCGGTTCGGGCCTGGTCATACTCGCCATCCTCGCCGGAGTGGCGCTGTTCCTGCTCGTCGAGGCATGGCCGGCGATCTCCGCCCCAGCTGGCGACATCCCCGGTAAGGGCGGACTCGGCAGCTATGTAGCACCGCTGGCGTTCGGCACCGTGCTGTCCTCGGCGATCGCGCTGGTGGTGGCCACGCCGTTGGCAGTGGCGATCGCGCTGTTCATCACCCACTACGCGCCGCGCAGCCTCGGTCAGGGCCTTGGCTACCTCGTCGACGTGCTCGCCGCGATCCCGAGCATCGTCTACGGCATGTGGGGCGTTGGCGTGCTGACCAGCGCGTCGGTGGGCCCGCAGAAGTGGTTGGGTGACCACCTCGGGTTCATCCCGTTCTTCGCCGGTCCCGTCTCGTTGACCGGGCGCACCATGCTTGTCACCGGCCTGGTGCTGGCGGTGATGATCCTGCCGATCATCACCGCCATCGTCCGGGAGATCTTCCTGCAGACCCCCGCGCTGCACCAGGAAGCGGCGCTGGCACTGGGTGCGACTCGGTGGGAGATGATCCGGACTGCCGTTCTTCCCTTCGGCAAGTCCGGGATCATGAGCGGCGCGATGCTGGGGCTCGGCAGGGCACTCGGCGAGACCATGGCGGTCGCATTTCTGCTGTCCTCCTCGGGCGGGATCACGGTCAACCTGATCGGCTCCGCCAACCCGGGCACGATAGCGGCGAACATCGCCCTGGACTTCCCGTACGCGAACGGCCTCGGCGTCAACGTGCTGATCGCCACCGGCCTCGTGCTCTTCGCCATCACGCTCGCGGTGAACATGACCGCTCGCGCCATCGTCAACCGTGGACCCAGCGCGCAGGGAGGAGACCTGTGAGCGTCCCGACCAGCCAGCGCGAACTGGAATGCGCGTCCGTCCCGATGCGGAGCAGTCGGCACGGCGACCGCACCACACCGGCGATACCCACGTCGAGACGAAAGCTGCCACGCTGGTTGCCGTGGGCCGTGTTCGGCGCGGTCGGTGCGGTGCTCGCGGGAATCCTGGCCGTGACCGGCTTCAGCGTCGTGGGCTTCGTCCTCGGTACGGCCGCGATTTCCGGGGCGATCGTCTACGGCTCGTCCTGGGCGGTCGAGGGCCGCCGCAGGGCGACCGACCGCGCCGTCACCATGGTCGTCACCTCGGCCTTCCTGCTGGCGTTGACACCACTGGTCTCGGTCCTGTTCACGGTGATCTCGCGCGGTGTCGCGCGCATGGACCTCGAGTTCTTCACCTACTCGCAGCAGGGCATCATCGGCGCCGGCGGCGGTGTCTTTCACGCGCTCGTCGGCACGCTCGTGATCACGGGGCTCGCCACGCTGATCTCCGTACCGGTGGGGATCCTCGCGGCCGTCTATCTGGTCGAGTACGGACGGGGAAAGCTGCGCCGTGCGCTGACCTTCCTCGTCGACGTGATGGTCGGCATCCCGTCCATCGTCGCGGGCCTGTTCTCGTACGCGCTCTTCGCCCTGGTTTTCGGGCCGGGGATAACGATGGGGTTCATGGGAGCGCTGGCGCTGTCGGTGCTGATGATCCCCATCGTCGTGCGCTCCTCGGAGGAGATGCTGCGGGTCGTGCCGCGGGATCTGCGCGAGGCCGCCCTCGCGCTCGGCGTGCCCAAGTGGCGCGTGGTTGTCAAGGTCGTGCTCCCCACCGCCGCCGCGGGCATGGCCAGCGGCGTCACGCTCGCGATCGCGCGCATAGTCGGGGAGACCGCCCCGCTCCTGGTCACCGTCGGCATCGTCGCGGGAACGAACTGGAACCCGTTCAACGGCGAGATGGCGACCCTGTCGGTCTTCGCCTACAACGAGTACCAGAACCCCGGCGTGCCGCAACAGCCGTCCTTCGACCAGGCGTGGTCGGCGGCGCTGCTGCTGATCTGCATCGTGCTCGTCCTCAACATCGTCGGGCGGCTGATCGCCCGCGCGTTCAGCCCCAAGATTCGGCGGTAGCGCGCATGGGTGCTGGAAACGCTTACTCGGGAAGGCAATAGTGGCAACACGTATCGACATCTCCGGCCTGTCCATCTACTACGGGTCGTTCCTCGCCGTGGAGGACGTCTCCATGACGATCCACCCGCAGTCGGTGACGGCGTTCATCGGCGCGTCCGGCTGCGGGAAGTCGACGTTCCTGCGCTCGCTCAACCGGATGCACGAGCTGGTCCCAGGTGCGCGCGTGGAGGGCAAGGTCGTCGTGGACGGACAGGATCTCTACGATCCCGGCGTCGACCCGGTCGCCGTGCGCCGGCAGATCGGAATGGTGTTCCAGAAGCCGAACCCGTTCCCCACGATGTCGATCTACGACAACGTCGCGGCGGGCCTGCGGCTGAACCACGCACGGATGAAGAAGTCGGAGCTCGACGACGTCGTGGAGCGGTCACTGCGCGGCGCAAATCTGTGGAGCGAGGTCAGCGGGCGGCTGAACAAGTCCGGCGCGAGCCTGTCCGGTGGCCAGCAGCAGCGGCTGTGCATCGCCCGGGCGATCGCGGTCGAGCCGGAGGTCCTGCTGATGGACGAGCCCTGCTCGGCACTCGACCCGATCTCGACGCTGGCGATCGAGGACCTCATCAACGACCTGAAGCGGCACTACACGATCGTGATCGTGACGCACAACATGCAGCAGGCGGCGCGCCTCAGCGACACCACCGGCTTCTTCAACATCGAGGGCGCGGGCAAGCCGGGACGGCTCATCGAGGCGGACAGCACCAGCACGATCTTCTCCGCGCCGTCGTGCAAGGCGACCGAGGATTACGTCTCCGGCCGCTTCGGCTAGCGCCCTCCCAGTGATCATGAACGTTCGTGGTAGCCATGACTACCACGAACATTCATGATCACTGGGGGAATGGGGTGTTAGCCCGCACCGTTGGCTGTTGCCGGTCCGGGCATCCGGCCGGTGACGACGAACACGGTGCGGCGAGCGACGGACACGGCGTAATCGGCGAACCGTTCGTAGAAGCGGCTGAGCTGGGTCGCGTCAACCGCGGCGGTCACCCCGTGCGGCCAATCGCTTGCCAGGAGCGCGATGAAAAGGTCACGGTGCAGGTTGTCCATCTGGTCGTCGGCGTCCTCGACGTGCCGCGCCAGCGTGACGTCGCGGGAGCGGATCACCTGCTCGGCCGCGTGCGCCTGCGCGACGGCGAGCCGTCCCATCTGGGCGAACTGCGGCCGGATCGAGGCCGGCAGGACGGAGTTGGGGTGGCGGCGCCGTACGGTCTTGGAGACGTGCAGGGCGAAGTCGCCCATCCGTTCCAGGCTCTCGGCGGCATGGATTGCCGCGACCACAGTCCGCAGCTCGGTGGCGACCGGCGCCTGCAGCGCGAGCAGCTCGTACGCCAGCTCCTCGAGATCCGTTCGCGCCGTGTCGACCGTGGTGTCGGCGGCGATCACCTGCTGGGCGACTGCCAGGTCGCAATCCAGCAGGGCACGTGTGGCATTGCCCATCGCTTGCCCGACCGTGGCGCACATGTCCGCCAGGCCTTCGGCGAGGCCTTCCAGTTGCTCATGGTAGGTCGTGCGCATATCCCGATGCTAGGGACGCAGGATGAGTGACTAGCAATGCCTGCGTGAACGGCACATGAACCCCAGCCGACAATTGCGTGGCGGCCTCCACAACCTCGCCCCGTCGCAGCGCGGGTTCCGGTACCGCGTCGGCACCCAGGGCGGGTGACTAGCTGAGGGGCACGCCGGGACGCAGGACGATCGCGCGGGGTAGCCCGCCGTAACGTATGCCAAGGACCTTTGGCAAAGGAAGTTTTGCAAAGTACTGTTTGCACATGTCTCGTGATGCCCACGGAATGCCGCCGGAGTACGACCCCGAGCGCGACGTCGTGCTCGACGCGCGCTCCCTGCGCGGCATCGCCCACCCGTTGCGCCCGAAGCTCCTCGGCATGCTGCGCCGGGACGGCCCGTCCACGGCGACGAAGCTGGCCGAGCAGCTCGGCCTCAGCTCCGGGATCACCAGCTACCACCTGCGCCAGCTCGCGGCGTACGGGTTCATCGCCGAGGACACCGGACGCGGCCACGGCCGGGAGCGTTGGTGGCGTGCCGCGCACAGGTCGACCCGCTTCGACCAGGCCGCGATCCGTGCCACCGGAGCGGCGGAGGGCGCCGATGAGGAGGAGCTCGACGCGCTCTCCGACGAGTACCTGCAATCCGTCGCGGACATCTACGCCAGCAAGGTGCGGGAGTGGCTCGGCTCGGCGTCCCGGCTGCCCGCGAAGTGGCGCGACACGGGAACCCTGTCGGACATCCTGCTGCGGCTCACGCCGGAGGAGACCGAGCGACTCCAGAGCGAGATAGACGAGCTCCTCAGCCGGTACCGGCGCGATGCCGTCGCGGACACGACCGACGTTCCGCGGGACGCGCGGCGCGTCGCCGTGCAGTGGCAGGTGTTTCCCTGGGCCAATCGTGACTGAGCGCCGCCGAGCCGGGCTCGTCGGTCTGCTCGCGGCCTCCTCCGTCTCGACGACCGGTACTCGCGTGTCGATGGTCGCGGTGCCGTGGCTGGTGCTCGTCACGACCGGCAGCGCCGCGCAGACCGGCGTTGTCGCGTTCGCCGAGATGCTGCCGTACGTCCTCATGCAGGCGCTCGCGTCGCCGCTCATCGACAGGTTCGGCGGCCGGCGGGTGAGCGTGCTGTGCGACGCGGTGAGCGCAGCGATCGTCCTCGCCGTCCCGCTGCTGTACGACACCGGCAATCTCGCGTTCTGGCAGCTGTGCGTCGTGGTCGCGGTGCTCGGCGCGTTTCGCGGACCGGGGGAGACGGCCAAGGACGTGCTCGTACCCGAGGTGGTCGACGAGGCGGCGGTACCCACCGAGCGCGGCGCCGGGCTGCTTGACGGGGTGCAGCGCCTGGGCAGCCTGCTCGGCGCGCCGCTCGGTGGTGCGCTCGCCGCGACGATCGGCGCGGCGAACGCGCTGTTCGTCGACGCGTTCTCGTTCGCCGTCGCGGCGCCGCTCGTGCTGGTGTTCATACGCCGGCGCGCGTCGGCCGCGGCCCGTACCCCCGCGGCCTCACCCGTCCGCGGGTACCTGCACGAGCTACGTGAGGGCCTGCGGTTCCTGGTGCACGACCCGCTGCTCCGCGCGATCGGCGTCATGGTGCTGGCGACCAACCTGTTCGACCAGGCGATGTTCGCGGTACTCCTCCCGGTGTGGGCCAAGACCGTGATCGGCTCGGCGACGGCGGTAGGCCTGGTCGGTGGGGCGCTCGGCCTCGGCGCGGTGATTGGGAACGCGTTGTTCAGTGCTTTCGCGCACAGGCTGCCGAGGCGGGTGACGTACGGGCTGTGCTTTCTCGTGGCGGGAGCGCCGCGGTTCTTCCTGCTCGCCTGGTCCGACTCCCTTGTCGTCATCGTGGTGTGGGCGGTGATCAGCGGGTTCGCGGTGGGGGCGATCAACCCGCTGCTCGGCGCCGCGGAGTACGAACGTGTGCCGCGGCGGCTACAGGGACGCGTCCTCGGCGCGCTGGGCGCGACCGCCTGGCTCGGCATCCCGGTCGGCGGCCTCGTCGCCGGGGGGATGGTGGCGGGGTTCGGGTTGTCCTGGGCATTGGTCGCGGTCGGTGCCGGCTACCTCGTCATGACGCTGCTGCCGTTCGCCCAGCCGGCGTGGCGGTTGATGGACCGGGAGCGCATCCACCTCCAGGTGCCCGACACCCCCGACCAAGATCCGTCTCTCGTGGCCTGAACGCGCAGGTTTCTTCGCGTTGCGGCCACAGAAAGCGGATCATGCCGCGGTGCGTTCGGCGAGGAACGGCAGTAGCGTCTTCCGGTCGAACCTCGTCGGCTTGCCGTCGATGTCGGTGACCAGGTCGATACCGTGCCCCATCGTCATGGGCAGGACCACGACCTGCCGATGCTTCGATGCCGTCGACCTCGCCACCGCCCGGGTCTGCGCGACCGTCGCGACGTCGTCCTTCCTCGCGATAGCGAACAGGATGGGCGCGGTCACCTTCGGTGCGGCGTCCTGCGCGGTGTGCGGCGCACTGAACGAGAACCGCGCATCCAGCTGGCCGGACAGGACGACGACCCCGTCGAACGCCTTCGGGTGATGCGCAGCGGCGACCACGACCACGCCGCCACCCTGGGACGCGCCGACCGCGACCACGCTCGCCGCCCCGAGGTGGCGCAGCTTGCTCGCCGCGGCGGGTACATCGGCGGCGAGGCTCGCACCGCTCGGGCACGCGCTGTCGCCGTAGCAGACCTGGTCGAAGAGCAGGACGTGATAGCCCTTGCCGGCGAAGTGCTCCGCGCCGTGCAGCCAGCCGCACATGCCCTCCGAGCCGACCTGATGTACGAGCACCAGCCCGCGCGGACCGTCGCCCATCTCCGCGCCGTAGAGGCGGGCACCGTTCCCGGACTCGAAGGTGAGCGCGTCCGCAGGCACGGACGGCTTGGTGCCGCAACGTTCCTGCAGCGAGCGGATCTTCGTGGACGGGCTCGGCGTACCCGAGCTGCCGGCCCCGGACTTCCCGCCGCATGCGGTGAGCAGCGCGGCGAGCGCCACGACGGTGGCCAGCAGTGGGAGGGCCGTACGTCTGCCTGTCATCCGCCGCAGCCTACGGAGCGACTATGTCAATCTAGACATAGACAGGCTGCGTTCGGGTAACGCTAGTCGGTGGATTGCGTCGCCGCGCGGCGGCTGAGCAGGACCCCGGCCCCTATCGCGACGATCAACCCGAGAACGACGAGCGCGACCCATCCGCCCGTCGACGTCCCCGATGAGCCCTGGCTTCCGGCTGCCGCACCCGACGTCGCCGACGGAGTGGCGGACGCGTCCTCGCCGTTGCCGCCTCCGTGTACGGCGGTCGCCTGGAGTCGCTGCACGGAATCGTCGGCTACCTTGTGCGGGTCCTGGCCGGTAGCTACCGCGGCGAGTATCACGTTCGCGAGCGCCGCGGGCGTGTCGCCGCCGTCACCTTGTACGTAGCTGTCCGCGTGCTTCGCCAAGGCGGACATGGCCTTCTGCGCGTCGTTCGTCGCGCCCAACGCGGCGAGGCCGATCGCGGTCGTCGCCGTCGTGCCCCAGTCGTCGCCGTTGCCCTGGGGTGACGGCACGTGCCAGGAGTTCTCTTTCATGAGATCGGCCATGTGCTTGCCGGCGGCCGCGGCCGCTTCCGCGGGCTTGATGTCACCGCTGGCCGGGCAGCTCAGCTCCTTCGCCTTGCCGCTGCCGGGCTGGGTCACCGGCAGGGCTTGGCCGGTGAGCGCGAACAGCGCGGCGGATGTAGCTAGCGCGTTGGGTTCGAGGTCCTTGCCGCCCTTCGCCTGCTGGTACGCGAAGGCACCCTGGTCGGTGTAGGAGTCGCAGCCGATCTGCAGGCCGAGCAAGGCGTCGTACGCCGTCGCGCCCTTGTCCGACGTCGCAGCGGTGGGGTCGTTGCTTGTCGCGACCAGTGCCTGGGCGAACAGCGCCGTGGAGTTCGCGTCGGATGGCTGGCCGGAGTTGTAACCGATGCCGCCGTCGGCGTTCTGATGCGACCGGAGCCAGCTCACGCCCTCGTTGGCCGCGTCGGTCTGCCCGCCTACACGCGCCAGCGCCTGAACGGCCATTGCGGTGGAGTTGCTGTCCTCGGACTTGGCCTGGCACGGCTGGTCGAGGTTCTTGCGGAACGCCGTCCACCCGCCGTCTCCACACTGTTGCCGCACCAGCCAGGTGATCGCCGCGGCCGGCACCGGCTCACCGGCGGCGTTGAGCGCGAGGATCGCGAGGCTCTGCCGGAACGCGCCGTCGTACGTGGGGTCCTGCGCGCCGTACAGCCCGTGCTTCGACGCTGGCACCGGCTGCGCCTGCGCGCTCGCGGGGAGCAGCAACGCCGCCCCGAAGGCGGCCGCCAGCACGACCGCGAACGTCACGAGCCGATTCCGGAGAGCGGAGATCATCGGTGCCTTTCAAGGTTTGCGATCGGCGACGAGCCGTACCGCACTGTATCGGCTGGACCCCTAGACTGATCGAATGGCGTGGCAGTGGAGGTACGAGGACGCGAGCGGCTCCGTCATCGAGCAGGCCGCTGAGCTGGACGCGGGAAACAGGTTCTCGTCCCAGGCGGACGCGGAGTCGTGGCTCGGGGAGAACTGGCGCGCCCTGCTCGACGCGGGCGTGCACCAGGTGACGCTGCTCGAGGAAGAACGCGAGGTGTACGGGCCGATGGGCCTCGCCGCCGACGACTGACGCGCTCCCCACCACTGCCGCTGTCGTTGCGCCCCTGCAATGACACCGCGAACGGATCCTTGTCGATCACGGTAAGTACGTTGGCACCGTTACAACCCGGCCGACACGCCGAGAGCGCGACCGCTGAGGGTACTTACCGTGATCGACTCTACCTAAGCAGCCGTGGTCAGCCCATCGACAGCCGGTCCGGGCTCTGGGTGTGCGCGGGGTCGCGCTCGACCACCGGTTCCAGCGCCTCATCGATCTGGTCGAGCAACTCGGTTGGCAGCCGGACGCCGGTGGCCTGCACGTTGTCGCGCACCTGCTCCGGCTTGGTCGCGCCGATGATGGCGGCGGACACGTTCTCGCGCTGCAGCACCCAGGCGATCGCGAGCTGCGCCATCGTCAGGCCCGCCTTGTCCGCGAGCGGGCGCAACCGCTGCACGCGTTCGAGGATCTCGTCGCGCAGCACGTTGCCCATGAAGTAGGCGCTGGTGGTGTCCGACGCGCGGGATCCGGCCGGGTGCTGCCCTCCCGGCGCGTACTTGCCGGTCAGCACGCCCTGCGCGATCGGCGACCATACGATCTGGCCGATCCCGAGCTCCTCGCACGTCGGCATGACCTCCGCCTCGATGACCCGCCACAGCATCGAGTACTGCGGCTGGTTGGACACGAAGGGGACGTGCAGGTCCTTGGCAAGCTCGGCGGCGGCACGGATCTCCTCGGCACGCCACTCCGACACGCCGATGTACAGCGCCTTGCCCTGACGTACGACGTCGGCGAACGCCTCCATCGTCTCTTCCAGCGGCGTCGCGTTGTCGTAACGGTGCGCCTGGTACATGTCGAGGTAGTCGACCTCGAGCCGGCGCAGCGTTCCCTCGATCGACTCCATGATGTGCTTGCGGGACAGGCCGCGGTCGTTCTGCCCGTTGCCGGTGGGGAAGTAGACCTTGCTGAAGATCTCCAGGCCCTCCCGCCGCTGGCCGCGCAGCGCCTCGCCGAGTACGGACTCGGCTCTCGTGTTCGCGTACACGTCCGCGGTGTCGAACGTTGTGATGCCCTCGTCGAGTGCGGCGTGTACGCACTTGACGGCGGCGTCGTTCTCGATCTGCGAGCCGTGTGTGATCCAGTTGCCGTAGGCGATCTCGCTGATGCGCAGACCGCTGCTTCCGAGATTCCTGTACTCCATGCGTCGACCCTACGGTGCCCGGCTTCCACCTCTGCGCCGGCATTCACCTGGTTTCCAGCATCTTTCCAGGGAAGGGGGGAATGCTCGAAGACATGAGTGCACAGATGCCGCCTCCATCGCCGCCGTACCGGTACCACGAAGTGCCGGCGCCCACCCCGTCGTCGACGGGACCGTTGCCGCCACCGCCGGTGGGGCCGCCGCAGAAGCGCAAGCGGCCGAGGGGTGCCGCGCTCGCCGTCGTCGCGATCGTCGCGGGGCTCGTCGGCGGAGGCGCCGGCGGCGGGATCGTGTACGGGCTCACGGACGGCACGCAATCGACGACGGTCAGCGGCCTGCCGTCCAGCAACAACGGGCATGCACCGAGCGGTGCGGTCACCGAGGTGGCCGGCAAGGTGCTGCCGAGCACGGTGTCCATCCTGACGAGGAGTGCCAGCTCTGGGGCCGAGGGCACCGGCATCATCGTCAGCTCCTCCGGGCAGATACTCACCAACAACCACGTGATCGCCGCGGCCCAGCAGGGCGCGCGGGTCACCGTCTCGTTCCACAACGGCAAGAGCGCGCGGGCGACGGTCGTCGGTACCGACCCGACCACCGACCTCGCCGTCATCAAGGCACAGGGCGTGTCAGGTCTTACGCCCGCGACGCTCGGCAACTCCAAGTCGCTGGAAGTGGGTGATCCGGTCGTAGCCGTCGGATCGCCGCTCGGCCTGTCCGGGACGGTGACGTCCGGCATCGTGAGCGCGCTGCACCGTCCGGTGCAAACGACAGGCGAGTCGTCGGGCGGTCCGCAGAACGGTGCGGCCAACCAGGAACGCACCAGCGCCGTGCTCGACGCGATCCAGACCGACGCGGCGATCAACCCGGGGAACTCCGGTGGGCCCCTCGTCGACATGGACGGCAAGGTCGTCGGGATCAACTCCGCGATCGCCACGCTGGGCGGTTCCATGGGCGGGCAGTCCGGCAGCATCGGCCTCGGCTTCTCCATTCCGATCAGCGAGGCATGGCCGATCGCCCAGCAGCTGATCAAGGACGGGACGGCGTCACACGCCCTGCTCGGCGTACGGGTGTCGTCGGCGCAGTCGGGGAACGGCGCCGCGATCGTCGCGGTAACCGCGAAGCCCGCCGCGGAAGCGGGACTCCAGGCCGGCGACGTGGTCACCAAGGTGGACAACAGGTTCATCGACGGCCCGGAAGGTCTTGTCGCCGCGGTTCGCTCGTACCGCCCCGGCGACACGGTGAAGGTGACCTACGAGCGCGGCGGTTCCACGCACACCACCGAGGTGACCCTCGGCAGCGACCGCTAGCCGCTGGCCGCGCGTCGGGTGGGCACTTTGCGGCCCCCAGCGCGTCAGGTGCTGCTGCGGCGCAGTATCTCGCTGACCGTCTCCGCGGCGCGTACGACGCTCTCGGCGTACATGCGTCCGGGTGCGCGGCCGACCCGTTCGATCGGGCCGGATATCGAGATTGCAGCGATGACCCGGTTGCCCGGGCCGCGTACGGGTGCGGACACCGACGCGACGCCGCGTTCGCGTTCCGCGACGCTCTGCGCCCACCCGCGACGGCGGATCTGCGCGAGCGTGGTGGCGGAGAACTTGGCGTGCCGCAGCCCGCGGTGCAGCCGGTCGGGTTCCTCCCAGGCGAGCAGGATCTGCGCGGCGGAGCCCGCGGACATGGGCAGCGCGCTGCCGACGGGCACGACATCGCGCAGCCCACCGGTGAGCCGTTCGGCCGACGCGACGCACACCCGGGTGTCGCCCTGCCGGCGGAACAGTTGCGTGCTCTCGCCGTGCTGGTCGCGCAATTGGGCGAGTATGGGAGATGCCGTCGCCAACAACCGGTCCTCGCCCGCGGCGGTGGCGAGCTCCGCCAGGCGCGCGCCGAGAACGAACCGCCCGTGCGTATCACGGCTGACGAACCGGTGATGCTCGAGAGCCACCGCGAGCCGGTGCACGGTCGGACGGGCAAGCTTGGTGGAGGAGACGAGGGATGCGAGCGATGCGGGGCCGCTCTCGAGCGCGGCGAGGATGCGTACGGCTTTGTCGAGGACGCCGACTCCGCTAGAGTTGTCCATGTCTCGATACTCTCATCTCATCATGCGAGACCACAAGTTATCCGAGGAGTCATGACATGGGCCGCACGCTCGCGGAGAAGCTCTGGGACGCGCACCTCGTGCGCCAGTCCGACGGTGAGCCCGATCTGCTGTACATCGACCTGCACCTCGTACACGAGGTGACGAGCCCCCAGGCGTTCGACGGCCTGCGGCTCGCGGACCGTACGGTGCGACGACCCGACCTCACGCTTGCGACCGAGGACCATAACGTCCCGACGACCGACCTCGGCCGCCCGATCGCCGACCCGGTGTCACGTACCCAGGTCGAGACGTTGCGCAAGAACTGCGCGGAGTTCGGCATCCGCCTGCACCCGATGGGCGACGACTCGCAGGGCATCGTGCACGTCATCGGACCGCAGCTCGGCCTCACCCAGCCCGGCATGACGGTCGTGTGCGGGGACAGCCACACCTCCACGCACGGCGCGTTCGGCGCGCTCGCGTTCGGCATCGGCACGAGCGAGGTCGAGCATGTGCTCGCGACGCAGACGCTGCCGCAGAGCACGCCGAAGCTGATGGCGGTCAACGCCACCGGTCGCCCGCCGTACGGCACCACGGCCAAGGACCTGGTGCTCGCGCTCATCGCGCAGGTCGGTACCGGAGGCGGTCAGGGACACGTGGTGGAGTACCGCGGCGAGGCGTTCGAGTCCCTCTCCATGGAGGGTCGGATGACCGTCTGCAACATGTCCATCGAATGGGGTGCGAAGGCGGGCATGGTCGCCCCCGACGACACGGCCTTCGCCTACCTGGAGGGCAGGCCGAGCGCGCCGCGCGGCAAGGCATGGGAGGCCGCGCTCGACTACTGGCGCGCGCTGCCGACCGATGAGGGCGCGCGGTTCGACACCGAGATCGAGCTGGACGCGTCGCGGGTCACGCCGTTCGTCACATGGGGCACCAACCCGGGCCAGGGCGCGCCGCTGTCGGCAGCGGTGCCGGACCCGGACTCGTTCGCAGACGAGGGCAAGCGCCTCTCCGCCCAGCGCGCCCTGGAGTACATGGACCTCCGTCCCGGCACGGCGTTGCGCGACATCGCGGTCGACACCGTGTTCGTCGGCTCGTGCACCAACGGCAGGATTGAGGACCTGCGCGCCGCCGCCGACGTCGTCCGCGGCAAGCGCGTGTCGCCGAAGGTGCGCATGCTCGTCGTTCCCGGGTCGATGGCCGTACGTGCCGAAGCCGAGCGCGAGGGCCTGGACGAGGTGTTCACCCGTGCGGGGGCGGAATGGCGTGCCGCCGGGTGCTCCATGTGCCTTGGCATGAACCCCGACCAGCTGAGCTCGGGGGAGCGCAGCGCGTCGACGTCCAACCGCAACTTCGAGGGCCGGCAGGGCAAGGGCGGCCGCACGCACCTCGTCTCGCCGCTGGTGGCGGCGGCCACCGCCGTCACCGGTCACCTGGCGTCCCCGAGTGACCTGGAGAGCTGACATGGAACCGTTCACCACACACACCGGCCGCGTGCTCCCGCTGCGGCGCAGCAACGTCGACACCGACCAGATCATCCCGTCTTCGTACCTCAAGCGGGTCACGCGTACGGGGTTCGCCGACGGCCTCTTCTCGTCGTGGCGGCAGGATCCAACCTTCGTCTTCAACGAAGAGCGGTACGCCGGCGCGACCGTTCTCGTCGCCGGCCCGGACTTCGGTACGGGGTCGTCACGCGAACACGCCGTCTGGGCGCTGCAGGACGGCGGCTTCCGGGTCGTCATCGCCCCGCGGTTCGGCGACATCTTCCGCGGCAACGCGTTGAAGAACGGCCTGCTGGTCGTCGCGCTCCCGGAGGACACGGTCGAGGGCCTCCAGGCGCTCGCCGAGTCGGACCCGCAGGCGGAGGTGACCGTCGACCTCGCCAGCAGAACCGTTGCTGCGCAAGGCATCCAGGCCGACATCGAGATCGACGACTACACCCGCTGGCGGCTCATGGAGGGCCTCGACGACGTGGCACTGACCCTCCGCAACGTCGACGACATCGCGGTCTTCGAGGAGCGCCGAGCCGACTGGTTGCCGGTCACGAGCTGACTTCCTGAGCCTCTCTCCTGCCCGTTGCGGAGCAAAACCGTTGCGACACAACGGCGCTGAAGTGCACCCGGTGTTTGTGTGCGGGCGTAGTTGGACATAGTCTCGCCGTCGAGTCGGGTCGGCAAAGAGGGCTCGACACCACCAAGTGTCTTCACACGGAGGGAAGCAGTGAATAAGGCACAACTGGTCGAGACGCTCGCCACCCAGTTCGATGGGAACAAGCGGCAGGCGGGCCACGCACTCGACTCTGTTCTCGACATCATCACGGCAGCGGTGACCAAGGGGGAGAAGGTCTCCATCACCGGCTTCGGCGTCTTCGAGAAGGTCACGCGCAACGCGCGCACGGCCCGCAACCCGCGTACCGGCGAGTCGGTCCGGGTGAGGAAGACGGCGGTTCCGAAGTTCCGCCCAGGTGCGGAGCTGAAGGGCTACGTTTCCGGCTCGAAGAAGCCGGCGCCGAAGCTGCCGAGGGCCACCGCGTCGAAGTCCACGGCGTCGAA
Source organism: Streptosporangiales bacterium (assembly GCA_050698355.1). Taxonomy (GTDB): domain Bacteria; phylum Actinomycetota; class Actinomycetes; order Streptosporangiales; family WHST01; genus JBOHBN01. The sequence goes on along the minus strand of JBOHBN010000130.1, from coordinate 2,043 downwards.
GTCCACGGCGTCGAAGTCGACGGCATCAAAGTCGGCTGCCAAGAAGGCCGCGGCCAAGAAGTCGACCGCCAAATCGACTGCCAAGAAGGCCGCCACCAAGCGGTCCGCGGCGAAGACCACGTCAGCCAAGAAGTCACCGGCCAAGAAGACGACCGGTGCGGCGAAGAAGACCAGTGCGGCCAGCAAGTCCACGGCCAAGCGGGCTCCGGCTCGCAAGACCGCGGCCAAGAAGAGCACCGCAAGGCGTACGCGCTAGAGAAGCAAGACCGCAACGAACAAGAAGCGGCCGGCACCCTCTACGGGGTGTCGGCCGCTTCCGCGTCATGTCTCCAGGAGGTCCCGCGCGAGCGCTGCCGTGCGGGGGCCCGTGCCGAGGCGTACGGCGGCGACCAGGTCGGCCCGGGTGTCGACGTCGCGGCGTAGCGGGTCGAGTCCCTCGCCGTCCAGCTCGGCCGCGCCGGCCGCGCGATGCCGCTGCGCGGAACCCTCGCCGAACGACGGGGAGAACGCGGCATCCACCGCGGCGGTGTAGAGCGTCGTGCCCGTGCCCGCGAGGTCGGCAAGGAACGCGGACGGATGCTGCTGCGCGTGCTCGAGCACCGCTGCCAGCAGATCCGGCCGCAGCGCCGGCAAGTCGGCGGAGAGCGCACCGACGCTACTCGCGTACGCGCGGGCGGTACGCGCGCCGTGCAGCAGTGCGGGGTTCAGGCCGGAGTCGGGCTCGTCGCGGACGATCACCGCGCCCAGCGGCTTTAGTTCGGCGGTCGCCTCGGGATCGTCGGTGACGACGACAAGCGCGGCGACCGCAGGCGAGCGAAGCGCCGCCTCCACGGTGTCGGCGGCCATCGCGAGCGCCAGGTCGGCCCGGCGCTCGCCCGCGACCGCCGCCAGCCGTGACTTGGCGCGGTCGAGCGTCTTCACCGGCGTGACGAGTGCCCAGGAGCCCACGAGTCGATCCTCTCTCGCGCCCATATCCTGTGCACAGCGAGTCGAGGAGGTGCGGTGCGAACGTCGGAGGCGCGTGGCGCGTGGCGCAAGCTGTCGGTCGCGGTCGTCCTGCCGGCGGCACGCGCTCTGATGCGCCGCACCTGGTCGGGCCAGGAGCACATCCCGCGTACGGGAGGCGTCGTCGTCGCGTGCAACCACCTGTCCGTGCTCGACCCGATCGCGGTCGCGCGGTACGTCTACGGCGCCGGCCGGTACCCGTGCTTCCTCGGCAAGGAGAGCGTGTTCCGGGTTCCCGTCGTGGGCGGCATCCTGCGCCGCGTCGGGCAGATCCCCGTGTACCGCGAGTCCGCCAGAGCGGGCCAGGCGCTACTGGCGGCGGTGGACGCCGTGCGCGCCGGGGCCTGCGTCGTCGTCTACCCGGAGGCCACCATCACGCGTGATCCCAACCTGTGGCCCATGACCGGGAAGACCGGCGCCGCCCGCATCGCGATCGACGCCGAAGTCCCTGTCGTCCCGCTCGTGACGTGGGGCGCGCAGCAGATGTGGCCGTACGGCGGCAAGCCGCACCTGTGGCCGCGCGGAACGGTGCGCGTCCTGGCCGGCCCGGCCGTGGACCTTGCGGCGTACCGCGGTGCCGAGTCCGGCGAGCAGGAGCTGCATGCAGCGACGAGCGTCATCATGCACCGGATCGCGGGTCTCGTCGGCGAGCTGCGCGGCGAGCCCGCTCCCGACCGGCTGTACGACCGGAGGAGCGCATGAGAGCCGCCGTCTTCGGCAGCGGGTCGTGGGGCACGACGTTCGCCCAGGTGCTCTGCGACGCGGGCAACGACGTACGGCTGTGGGCCCGGCGCCCCGAACTCGCCGACGCCATCAACCGCACCCATGAGAACGGCGACTATCTCCCGGGGCAGCGGTTGCCAGGCTCGCTTCGGGCGACGGCCGAGCTCGCTGCCGCCGCGGAGGGTGCGGAGCTGGCCGTGCTCGCCGTCCCGTCGCAACGTCTGCGCGCGAGCCTTGCGGATTCGTCGTCTCACCTGCCGGCGGGCGCGGTGCTGCTGAGCCTCATCAAGGGCGTCGAGCTGGACAGCTGCAAGC
>JBOHBN010000129.1:0-11277 GCA_050698355.1 Streptosporangiales bacterium | reverse complement strand
TGAGGTGAACGACGGCAACGCCTTCCACGCGTTCGGCGGTGTCGCCGGGCACGCCGGTCTGTTCACGACCGCGAGCGACCTGACCCGGCTCGGCCGGGCACTGCTCGCGGCGTTGCATGGCGCGGGGTTGTGGTCGGCGGAGACCGTACGGTTGTTCACGGCGCCGGGGGAGGATCCCGGCCAGGCGCTCGGGTTCCGTACCGCGTCGGTTGGTGGGGAGCGCGTGGTGGGGCACAGCGGGTTCCCCGGCGCCGAGTTCGCGCTGCTGCCCGATGCCGGCCTTGTCGCCGGCCTGCTCACCAACCGGTTACACACCTGGGGAGTGGTCGAGTCGATCGCGCCGTGGTGGCAACGGATGCTGACCGTCATCGCCGAGTATTCCGAGGAGCTGGCATGCGCGTGATCGGGTGCCTCTCCGGGACCTCCTACGACGGCATCGACGTCGCGGCCGCGGACCTGTCGTTCGAGCGCGAGAGCGTCGTGCTGCATCCGCTGGGCGCGCTCGACGTGCCGTTCTCCGACGACCTGCGCGCGGGTATCGCTGCCATACTCCCGCCGAACAGTAGTGATGTGGAGCAGCTCTGCCGACTGGACACCCGGCTCGGGCAGCTGTTCGCGAAGGCTTGCGTGCGCGGCAGGGACGAGCTGTGCGGTGGCCGTACCGATCTCGTGGTGTCGCACGGCCAGACGGTGTTCCACTGGGTAGAGGGCGCGCATGCGCTGGGCACCCTGCAGCTCGGCGCGCCGGCGTGGATAGCGCGGGCGACGGGAGTGCCGGTCGTCTCGGACCTGCGCAGCGCCGACGTCGCCGCCGGCGGGCATGGCGCGCCGCTGGCTGCGCTGTTCGACGCGCTACTGCTCGGCGGCGCGGACGGGGTGCGTGGCGCGCTGAACCTCGGCGGCATCGCCAACATCACCGTCGTCGGCAACGACGTCCTCGCCTACGACATCGGCCCGGCGGGCGCGCTGATCGACGCGTACATGCGGCACGCCACCGCGGGCGCCGAGGCCGTCGACCGCGGCGGTGCCCGCGCCGCGCGGGGCACGATCGTGCAGCCGCTCCTCGACGACCTGCTCGCCGAGCCGTACTACCGGCTCGACCCGCCCAAGTCGACCGGCAAGGAGCTGTTCCACCTCGGCTACCTGCGCGACCGGCTGGGCGCCTACCCGGATCGTACGGTCGATGGCGTGCTCGCGACGCTCACCGAGCTCACCGCCCAGTTGGTTGCCGACTCCTGCGCCCGCCACGGGATCGAGGAGCTGATCGCATCAGGCGGGGGGACGGCCAACACCCGCCTGATGCACCGGATCGCCGCCCTGACGACGGCTCGGGTGCGCACCATCGACGAGCTCGGTGTGCCGACCTCGGCGAAGGAGGCGTACCTGTTCGCGTTCCTGGGATTCCTCACCGCGCACGGGCTGCCGGGCACCCTGCCCGCGTGCACCGGCGCGGGCGAGCCGGTCGTGCTGGGTAGCATCACGCCGGGGTCGGAGCCGCTCCACCTGTCCGCGCCGGTCGGGCGTATGCCCAGCGCACTTCGTATCGCCCGTCCATGATCCGTTTTCCATGGCCGTAACGCGCAGCTTTCTGCGCATTACGGCCATGAAAAACAGATCTTGGCGGTCGCAAACGCGGGTCGTGACCGCAGGCGTGCTCCTCGCCGATTTCGGGTACAGCCGTACCAAATGTTGAGCGCAGCGCGTGCGCTGCCGGGGTGAGGGAGGCGGAGGTGGCAACCCATCAACACACCGAGCAACTAGGCGAGTTCGAACAGGCGGACCGGCACCTGCGCAGGTCGATGCCATTCGAGCACATCCTCTTTCTATGCGTGGGGTCCATCATCGGCTCCGGGTGGCTCTTCGGCTCGCTCGCCGCGATGGACCAGGCGGGACCTTCCGCAGTCATCTCGTGGATCGTCGGCGCGTTCTTCTTCGCGGTGATCGGGCTGGCCTTCGGCGAGTTCGGCGCGATGTTGCCGAGGTCCGGCGGCCTCGCCCGCTATCCGCAGCTCACCCACGGCGCCTATACGGGCTGGATCCTTGGATGGACGTACTGGGTGTCCGCGATCGCCACGCCCGCGATCGAGTCCACGGCCGTGGTCACCTACGTCGGCGGGAAGTTCCCGTCGTCGCACTTGCTTTACGAATCACACGGCATCCCGATCCTCACCGCTACCGGCATCGGCTTCGCCATCGGTTTGATGATCATTTTCTTCCTCCTGAACATTTTCGGCATCCGGCTGCTGGCCGAGTGGAACCGCTGGTTTACCTGGTGGAAGATTTTCATCCCGATCACCACGTTCTGCTTCCTGTTCCTGGTCTTCAAGAGCTCGAACTTCACCGCGTACGGCGGCTGGTTCCCGGAAGGGACGGGCGCGACGTTCCAGACCATCTCGATCAGCGGTATCGCCTTCGCCTACCTGGGCTTCCGTCAGGCGGTCGAGTTCGGCGGCGAGGGCAAGCGACCAGGTCGCGACATCCCGCTGGCGACCCTGCTGTCCGTCGGCATAACCTGTGTGATCTACGTGGGACTGCAGATCGGCATGGTCGGCGCGCTCGGCTGGGGCAACGCCGGCATCTCCCCGGGTGACTGGGGGGCCCTCTCCGGTAGCACGTGGGGCACCACTCCGCTCTACTCGGCGATGGTCGCCGCCGGCATCCCGTCGATGCTGCTGTTCGGCAACTTCCTGCTCGTCGACGCCGGCATCTCCCCGACCGGCACCGGCTGGATCTATCTCGGCACCTCGACCCGGGCCGCCTACGGACTGGGCGTGCACGGCTACGGCCCCAAGGTGCTGCAGCGGCACAACCGGTTCGGTATCCCCTGGGTCGCCGTGGTCGTCGCCGCGGTCGTGGGAGCGGTGTTCTTCATTCCGGCCCCGAGCTGGTACGAGCTGGTCGGGTTCATCACGGACACGACCGTGCTCACCATGATCGTTGCCGGGATGGGCATCCCGGTGCTGCGCCGGTACGCACCGGACCTGCACCGCCCGTTCCGGCTGTGGCTCCCGCAGCTGCTGGCGCCCGCAGCGTTCTGCGCTGCGGTCGTCCTGGTCTACTGGGGCGGTTACCCGGTGCTCACCAACGTCGAGGCGCTGATATTCGTCGGCCTGCCGCTGTTCACCTGGTACTACGCCCAGCGACGGGGCTGGATCAAGCCGCTGTACGGGTGGGTGCTCGGCCTGGTGTTCCTCGGCGGTTTCGTCTACGTGCAGCGGATGGGCGGCTGGGTGCTCGTCACGAACCCGCCGAGCGCGAACAGGTGGTCGTTCGGCGTGTACGACGGCGCTCTGTCCGCCGCGGTCGTCTTCTTCTGCGTTGGCCTCTGGTTGCGGTCCACCAAGGAGTGCCGCTACCACGTGCAGCGGAGCGCGTGGCTGATCTGGATGATGCTCGCGCTGTTCCCCGCGTCCTACTTCGGCGCGTTCGGGCCGCTGAAGCACCCGCCGCTGTCGTTCCCGTGGATGACGCTCATCACCGTCGGAATCGCCCTCGTCGCCTACTACTGGGCGGTCGCCAGCGGCTTCTACACCGAGCAGCTGCGTGACATCGTGGAGAATCCCGAGAAAGCACAGCCGGGTGCGGCGTAGCGGCACCGACGGCGGGCCGATTCGGCCGGAACGCTTGATCCGCCCGTCGATGTCGTAGCTGGAGCTGCTGCCGCAGCAGCGCCAACACCTGCGCGTCGGTGCCGCAAGTGACGTCTGCTACACGTTGCTGGAAGCCGGCTGCGCCGCAGCACGCGGATGATGCACATGAGCAACGCCCGCCACGGTGTCGTCGGTTCGAACGGCGATGCCGACAGCACGCCGCTTCGCGACGCCGACGTCCCGGTGGATCCGGCTGGCCGGCCAGTCAGGTCGCCGCGAGCGCGTTTCGCAGTCGATGAAGCGCATCGGTGGAACAGTCGACATGCGGGCTGATCCGCAACAGTGGTTCGGTCATCTCCCGTGGTGCCCGGGGCGGTAATGCGGCCGTCGTGAGCATCTCGTGGTTGGCCAGTAACCGTGCTCGCGTTGCGGTCACATCCTGCCCTTCGGTCGGCCGTAGTGCGCTGATAGCCCCCTGCGCCTCCGGGCCATCGACGACCTGCCAGCCCGGCAGTCCCGACAGCGTCTCCCGGGTGCGCAGGCCGACCTGCGCGAGCCGCTGCCAGACCGTGCACGGGCCAGCATCAAGGTACTCGTGTACCGCCGCGCACAACGCGACCCGGCCCGCCACGTGCGCCTCCGGATGCTCCAGCCGGTGCACGACCGGCCGCTCGCCGTTGTCCATCGCAGAGCGCTGCACCCGCAAGCTGCTCCACCACTCCGCCCGCACGGCGAGCACCCCTACCCCGCGCTGACCGGCCAGCCACTTCCGCGCGGGTGCGTACACCACGTCGGCGCCAACGGCAGTGTCCATGTGTCCGAGCGCCTGCGCGGCGTCCACCCACAGTGCCACTCCCGCAGCCCGGCACAGCTCGCCCACCTCCGCGACTGGCTGCACGAGTGGACGATGCGATGCGGCCTGCGTCAGATGCACGATCGTGGGCGGCGCCGTGGCAAGACGACGCTCGAGCTGCTCGAGATCCACCCTCCCCTCCGGGCACGTGGCCAGCTCGACAAGTCGCAACCCACGCGTCGCGAACGCCTCCAGGTTGGGGCCCCACTCGCTCGGTACGACCCCAACGGTGTCGCCCTCCTCGAATGGCCACGCCGACAGCACAGCGCTTCGCGCCGCCGAAGCGCTTTCGGTGAATGCGAGCCCCTCCGCCGGGACTCCCACGAGGCCCGCCAAAGCGGCGCGCCCCTCCGCGAGGGCTTGCGCAGCCTCGCTCTCCGCTACGTACGCGCCAACTTCAGCTTCGAGTCGCGCATGTTCAGCAGCCGCCCGGAGGACCGCCTCCGAGCTGCGCCCAGCCGCTGCGGTATCGAAATGCGCCACCCGAGGATGGGGTCGCCGTCGCGCCCAATCCTGCCACTGCTCAGGGACATCGAGCTCGGAAGCATGAACAGTCATGTGGCTCAACGTACCGCGGGCAAGCCTGCAAGATCGTCGGGTTGTCCGGTTGCCGACCCTCGCACGAGTAGCGGCGGCGTGGTTCACAACGGTGGCCTACGGTGGGGCGCGTGAGCGCCGAGTCGCAGGTGAAGCGCCTGGATGCGCTGATCCGCTCGTCCGGTTGGCACATGGAAGTCCTGCGCGCGGCACGGGAGTGCGCGTTGCCCGACTGGCTTATCGGTGCCGGGGTGCTGCGCGACCTGGTGTGGGGCGAGATGCACGACGGGTTCGACCCTGCTCTCGTCAAGGACGTCGACGTCGCGTTCTTCGACCCGACCGACCTGACGCCGGTACGCGACGCGGCCGCGACCGCCCAGCTCGTACGAGCACTGCCTGGCATCAACTGGGAGGCGACCAACCAGGCGGCTGTGCATCTGTGGTACCCGGACTGGTTCGGTGACGAAGTAGCGCCGCTGGTCTCGGCGGCGGACGGTGTGGCGACGTGGCCGGAGACCGCGACATGCGTCGGCGCCCGGTTTCTGGACGACGACGGCATCGAGGTCGTCGCCCCGTTGGGCTTGGACGACCTCCTCGACGGCGTGTGCCGGCGTAACCCGCGTCGGGTCACCGTCGAGCAGTACCGTCGCCGGCTGCAGCGCAAGAACATTGCGGAGCGCTGGCCGAACGTACGGATCGTCGACACCTGAGATCCGCGCTGGCTAGTTACCCCTGCTGCACCGGCACGTCCAGGTAGGCCGCGGCGTCCGGCCCGGTGTGCAGCAGGCACCGGCCGCGCGGGCTCTTCTCGTAGTAGGCGGGGAACTGGCTGGTCAGCGGGAACCGCCCGTAGAACCACCGGCCGCGGATGTCGAGCTGGAGCTCCTCGTCGGCACGAAAGAGTGTCGCGGAGGGATGCAGCTCGATGTCGAGGCCGACGACTTCGCCCGGGCGCAACGGCTCGGCGGTCTCCTCGGTGTGGCGGTGGCTGGCCTTGCGCATGCCGAAGGTCACCAGCGACCCCCTGAAGCCGTACGCGCTCTCGAAGGCGACCGGACGACCGTCGCGCAGCTTGCGTACGCCCGCGAACAGGTAGAGGTCGGCGCACTCCCGCGCCTCGACGACAAGCCGCAGCAGCATCGGACCGACGACCTCGGTGTCGGCGGTGAAGCGGCGGACGAGCGTTACCCGCCCGCGACGGGTATCGAACGACGAGACGCCGGCCCGTCGGGGCCCGGCGTCCGCGAGCACGCCGGTACCGGGATCGAGGTGCCAGCGTTGCCAGCGCGTCGCCGCTGGCGGCCACTGCTGCTCACCGCGTACGGCGGTGATCGTGTCGGCATCGGCGCGTACCTCGAGCCGTACCGGCGGCTGGTCGGTCTGGCCGTTGTCGGCGCCGGCGAGAAAGTGGTCGAAGAACCGGGTCTGGGCGGTGAGGGCGTCGTCGCTGTAGAAGGTGGCCCACTTCGGCCCGCGGTGGGTGTAGAGCCATTTCTGTGCCGAGCCGATCCGCTGGAACCCCCTGAACGAGCCGTCGGTGTGCAGGTTGTGATCGGAGAAGCTGCCGCAGACCAGTGCCGGCGCGTCGATCTTGTCCACGTCGGCGGCTCGCGACGCCCACCAGTCGTCATACTCGGGTCGGGCGAGCTGCTGGTCTCGCAGGTCCGCCGTCGCCTGCGGGCGGTTCCGGGCCCGTAGCTTGGCCATCCGGGTCCAGATGACGACGAAGCCGTCCTCGCGGATCCCGCCGGGTCGGGCAAAGTCCCTGTACGTGTCCGTGAACCCTTCCCACGGGCAGATCGCGGCCAGGTGCGGGGGCCGGGTGGCCGCGGCCGACCACTGCGAGATGGCCAGGTAGGAGACGCCGAGTAGCCCGACCCGGCCGTTGGACCACGGCTGGCGCGCCGCCCACTCGATCAGGTCGTGGCAATCCTCGCCCTCCTGGCGCATGTTCAGCAGTTCGCCCGCGCCCTGGGAGGCGCCCCACCCGCGCAGATCGGCGTTGACGACGACGTACCCGCGCGGGACCCAGTACGCAGGGTCCGGCGCCTCCCAGGTCGCCCATGCCGAGAACCGGACCGGCGCCGACTGCGGCAGCAGCCGGTACTGGATGCTCGGCTCGTAGCCGCCGTGCCGCCGTGCCGCCGGGGCCGGGGCGGCTCGTCCTTGCCGTACGGGTGGGCCGACATCAGAACCGGGTACGGGCCGTCGGCGTCGGGGCGGAACACATTCACCCGGAGGGTGACACCGTCGCGCACGGTGGCGGGGACGTCCCGATCGAGCATGATGCCGTCCGGCGGGGGCGTGATGGCCACGTTGGGGTGGATGGCGTTGCGGGCGCGGGCGATCGCCTTGCCCATGGGGGTGCGCTCGTACATGACGACCTCGATCGACACAGGTGCGATACTCGGAGTATCTGATACTAACGGTATACTAATCACAGCACGGCCAGGCCGTGAGCGAGGACCCAAATGACCGACAGGCGGCGCGGCCGGCGTCCCGATCCCGGTGTGGACCAGTCGCTTCGCAACGCGTTGCTGGGGCTCTTCCGCGAGCGCGGCGTCGAGCTGACCTACGACGAGGTGGCGTCCAGGGCCGGCGTCGGCCGGGCGACCGTCTTCCGCCGATACCCCACCAAGCGCGACCTGGTCCTCGGGGCGGCGACCCAACTCGTCCTGGAGCGCGTCGAGGCCCGCGATACCGGCTCGTTCCGCGGCGACCTGCGCGCTCTGGTCCGCAGCGCGATGGCCGCGCTCCGGGTTCCCCAGCACCGTGACGTGATCCGCCGGTTCCACGGCGAGGCCTGCCGCGACGATGCGATCGCCGAGGTGCTCCGGGCCAACCTGACCGGCCGGCTCGAGCTGTTCCGGGCGGTCACAGTCCGCGCGATCGAGCGCGGCGAGGTCGCCGCCGGCGCCGACCCGGCGATGCTGGCCGACCTCGTCTCCGGTCTTGTCGCCCTCCGCCTGACCACCAACACCGCACTCCCCGACGGGCGGCAGGTGGACCGGCTCGTCGACGTGCTGGTCGACGGCTTCGCGACGCGGTGACCGCTACCAGGTGGAAGATGTCGGGCGGTCCTGACGGGACTCGAACCCGCGACCTTCACCGGACCGGCCAGGGCGGCCGATCTCATCGGTTGGTGTCGGTGGTGATGTGCTCGAACAGACCGGCGTGGATACGAGTGCGCACCCCCTTGGCCCACGGCTCATCCAGCTCGTCGACATCGAGGGCGGCCGCATTGTTCAGGAGCATGCCGAAGGCGAGGAACGACTTCACGGTGACTGGGTCAACGCATGCGGTATCGGCAATCGTGTCCCACATGCGGGCGACCCGCGCCCGCACCAGATCACGGACCTCGCTATCGCCGCAGGCGGCGAAGCCTTGCAGCTGCATCAAGAGCGTCGTGCGGTCCGCCAGCAACTCGTAGTACTGCGTCCCCATCAGCGTCAGCGCGCTAAGGCCCCGGGCGCCCTTGGCGGCTTGCGACATGCCGTCGCTCAAACGGTCGAAGGCTGTACCGACCAGCTCCAGGAACAGCGACTTCTTGGTCCCGAAGATCCGGAACACGTAGGCCTGCGTGATGCCGGCCTCGTGCGCGATTGCCTCGATCGACGCACCGTGAAGTCCATGATTCGCGAACTCACCCGCGGCGATCCCCAACACCTGGGATCGCCGTTCCGATCCGCTCATACGCGCAGCCACGGCAACCAGATTACTCCTTACTAACTACTAACTGGTATTGTGGTGTGGTGGGCGATGACACCTGGGCCGGTCTGGCTGCCCCATTTGCCGACGAGGCCTACGCCTCGGTGAAGGGGCGCGTGCGCACCTACGTGTTGCACCAGCAGCTGCTTGAGCATCTGTCGGCGCCTCCGGCGCCTGTGCTCGACGTCGGCGGCGGCGCGGGCCATCAATCGTTGCCGCTGGCCCAAGCCGGTTACGACGTGACGTTGCTCGACCCGTCGCAGGCGATGCTGGACAAAGCCGGACAGCGGCTCCAGGGGCTCCCTGGTGAGGCCCAGCGACGGGTGACGCTATTGCGGGCCGATGGCGAGAACGCTGACGAGGCGGTGAACGGTCGACGCTTCGCCGCCGTGTTGTGCCATGGCGTGCTCGGGTACCTCGAGCAACCGGAGCCGTTGGTCAACCAGCTGTGCCGGTGCGCTGCTGCCGGTGGCGTGGTCTCGATCATGGCAGGCAACGCCAACGCGATGGCGGTGCGCCCGGCTTTGGAACGGCGGTGGGATGACGCCCTGGCGTCGTTTGACGCTAGGGGCGAGATCGGGGTGCTGGGGGTGCCGACTCGAGCCGACACGGTGGAGGAACTCAGCGAGCTGGTGCGGAGCCGGGACGTGGAGCCGCTGCGCTGGTACGGGGTATGGCTGTTTGTCGACTGGCTCCACTTCAGTGGAGCCGAGTTGGACCCCAACGATTCAAAGCAGGTAGCGGCGGCGGCCGCGGTCGAGCTCGAAGCCAGTCGACGAGACCCCTACCGCCAGCTCAGTCGCATCTTCCATCTCGTGGGACGCAAGAGTCAGAGCTGACGGGGCAACGCCGCCGGGTCGTCATCGCTGCGCGACGTATCGCAGGCTGATGGTGTCGCGGCGGGTCTCGTTGTGCGAGTCGCTCCAGGTGAGAGTGAAGCGCCAACAGCCCGGTAACGGGACCTTCACGTGCGAGGGCATGCCGTCTGCTTCTGTGAGGGTCTTGGAGAAGACCGGATGATCCGCATCGACCGGGTATCCGTGGATCTGGAACGGGCTGCCGAGTTGCTTCGCGAACCAGAGGACCTTGTCCCGATGTGATCCAAGGTGTGTTACCGCGAGCGGATACCCGTAGAGGTAGGCGACGACAAGGCCGTGGTCCGACGTCGCGTAGGGCACTTGGTTGCCGTCCCGAAATCCGTGTTGCTTCCCGAACGCCCACGACGGCGGGTTGCCGCTTACCACTGGAGTACCGCCGCACCCAGTGAGGCTCATGCCCGCGCGAGGACGGGGAGAGTCCAGTGCGCCGGCGCTGCGCGCCGAGTGGTGGCCCTTGGAACGCTGGTGACCGGCGTCGCTCTGCGAGGTGCACGCGACGCTGGTGGCTACGACCAGCGTCAAGGCTGCCAGCAGCGCCGGCCAGCAATGCCGCCCCGAGTACGACCCGATCACCGGCCCCTCCTCGCCCACGCACACTCTGCCTACGCCGTACCCGGGCGGTACGCAAGAGCCCAGCGCGCAAGGGCGGCGTCAGGGACAGAACTCGGATGCGTCGGTCGGCCTGGACGGCCGCTGACCTGGGAAAACGTGGGCGGTCCTGATGGGATTTGAACCCACGACCTCCACCTTGACAGAACGGCCAGGCCCCGCGTGAGGTACCTCGACCGTGCTTGCGTGCCCGCCGTAGCTGCGTCCTGGTGACCGTGGTTGACCGCGTCTAACAGCACGCTTATAGCACGCGGAGGCCTGGTCGGCTGACGTTGGTGTCATGTGCTTGGTCGCCGGTACACTTCGGTTATGACCGCCATGCGCGATGAGCTGCATCACCTGGTCGAGGGTCTACCAGAAGACCGGGTGTCGGCTGCGGTTGCGCTTGTACGAGGGTTGGCGGGCGAACCCGAGGCTGAGGAGTGGCCGCCTTCGTGGTTCGGCGCGGTGACGAGCGCGAGTGACGACACCGCAGCTCGGGCTAAGGACATCTTGCGTGCCGAGTACGGTGAGCGCCGTACCGCGTGATTGTCGTAGACACCGGCCCGCTAGTGGCGGCGGCGATCGCCAACGACCGGGATCATGATCGTTGTGTTGATCTGTTCGGTCGTGTCCGTGGTGAACGTATGCGTCTGATCGTTCCCGCGTTTGTTGCTGGCGAGACCTGCTACATGTTGGAACGGGATGGCGGGAGCGCGGCCGAGGCTTCGTTCCTCGCCTCGCTCAGTGCTGGCCGGACGTTCGTTTTGGAAGCTCTTCTGCCCGAGGACCTGCACCGTATGGCGACGCTGGTTGATAAGTACGCGGACTTGCGGCTCGGGGCGGCGGACGCATCGGTGGTTGCAGTGGCTGAGCGGCTCGGCGTGACTAAGGTTGCGACGCTCAACCTCCGAGATTTCCGAGTGGTACGTCCGCGACACGTGTCGACTTTCACGCTCCTGCCTGAGTGAGCGCGGGCCGGTGTTGGTTCCGTCGCGAACGGTGTTTTCGCGCCACCTCGTAGAGAACCAGCTTGGAAGATCGTTACGTGGTCCGGCATGTCCGGGTTCCAGGCGTGCTCGGTTGCCTGTCTGGTGCGGTGGGTGACCTTGTGTGACCGGCC
>JBOHBN010000128.1:0-1307 GCA_050698355.1 Streptosporangiales bacterium | reverse complement strand
CTAGATCGTTGACCGGAAAGTTTGGGCAGGTCATCAGTGGTCGTAGGCGGTCAGGGAGCGCTTGATCGGTGCGTCGATGGTGCAGTTGTGCCAGATGGCGGCGTTGAGGGCGAGGAGGCGCTGCACGACCCGGGCGCGCAAGCCGGTGGGGACGCGGCCGCCGTGGCGTTCCAGGCCGAGCTGGTTCTTCAGCGTCCAGATGATCGCCTCGACCCGCTGACGCAGCCAGTTAGGGAAGTATCTGGGGGTCTTCTCGCTACGCCGTGCAGGGCGGATCAGGGCAAGGTCCAAGCTGGCGATGAAGGCCTCGAAGTCCGCGCCGGCGAACCCCTTGTCGGCCACGACCGCGGTGCCGGGTCGAGGCCGGTTGGCGGGTTGACCAATCAGCATCAGCTGGGTCTGCTCACGTTCGCCTGTCAGCTTGGGATTGGCCAGGTCGAACCCGGTGACCGTGCCGTCGGCTGTGCAGATCAGCATCAGTTTCGCACCCCAGTAGAACCGGCTGTGCGAGGCACAGTAGCCGTACCCGGCATAGCCGAACAGGTTCGAACGCTGCGTGGTCACCACTGACTGCCCACACGGCACGGGCGTGCCATCGGCCAGCCGCAGCAGTTCGGCGGTGCCAGGTGTCTGGTCGGCGAGCCACCGCAGCGCGGCCTCCATCAGCGGTGCTGTCGCCTTGATCCGCTGGTTGTACTCGCTTTGGCCAAGCAGCCGCGGAAACAGGTGCCCTACCCGCGCCGGGGCCGCACGCAGCCAGTGCCGTTCGTCGTCGTAGCGCAACAGCACCTGCGCCACGGCCAGGCACACCAGCTCGGCGTCGGTCACTACCGGCGGCCGCCCCGGACCACGTCGATGCCCCACCGTGGGGATGAGGCGGTCGGTCAGTTCCACGTAGAGTGCGATCAGAAGAGTGTCCAGGTCGGCGATCACGAAGACTCCAACGGTCAGACGTGTGTGAACACGCCGATCTTGGACACTCTTCACGCCATACCCACTGACCCAGGTGCGGCGTGTCGAGAACACTCACGAATTCCCGGTCAACGATCTAGGCCCCGCACCTTTCACACCGCGAACCAACTGGCCGCGTCGAGGCGACAGTCCTCGGTCGGGACCATCGTCGGCAGGGCGGACTCCAGCGCGCGTAATCGCCATGCCACCGGCGCCCGCCGACGGTTGCTCTATCTATTCGGCCGGTGGCCGATGATGCTCGGTCCCGGCTCGACCGCCGGCGCGATGGTGCATCGCCCTGCGGACAGCCGGCTGAGCGCGCTTCCCAGCTCGTCAAGGCGTGTTCGCGTCAGTGG
>JBOHBN010000127.1:0-35812 GCA_050698355.1 Streptosporangiales bacterium | reverse complement strand
GCGCCAGACGTCGACGTACAGCTCGCTGAACGAGCAGCCCGGCTGGACGCCGACCGCACCACGGCGCGCGGCGTCGAGCATCTGCACTCCTGCCTGGCCGACAACGGCAGCCAGCGGTGGCTCCTGCATTCCGAGCGCGGCGATGAACCGGCCGGGCGGGGCGGACTCCACCTTGACCATGCGCAGGTTGGAGTGCTCGCGCGCGATGCCGGCGATGACCGAGGCGTCCAGGCTCGTTCCAGTCTGCGCCGGTGCGCACTGCACCACGACCGGCGTGGGAGCGATCGCGGCGAGCACCGCGCCGATGTGCGCGGCCAGCGCGTCAGCCGACGGGCCGAGGAAGTGCGGCGGCAGGAGGTTGACCACGTCCGCTCCCGCCTGGACGACCGCACGTGCGCTGCGTGCCGCGAGGTGCGTCGCGTGGTCGCTGACCGAGATGACCGCCGCGACGTCCGTACGCACGGTCGTCTCGGCGAGCAGCACATCGCGCAGCGCGACCCGTTCGGCCTCCGACAGCTTGTAGAACTCCGACGCGAGACCAGGGAACATTACGCTCGTGACCCCGGTCGAGAGGACGTGCCGGACGAGGCGGCGGAAGTCGTCGAGCGCAACCTCGCCGTCCGGGGTGAACGGCACGGCGAGTACGGGTGAGACCCCGCGGACGGGAGCGGCCGGGTGCACCGTCACGCCGTAGCCCCGCCCGCGGCCGGTAGCGGCCTGCCGCGCAACGACTCGAGGATCCCCACCAGCTCCGTGGTGACGGCCTCGCTGATCCGCTTGCCCTTCTCGGCGCTTGCGGCGCGCGGCTCCCCGAACACCCCGGAGGGCGCGATGTCCGCGAAGCGCCGGTACAGCGTCGCGCGGGACGGCCGGAGCATGTCGCCCGCGTCCCAGGTGAACGCCGGCGCGCTCTCCCTGGCCGGCGCGGCCGCGGTGTCCACGAGCTGCGGAGCGATGGCGAGCACCAGCGAGGTCTCCAGCTCGCAGGCGTGACCGACGCCACCGGGGCCGGCCTCGCTGATCGCGCCGATCGCCTCCGCCGCGACCTGCCACCAGGTGGTACGCACCACCCGGCGGTCGCGCCAGCGGGCACCGAGCTGCTCCAGTGCCACCTGCGCGATGCCCTCGTTGCCGCCGTGCGCGTTGAGCAGCAAAAGGTTGTGGAACCCGTCTCCGAAGACGCACTCGGCGACGTCGGTTGCCTGGTCGAGCAACGTGGCGTGCCGTACGGAGAGCGTGCCGGGGAAGTCGCGGTGATGTGTCGAGTTGCCGACCGCCACGGTCGGCAGTGTCAGGACCTCGGCGCCGAGCTCCTCGTCCAGTCGCGCGCACAGGTGTTCGACGATGAGCCGGTCGGTGGCGAGCGGCAGGTGCGGCCCGTGCTGCTCGACCGCAGCGAGCGGCAGTACGACGGGGACCTGTCGGTCTACCAGGTCGAGGCGCGCGGAGGTGAGGTCCTGCCAGGCCGTCATGAGGAGCCCTTCGTCGCCCACATCTCGACCTCGACGAGCAGGCCCGGGAGGAGCCCCGTGCCTACGGCCGTTCGCACCGGCCGCGGTTCGGGCATCACCTGACGGTAGACGCCGTTGAACGCCTGCCAGTCCGCGAGGTCGCTCAGGAAAACGTTGACCTTGAACACGTCCGCGAACGTGCAGCCGGCCGACGCCAGCTGGCGCGCGCAGTTGTCCAGCGTCGTACGCGCTTGCTCCTCGACGGTGTCGCCGACGACGGACCCGTCCGCGCCGATGGCCCCCTGTCCCGAGATGACCACCAGCTGCTCGGTGCGCACGGTGAGCGCCGGCGAGTACGGTCCGGCACCCGGGTGCTGGGTGGCGGCCGAGGGCAACTCCTTGCCGGGCGCCGACGACGGAGGGCCGCCCATGTCGCCCATCGGGTTGGGCAGGTAACCGACGAAGCCCTGGATCCGCCAGCGGTTGTCGACCTGCTTGCACAGGTAGAGGGTCTGCGACCGGAGCTGGACGAGGCTGCCGTCGTGGCGGCGCAGCTGCCCGTCGAACTTCTTGTGCGCGATGGCGCGGCCGCCCTCGATCTCGATGTCGCGCAGGGTCGTCGCGTCGTACAACCCCTGCTCCAGGTCCGGTACCTGCTCCTGCAGCCGCCTGCCGTTGCCCACCCAGGAGTCGCGGTAGTTCTCCAGGGCGGGGAACCCCAGCCGCCACGAGTCCGGGTTAGAACGGCCCCGACCGGTCACCGCCACGAACTCCTCGGCGAGGAAGTCGCCGGCGACCTGCGACCAGTCATTCGCGACGTACGCGCGGATGTCGCGCTCGACGAGCATCTCCCAGATCTGGGCACGGTCGGCGTCGGCCTCGAACGGGTTCTGGTAGATCATCGGTGGCTGTACTCCCTTTCGCTGACCCGGTGCTCCTCGAGCGCGGCCTCGTCGATCTCGACACCCAGCCCTGGGCCCGCGGGCAGGGCGGCGTACGGCGGGGTTATCGCAAGCGGCTCGCGCAGCAGGTCGTGGCTACGGATCCTGCGCCCGAAGATGTCGCTCGCCAGCGCGCAAGACTGCGCGGCCGCGCAGGAGTGGACGTACGCCGCCTCCGCGATGCCGAGGTCGACCTGCGAGCCGTGCCAGCACTGGATTCCCGCGATGCCGGCGGCGTGGTCGAGCCGCTGGAAGTCGGCGAGACCAGCGGTGAAGTTGAACGCGTCGGCGGTGCCGGCGCGGATCGCGGTCACGACCTCCATGCTGCGGTCGCCGAGTTGGCCGCCCGCGAGCGAGACGTGCCGTGCCAGCGGCACAGCGATGGTGCCCCGCAGCAGCTGCCAGTCGGGCACCATGGCGTGCGGTATCGGGTCCTCAAGGAAGTCGACGTTGCCGACGTCTGCAAGGGCAGCGCCGATCCGCCGCGCCTCGGCGAACCGCTCGAACCGACCGTTCGGGTCGAGCACGACGCGCAGGCCCGCGGCTCGCTCGGCGATCGCGGCACACCAGGCGACGACGTCGTCCTCCAGCGAGCCCTTCAGCTTGACGGTCGTGAAGCCTTCGTCCCTGAACGTACGCGCCAGGTCGCCGATCTCCTCCGCGGTGCGCGGTCCTGACCAGGCGTTGACGAGCACACGGTCGCGCACCGGCCCGCCGAGCAGGTCGGCCACCCGGACGCCCAGCGACCGTGCGTACGCGTCCCACACGGCCATCTCGAACCCGTCGTGCTCCAGGACGCGGGCCAGCGGCAGCGCCTGAGGGCTCAGCGTCTCGATGTCGCGACCGATCAGGGCGTCGGCCAGCGCGTCCACGTTCGCCCAGTCGTGCCCGCGGTACAGTTCGCCCAGTCCGACGGGGCCGCCGTCCAGCTCGAGCCGGAGCACCACCTTCGGCATCTCGTCGAATTGCACCGTCCACGCCGGCTGCCCGCGCCACGGCCTGCTGTGCAGCGGCCGGTGGAACGACTCGGACTCCACGGCTCCGGGACGGGCGGGTACGGCAACCTCGGTCGCCGTGATCCGTACGATCCGCATCAGCTCACGCTCCGGGACCCGCCGCTGCCAGCGCCCGCGCCGGCCGCACCGCTGCGCGCCAGCCGATCGGTGTACGCGCGCTCGCTCCACTCGCGGTTGTACAGCCGAATCGACAGGCCCGCGTCGACACCGATCACCTGGCCGGTGACGCACCGGCTCAGCTCGGACAGGAGGAACACCGCGGCCCAGCCGCATTCGATCGGCTCCACCGTCCTGTACAGCGGCTGCTCGCCGTGAGTATGCGCGTCGATCCGGTCTGCCGGGCGCGAGCCGCCGTCGAGGTGTGTGGCTGGAGGCACGTACCCGGGCGCGACGGCGTTGCACCGGATGCCGTGCGCGCCGAGCTCCACCGCGCAGCCCCGGGTGAGCCCCTCGACCCCGGCTTTCGCCCCGGCGTAGATGCCGTACCGGTCGATGGTGGCGCGCGCGTGAACGGAGGAGATGTTGACGATGGACCCGGGCCGTCCCTGATCGATCGCCGACCGGGCGAACGCGCGGCTCATCAGCCACACTCCGCGCAGGTCGGTGTCGAGCACCTGGTCGAACTCCTCCTCGGTGGCCTCGTAGAACGGCTTTCGCAGGCCGATGCCGGCGTTGTTCACCAGGCCGTCCAGCACCCCGTACCGCTCGACGGCGGTCGCCACGACCCGCTCGGCGTCGGCGGGATCCGTGACGTCGCCCGTGACCCCGAGCGCGCCGGGGTATCGCTCGACGGTCTCGGCCACTGCGGCGTCGGTGAGATCGCTCACGACCAGGCGACCGCCGGCGGCGTGCACGGCGTCGCAGATGCCGGACGCGACCCGGGCACCGGTCGCGCCGGTGACCAGGAAGGTGCTGCCGGCGAGCAGGCGAGAGATGCCCGCCGCGCCATCCGTGCCCGCCACGTAGCACCGGCCTCCCATCGTGTCCTGTATAGCGAGTTACTGTCCCGACTATACGGTCAGGGGGCCCGACCCAGCCGTCAAGATAGCGTTTCGGTTACCGCAATTCTTCGCTATTGACCCGCGCCACGCCAGACCGTACTGTCCTCGAAACAGGACGGTGTCTCGATAACCAGGACATCTAGAGATGGTGGTCTGTACCATGAGGTCGACCCGTCGCTTGCTGCGATCCACGGTGGTGGTGCTGGTCGCCGCCGCGCTGTCGCTCGCCGGCTGTGGCTCCGGAGGCTCATCGAACTCCAAGGAGCTGACCTACTGGTCGCTGTGGCAGCGCAAGGAGCCGCAGGCCAAGGTACTCAAGGCGGCGATCAAGGGCTTCGAGAAGGACACCGGCATCCATGTCGACGTGCAGTGGCAGGGGCGCGACAACATCACCAAGCTCCTCGCCGCGCTGCACGGGGGCAACGTGCCCGACCTGGTGGACCAGCAGTACTTCAGCCTGAAGGGCGCCCTCGTCGACAACGACCAGTTCACCGACCTCACCAGCGCGTACGACATGAAGGTGCCCGGTGAGGATCACACGGTGCGCGATGTGATCCCAACCAAGTACGACCGGTTCACCACAACCGCCGACGACAAGCAGTTCATGGTCCCGTACGAGGTCATCGGTTACACGATCTGGCTCAACGGCAAGAGCCTCCCCAAGGTCGTGCAGGACCCGCCCAAGACCTGGCAGCAGTTCACCGACCTGCTGGCCAAGCGCAAGGCCGCCGGTCGCGACCCGCTCGCGTTGGACGGCGACATCGCCGGGTACGCGCAGTACTGGCTGGCGACCGGACTCGTCAGGACCCTCGGTCCGGGCGGCCTCCACCAGCTCGCGGCCGACAAGGACGGCAGCGGCTGGAGCGACCCGAAGGTACGTGACGCCGTCGCCGGCATCGCGTCGCTCGCGCAGAAGGACTACTTCATGCCGGGCTACACGAGCTCGAAGTGGCCCGCCATCCAGAACAAGTGGGCGCAGGGCAAGGCCGACTTCCTCTTCATGGGCAGCTGGGCGCCCACCGAGACGTCGACCGTCGCGTCGTCGGGCTTCGACTACCGGTCCTTCAACTTCCCCGCGATGGGTGAGGACGCGACCGTGCCATCCAGCGTCATCGGGTTCGCCGTCCCGAAGCCGGCCGAGCACGCGGACGCCGCGAAGAAGTTCATCGCGTACTTCCTGAACAAGGACCGGCTGTCGCCCATCGCGACGAAGGCCGCCAACCTGACTCCGCGAACCGACATCGCTGTGCCGAAGCAGCTCGCGGACGTGAAGCAGCTCATCGAGGCCAACGGCGTCAGCGAGATCGACGACGGCATCCAGGGTGACTTCTCCGACTACAACACCAAGGTGTTCCAGCCCCTGAGCAGCAAGCTGCTTGCGGGAGACATCTCGGTCGACCAGTTCATCGCCAAGATCAAGAGCGGGCAGAAGAGCTACTGGGAGAACAACGGCTGATGGCCGTCACCGCGCGGCCGCTCACGTTCTGGAGGCGGCCAGCCGAGCAACGGCCAGGGTACAGCCCGCTGGAGCGCGGCCGGCGGAAGCTCCTGCTCTCGTTCGTCTCGCCCGCGCTGGTCCTTTACCTGGTCTTCGTCATCGGGCCGTCCCTGGCCGCGCTGTGGATCAGCTTCCACAAGTGGACGGGCATCGGCCCGATGACCTGGGCAGGGTTGGGTAACTACGCTCGCCTGCTGCGGGATCCCGCGTTCCACCAGGCGTTCATCAACACGGTCGTCATCCTCGTCGTGGTCGGCGCCGCCGTCTTCGTGCTGAGCTTCGCCCTGACCATGCTGATCCGCGAGATGCGGGGTAGAGGGTTCATCCGCTCGGTCCTGTTCTTCCCGCACATCGTGTCCGCGATCGTGCTGTCCATCGCCTGGGGTTTCATCTTCCAGTACGACGGCGTCGTGAATCAGGTCCTCGGAGCGGTATTCGGCACGTCGCCCATACCGTGGCTCGACGCAGACAACCTGTTCGCGATGATCCTGGTGGGGCTCGTCTGGTTCTCCACCGGGTTCTACGTCACGATCATCCTGGCGGGTGTGGACCGGATACCGGCGTACTTCTACGAGGACGCGTTCATCGCCGGAACCAACGCGCTGCAACGCCTGCGGCACGTGACCATACCGCTGTCCTGGGACGTCATCTCGGTCGCGGCAGTCTTCTGGACCATCAACTCGTTGAAGCTGTTCGAGTTCATCTACGCTTTCGGCGGGACAACGAACGACCTGCCGCCGACGGCGGTGTGGAACTCCGCACTGTTCGTCTACGGCGAGTCGTTCGGTGGCAGGTCACCGTCGTACATGTTCGGTTACGCGTCGGCGTCCGCGATGCTCATGCTGGCGCTCATCGCGGTCTTTGTCCTGGTCCTCCGCCGACTGCTCCGGCGCGACGCTGTGGAGTTCTAGACGATGACAGCCACGGTGACACCCCCGGCGACGGCTGGTACCAGGAGACGACGAGGCACCCGGGCCCCGCTCTCCGGTGGCCGCAGCCCGGCGAGATACGCCGGCAGCGCGCTCGTGTGGCTGCTTGTCGCCTTCGACATCAGCGTCCTGGTCTTCCTCGCGCTCTCGTCGTTCAAGTCGACCGCCGCGATATTCGCGGCTCCGTGGGCGCCGCCGACCTCGCCGCGCTTCGAGAACTGGCTGCACGCGTGGACGGGTAGCGGCTTCGGGCGCGCGACGTTCAACACCGCCGCCGTCGTCGCCGCGGGCGCGGTCAGCACGGTCGCGATCTCGGCGCCGGCGGCGTACGTGCTCGTCCGCGTCCGCAGCCGTACGACCTCGTTCCTCACCGTCTTCTTCGCCGCGGGCCTCGGGATTCCCGCGCAGGTGACGGTGATCCCGCTCTTCGTGATGGTGAGCGCGGCCGGCCTGGTGAACAACCTCTTCGGCCTCTACGTGGTGTACGCGGCGACACACCTGCCGTTCACGGTGTTCCTGCTCACCGGCTTCCTGCGCTCGTTGCCCAGCGAGATGGAGGAGGCCGCCGCCATCGACGGTGCGTCACCGATGCGGACGTTCTGGCAGATCATGCTGCCGCTCGCCCGGTCCGGGCTCATTACCGTGCTGGTACTCAACGCGATCAGCATGTGGAACGAGACGCTGCTGGCACTGGTCTTCCTGCAGAGCGACGAGAAGTACACGCTCTCGCTGGCGTTGCTGAACTTCCTCGCGAGCATGCAGTACACCGGAGCGGACTACGGTGCGCTGTTCGCCGGGGTGTGCATCCTCGTGCTCCCGATGCTGCTCCTCTACCTGTGGCTCGGCCGGCGCATCATCGAGGGTATGACGCTCGGTGCGGGACGCTGAGCGTGGAGGATCGCTGAGGTGGTGACGTGAACGAGTCGGTGCACAAGGCCGCCGACGTGCTGGCGGCGCTCGCCGAGAGCCGGGGGAACCTCAGCGCACGCGAGCTGAGCGACTCGATCCAGCTGCCGCGGAGCACGGTGCAGCGACTGCTGCAGGCGCTGGAGGACACCGGCCTCGTACGCCAGGAGTCGGCGACGCGCAAGTACGGGCTGGGCCCGCGGACGCTCGAACTCGGCATGGCGTACCTCGCCCGCGTCGACGTTCGGAGCGAGGCGCTGCCCCACATGACGGGGTTGCGCGACGAGCTGGGCGAGACGATCGAGCTGGCGATGCGGGTCGGTTCGTCGAGGGTCTACATCGCCCAGTTGGAGGCCCGAGCGGAGCTCAAGGCGAAGGCCGACCCGGGACGGCTGTACCCGCTCTGGGCTGGGGCGGCCGGGCGGGTGCTGCTCGCGAGCATGCCCCGTACGGAGATCACCCGGCTGGCGCACGAGGCCGGCGAGGTGGCGTTCGGTCACGTGACGCCGCCCACCCTCGCGGGCCTGCTCGGCAAGCTGGACGAGGAGCGCCGCCTGGGCTACGCGATGGCGTTCGAGGAGACGATCAGCGGCGTCCACACCGTCGCGGTCCCCGTCCGGGTGCCGCCAGCGGACGTGGTCGTGCTCAGTGCCTCGGGGCCCGCGACGCGGTTCGGCAAGGACCTCATGGCCGACGCGGTCGGCCCGCTCCAGCGGGCCGCCACGGCGATCTCGATGTCCATGGGCATGACCTTCGTCGCCGCGCCCACCGAGCCGGCCTCGTGAACGGCCGGCATCTCACTGGACGCGAAGGTGCCGCGGTCGACGCGCAGGGCGCTTTCCGGCTGCCGAGGTTCCGTGGGTACGCGCTCGACCTGGACGGCACCGTGTATCTGGGCGACCGCCTGCTGCCCGGCGCCGGCGCGGTGGTGCGCGAGCTGAGGGAGCGGGGAGCGCGCGTGGTCTTCGTCACCAACAAGCCGCTGGAGTCCGCGGGCGACTACGCGCGCAAGCTGGGCGCGCTGGGTATCGAGGCCGAGCGCGCGGACGTGGTCACGGCGCTGGACTCGCTGCTGCACTACCTGCGCGAACGGCACGCGGGCGCGCGCATCCTCACCGTCGCCGAGCCGTTGGTCGACCGCGAGCTCGAGCGTGCCGGCTTCGCCGTCACGCGCGACGCGGGGGAGGCGGACGTGGTTGCGGTGTCGTTCGACCGTACGTTCGACTACGCCAAGCTCACCCGCGCGTTCCACGCGGTCCGGGGCGGCGCGGCGCTCGTGGCGACCAACCCCGACCCGTTCTGCCCGACCGGCGACGGGGACCTGCCCGACTGCGCGGCGATGCTGGCGGCCATCGAGGCGAGCGCGGGCGTGCGCGCCGAGGCGATCGCCGGGAAGCCCAGCGCGCACATGGCCAGGGCTCTCGTAAACCGGCTGGGCGTCGCCGCCGGCGAGTCGGTCGTCGTCGGCGACCGCCTGGGCACGGACGTGGCGATGGCCGCCGCGCTGGGCATGTCGTCGGTGCTCGTGCTGTCCGGAGCGACCAGCACGGAAGAGGCAGCGCGCAGCGACGTCACGCCCGACTTCGTCGTCGACGACGTCCGCGCGCTCCTCGGCTGAGCCCCCGCCGGCCGCGTAATCAGGGGAAGGCTACCCGTCGTCGGCCACGGGTGCCCTTCCCACGATCACTGTCGCCACCGCCGCCGGGAGCCGCCCGCGGTTACCGTTCACGCTGTTCGGGTACGCGACTCCCAGTGAAACGCTCAATACCGGCTGGACTTCTTCGCAGTACACCGCTCGCCGGCAGCTACCCCACCGCAGTAGCACTCGCGCTGCTCGCGCTGTGCCCGTTCATCGTGCTGTCCACGGCGACCCTCCTGTTCCAGCGGGAGCTGATGGCCGACCTGAAGACGACGATGTTCGGCGTGCAGCTGTCCGGGGCGCTGGCGAACGCCGGGTACGCGTTCGGCGCGGTCGCGGCCGCCGATCTGATCCAGCGCAAGCCCAAGTGGTCGCTGTACGTGGCCTGCGAGGCGGGGTTCGTCGTCGGGTCGCTGCTGTGCGCGCTCGCGCCCGGTGTCGTGCTGTTCACGATCGGGCGGCTGGCGCAGGGCGTGGCGACCGGTATGCTCCTCGTCGCCGCGTTGCCGCCGCTGATCACCAACCACGGCGTCGAGCGGCTGCCGCTCACGGCGGCCTTCGTCAACCTTGGGCTGTTCGGCATGGTGACGCTCGGGCCGGTGGTAGGCGGCCTGACCGGGACCTTCATGGCGTGGCGTTGGCTGTTCGCCGGCGTGGCCGTACTCGGGCTGGCCGGCATGGTCTTCGGCGTGCTCGGGTTCGAACGTACGGAGGCGACGGCGCCCGGTATGGGCTTCGACTGGTCGGCCATCCCGGTGGCGGCCGCGGGAACGGTGCTGCCGTTCATCGGGGTGTCCTGGCTGTCGCGCGGGTCGTTCGTCTCACCGGGCTTCCTGATCCCGCTGATCGCGGGGTTGGCGGCACTGGTGACGCTGCTCGTCCGCCAGTACCGCAAGGACCGCGCCCTGATGCCGATGAAGTTGATCACCCATACGCTGCCGGTCACCGGGATCTCCGCCGCGATGGTCGCCGGCGCCGGTTTCACCACGCTGATCGAACTGGCCGTCGTGTACCTGCTGGAGGTCGGCCACCAGTCGCCGGCAACCGTCGGAGGGCTGCTCGCCACCCAGCTGGCCGGCATCGCCGTGGCCGCGTGGCTGTTCAAGAAGGCCCTGACGACCCGGTGGTTGCCCGTACTGGCGTTCGCGGGCCTCGGCCTGGTCGCCGCCGGCGGCGCGTTGCTGTTGGCCCTCGGCTCCGGGTACGACGCGGCCGTGGTGGCGGTGGCGGGGTTGCTGCTCGGGTTCGGCGCTGGTGCGGGCGTCGCGCCCGGCCTGTTCATGGGCGGTCTCAGCGCGCCCTCCAACCGGCTCGGGCCGACGTTCGCGCTGGTCGAGCTGCTGCGGTCGGAGGCGGCGTTCCTCGTGGGGCCGGTGCTGTTGCACATCGCGATGGTCACCGGCTCGTTGAGCCACGGGGTACGGCTCGCCGCGCTGGTCATGGTCGTGCTCGCGGTGGTCAGCTGGCTGGTGCTCCTCGGCATCCTGCTGCTCGGCGGGGCCCGGCCGCACGCGCCCGACCTCGCGACCTGGCTGGAGGGGGAGACCCCCGCGTACCACTCGCCCCGCCTCGGCGCCGCCGTCCGCGAGCGCTGAGCCTCCCGTCAAATCGAACCTCCTCGTGAGCAATCCGTGACGGCACGTGCTCCGAATCGATGATCGACACGTGTCACTCGGGGGTGGAGAAGAGGTGGATTGATGTTCGGGAAGAAGGCCGCAGCGTCGATCATCGAGCGCAGCGCCGAAACCGAGAGCGACCGGCGGAAGTTCCTGCGCAGCGCAGGGCTCGCCGGCCTCGGTGTGGTCGGTGCGTCGACGCTCGGTGCAGGCGTGGCGCACGCCGACGTGAGCACGGATGCTGCGGCGCTCAGCGACGCGACGGTGCTGAACTTCGCGTTGAACCTGGAGTACCTGGAAGCGAACTTCTACCTGCAAGCGGTGTACGGCAAGGACCTGCCGGACTCGATGACGGGTGGCAAGGGCTCCCAGGGTGGCGTGCGGGGCGGGCACCGCGTGCCGTTCCGCAGCCGTACGCTCAGCCAGTACGCTCGCGAGATCGCCCAGGACGAGTACGAGCACGTGAAGTTCCTGCGTGCCGGGCTGGGTGGCGCCGCGGTGGCGCAGCCCGCCATCGACCTGAAGGCGAGCTTCACCGCTGCCGCGCGGGCCGCGGGTCTGATCGGGAGCCACAAGCACTTCGACGCCTTCGAGTGCGAGGAGAACTTCCTGCTCGCCGCGTTCCTGTTCGAGGATGTGGGGGTCACGGCCTATAAGGGCGCCGCCCCGCTGATCGACAACAAGACGTATCTCGAGGCGGCGGCAGGCATCCTGGCTGCCGAGGCGTACCACGCCTCCACCATCCGTACCTCGATCTACGAGCACCGTGGTGGTGGCGGCATTCTCGGCGACCTGCTCGGCTTCGGTGGCGGTTCGCACAAGCTGCGCAGGGCCGCGAACAAGCTCTCCGATGCCCGTGACGCGCTCGACAACTCCACGGACGACGACCAGGGCGTCGAGCGGCACGACCGGGCGAACATCGTGCCGACCGACAAGTTCGGCAAGGCGTTCAGCCGGACTCCGGGCGATGTCTTGAACATCGTCTACCTGACCCCGGACGAGGCGACCTCCGGTGGCTTCTTCCCCAAGGGGGTCAACGGCCAGGTCAACACCAGCAGCGCCAAGAGCTGACGGCCATCTAGTCGCCCCTCTCGCCTCGGCCAGCCCTGAGCTGGTCGGGGCGAGCTGCTGTCGGAAACCATCACGCTATGTAACTGTTTGCCGGCCTTCTATGGCTTTCAGGCAAGGATATGCAGGAAGTTGGTTACATACCGTGATCATTGTGGACAAGCTGGCCACGCTGGGGAAGCGCTTCGTCTTGCGCTCGTCAAACGATCGTACGGTTTCGGTCGGTGAGCTTGTAGATCAAGGCGCTGATAGCGCATTGTTGACCTATCAGGTTGAGCACGCAGCCTGAGCCCCGCCCATCGCGACGGGCAGGTGATTCGTCACCACGGTCGCGTCTCGCCAGGTATGGAGGTGCTCATCGCTGGCTCTGCTGTCCCCGCTTCCAACCACGATGATCGAAGCCGAACGTGGCCCCCACTTGGGGACATCGTGGCGAGCCAGCTGCTGACTGTCGAACTGCTCGCCGGCGAGCGCGCCGGGTGGCGGCTGGTGGGCGAGATCGACATCAGCAGCCGCGAGCGGTTCGATGACGTGCTCGCGTTGCTGACCGGTGACCGGTGTGGCACCGACGGGCTGATCCACCTCGACCTCGACCAGCTCACGTTCATCGACCTGGCCGGCACCCGTTCGCTGATACGCGCGGCCCAGCGGCTGTACGAGACCGCCGCCGGGCACCTGGCGTTGCACAACCCGCCGTACGCCCTGCACCGGGTCGCCGCACTCCTGCTCGACCGGCTGGAGATCGACGGCGACGGCACGCTGACGCTCCCGGTGATCATAGCCCCGTAACTTCGGGGGTCAGAACGTCGCCGCGGCCTCCACCATGTTGGCGATCTTCGGCTCCAGGAGCTCGCGGTCGCGCGGCGCGTGCCTGCCGAACCCGCAGGACAGCTGGAGCCATATCCGGTCCTCACCGACGACGCGCGCCCAGTCCGCCGCGCGTTCCTTGATCTTCGAGACGGGCTCCACCCAGTAGTTCGCCTCGTCGACGATCCCGGCTGCGAGCTCCATCGACCTGGGAAGGTCCTTGAACGCCTCTCGCTCCCGGTACTCGCTGAAGTACGAGGCCTCCAGGTTGGCCACGTCGATGACGCCGTCGAGGCGCTGCAGGATCGCGACCCACGGCGCGTTGCGCAGGACGCTGGAGAACGGTCGGCCTCGGTTGTTGCCGTTGCACATGTGCAGGCCCCGGGTCACGCCGCTGACCCCCTCGAAGCAGCCGGCGACGACGTCGGCGGCCTGCTGCGAGCTGAGCGCACCCTCGTTGACCATGACGCCCAGCACCGGCGCGTCGAGTTGCACGTGCGGGCAGCCCGCGTCGGCCAGCCCGCGGATCTCGCGGTTGACCACCGCGAGGAGGTTGGGCATCTGCCGGTCGAGTTCGGCCTGCTGGTCGCTCGTCACCGACACGAGCATCTCGAGCGGGCTGACCACGGTTGCCTTCGGCACGCCGCCGGGTAGCTTGCTCTCCCGCTCGTACGCGTCGACATGACCCAGTCCGTCGGGGGCGTCGACGGTACCGACGATCTTGACGTGGCCGAGGTCGTCGTAGTCGAACTCGTCCTCCTTCGGAGGCTGGTCGACCTCGACGCCGGAGAGCCGCTTGGCCAGGTGCAGGATGAAGCGGTCGGCGAAGTACTCGCCGCCGGTCCACTCGGTCAGGCCGAGGCCGCGCTGCTCCTGGATGGCCCTGCTCGCGCACCGGTTGAGCAGTGCCGTCCCGTCTTCCGCGGAGAGCTGGCCGGCGTGGTAGCGCGCGAGCGCCTCGGCCTCGTCCGCGTACGGCCACCAGGATCCAACAACCGTCGTGCGCAGCGCCACGTTCGCCTCCTCGTCGTGCGTACGGGTCGCACCGAGGATACGTGGCTGCAAACCATCGGTACACTCCCTGGATACAGAGCGTCTCGACGAACCGGCGGGGTTACGGCTTGTTCATCGTCTTCGTCGCGTTCGGCCTCCGGCTGCGCCGGATCATGCCGCACGGGGTACCCACCGGTTCCCCGAAACTGGACGGACCATGCCCGACCGCGGAGGGGTGGCGCAGTAGCAAGATCCATTCGGCGTGGCCGCAACGGCGAGGTTTCTGCGCGTCGCGGCCACCGGAAACGGACCTTGGCGGCGGTCAGTGTAGGGAGAGGCATTAGCTGATTGCCTCCGCGACGCGGTGCAGCTCGTCCAATGCCGCCGCGATCGCGGGGTGCTCCCGGCCCCCGCCGCGGGTACAGGTGAGCAGCTTGCGGCCGGGGCTCGGGTCCCCGCGCAGCGGTACGCGGGTCACCGGCAGGTGCGGCGCCAGGTGCGCCATCTGGGGGATGAGCGCGACGCCGAGGCCGTGGGCGATGAGGCCGGCGATGGCGTGCCACTCCAGCGCATGGTGAGCGATGTTGGGCGTGAACCCGGCCGCGGTGCAGGCCGACAGCGGGAGGGTGCGGCAGGTGTAGCTCTGTGACGGGATGATCCAGTCCTCGTGCGCCGCCTCGGCGAGCGCGATCTCGCTGCGGGTCGCGAACGGGTGCCCGGATGCGACAACCAGGTCGAACGGCTCGTCGAGCAGCGGTCGCTGGTCGAACCGTTGATCGGTCATGGGCGGGTTGTCGGGGGTCGCCTCGATGATCGCGAGGTCGGCCTCCTTCTCGAACAGCAGGTCGAAGCTCTCCTGGTTCTCCGTCTCGCGGACCTGAACGACGAGCTGCGGGTAGTCCGTACGAAGCGTCGCCGCCAGCGGGGCGAGCAGCGCTGAGACGGCGACCGGGAACCCGCTCAGGCGGAGCACGCCGCCCGGCTTGTCCCCATCGGCGTGCAGGTCGACCTCTGCCCGCTCCCAGCGCGCCTCGATCTCGTCGGCATGCGCGAGCAGTCGGCGCGCACCCGGTGTGAGGCGTACCCGCCGCCCGTGCGGTTCGAGCAGCGAGACGCCGAGCTCGCGACCGAGCTGCCGGACCTGCTGCGAGGCGGCCGACGGCGTGAGGTGCAGCGCCTCGGCGGCCGCGGTCACGGTGCCGTAGTGGTCCACCGCCCGGAGGACGTGCAGGCGCCGCAGATCAATCATGTAGGCAATCCTTCACGGTACTGTCCATAAAGTCAACCTGGACGTACATGTTTGTACGGGTCGATCCTTGCGGGTGATGACCACACAGACCGGTAGGTGCCCGCACTGCGGATGGCCCGACGACCGGCCGTTCGAGGTGCTATCCGCGCACCGAACGTCCGCGGGGCAGACGTTCTGGACCCGCTGCGCGTGCGGGTCGACGCAGATGCGTGCGGCCGGTGCGGTGGTCGCGCGCGGGGCACCGATCGGGATGGCGCCGCGCGTCGAGCAGGCACGACGGTAGGGGAGGAAGTCATGGCAACGGTATGGGCGGTGCTGCTCGCCGAGGCAGCGGTAGCGGTAGTCCTGGCAGCGCTTCTCGCGCGGTGGGTGCGGGCGGACGCCCGGCGCCGCCACGGTAATCGCAACCAGCGCCGGTCAGCTCGGGAGCCGGGGTGGCCGGGGCCCCGGGTAGGGGGTGCGAGACTGCCTGGTCATGTGTTCCGCGTTCGAGCCCACCGATCCCGGCTACGAGCAGCGAGTCCGGGAAAGCTTCGATCGACAAGGTCTGCTGGAAACGTTCGCTGCTGCGCTGCGAAGCGTGCGGCCGGGCGCGGTCGAGATTGACGTGCCGTTCTCGTCACGGCTGACTCAACAGGACGGGTTCTTTCACGCCGGTGTCGGAATTGCCATCCTGGACAGCGCGTGTGGCTACTCGGCGCTGACGCTCATGGCGCCGGGATTGCGCGTCCTGACTGTGGAGCTGAAGGTCAACTTGCTTACCCCGGCAGTCGGCGATGTCCTTAGAGCGTGTGGTGAGGTTGTTCGCCCTGGCCGGAACCTCACGGTCTGCCGGGGCGATGCGTACGCCATCTCGGCCAACGGGTCCAAGCCGGTGGCGACGATCTTGACAACCATGGCCGCCGTCGCCGACAACAGCTAGCCAGACCGCGCTGAGTGCGAGTCGTCCGGCGCGTCCAGAAGGCGCAGGCTGCCGATTGGCTGGTAGTCCGAGTCCATGAGAGCGTGCTCGGCCGCCTGAGTCAGTTCCATCTGCGGCAGCGCACCCGCCCAATACCGAAGGATCCGGCTGGCCTCTGCACCCTGGTCGTTCGGCAATTGGTCAAGATCAAGGTCAATGAGCAGTCGCATGGCTATGCATTGTCCACGGCGACACGTGCCCAAGGTGGGGGGTGGGCCGATACGAAGGTGGCCTGTCCGGGCAAAAACTCAGGCGGCCCCGGCGCACCATGCGGGTAGAGTCGGGCGGTGCCCGAGCTCCAGCGGCTGAATGCTGACCATGCCCCGGCGATCCTTGCGTTCGAGCTTGCGAACCGCGCCTACTTCGCTGCCTCGGTCTCCGACCGCGGCGACGACTTCTTCGACCGGTTCGCCGACCGGCACAAGGCTTTGCTGGCTGAGCAGGAAGCCGGCATCTGCTCCTTCTACGTGCTCGCCGCCGGGGATGGCTCGGTGCTGGGCCGGTTCAACCTGGTCGATATCGAGGATGGCACCGCGGAACTCGGCTACCGGGTCGCGCAGCACGTCGCCGGACGTGGTGTGGCGACCGCGACCGTCCGGGATCTGTGCCGGCTGGCGGCGGCGCGGCACGGGCTGCACACGCTCAGGGCGGCCACCGCCCACAGGAACGCCGCATCGCAGAAGGTGCTGACCAGGGCCGGGTTCGTCCCGGTCGGCCCGGCCGATCCGGTCGACCTCGGCGGTAAGCCAGGAACCTGGTATCAGCGCGACCTGGCCGCCGACCAGATGTGATCCGTGCCGGAGTCAGCGGGTGTCGGTTGGGACACGCGAGCCGGATCTGATGGTCAGGAGGAGTCCGGTGACTCCTGGTCGAAGTAGGCGCGTTCGTCGACGCGCTGCGCTCGGCGAGACCCGCCCCGGATGCGGAAGGAATCGAGCAACATCTCGGCCAGCTCACGCCGGCCGAGCTGGTCGAGATAGGCCGACACCGATACCCGGAAGCGGAACGTGTGGATGACCGGGAAGGTCGCCCGCCGGCCCGCGAATGTGCCCGCGAGATCCATATCGCCGCTCCACATTTGAACGATCTCGCGGCCCTGCTCGTCCCACCGCAGCCGCGCGAAGACGTGTCGACCCGCGTAGTAGGCGGGTGACCCCTCATGCGCCTGCCCGAGTACGGCGCCAGGCATCCGCACCGCCAGGTCCTTCACGTCCTTCCAGGTCGATCCGTTCACATTCGAAGGCTAGAGCGAATGTCCTCACGGCTGAAGGGTTAGGTGACATCCGCACACGGGTCGCTGCGCCGTCAGCGTGCCTTCTGCGCGATGAAAGACGTACTCACGGTCGGGGCGTCAGGGGCCTGCCGGACGTCAACGACGTGGAAGCCAGCGTGTTGCAGGCTGTCCTCGATCTCCTCGCGGCCGCGGAAGCGGAGCGTGGAGTCGGAGACGATGTGGCTGCCGTCGGGGAAGGTAAAGGTATAGGCGAAGGACACCAAGGGCAGCGAGACGCAGGTTGTACGGCGAGACGCGCAGACCACGCCCTGCGGCGTACTGACGACGGCGTCGACGGGGTCCTGCTCCCACTCTTCCCAGGCTAGAAAATCGGGGCGTCGGGTCTCAAAGGCCAAGTGACCACCGGGACCGAGCGTCGTGAAGATGTCGCGCAGTACGGCCCGCCATTCCTCGTCCTCGACGAACACTTGCGCGACGTTCCCGGTCATGACCACGAGGTCGACGCCCAAGGCCGAGACGTCGGCGGAGGTGCCGTGCACCCAGCGGACCTTCTGGTCACGGTCCGTGCCCATGGCGATGTCGAGCGAGGCCGCAGCTGGGTCGACTCCCGTGACAGCCAACCCCGCGGCAGCGAGAAGGAGGGCCAGGCACCCGGTACCGCAGCCGATGTCAAGCACGCTGCGCGCGCCCAGCTCGTGCGCTATCGCCTGGTAATGATCGAGATCCTCGCGCGAGCCGTCCAGCTCGTCGTACAGCGGTGCGAGCCGTGGGTGGGCGAACAGCGCGTCAGGCACGGCCCGACAGTACTCAGAGCCGCACCTCGAGACCGAACGGTTTGCGCTGACGCCGCCAACCGAGCTCGAGCCGCACTATCCGCCGTACTGGCACTACGACGTTCTTCAAGCCCTGCTCGTGCTGCAACGCGCTGGCTACTGCACCGACTCGCGCGGCGAGCGCGCCCGGCAGCTGCTGGCGAGCCGGCGCCGCCCGGACGGCTCCTGACAGCCGGCGCGGAGGTGGTGGCGCCCGCCCGGTCATACCGGTGGCGGGGTCGAAGCAGTGGGCTGGGCCGATGTCGCCCACCAAATGCTGACGCTGAACGCACTACGCGTAACCGGCGACCACACGCCCCAGGCACTTCGTGACCGAGACCGACGACCTCGCCGCGGCACTGGACGCGGCCGCCACCCGATGGCCCGACTTGAGTCGCGGCCAGCTCCTCGTTCAACTGGCGCTAGAAGGCCACCGGGCAGCCCAACGCGTGCACGAGGAGCACCGCGACCGCCGGCTAGCGGCGTTGCGCGAGCACAGCGGAGCGCTGACCGGCACCTACGGACCCGACTACCTGCCCCCGCTGCGCGAGGAGTGGCCAGCGTGATCGTGCTGGACGCCAGCGTGATCATCGCCTACCTCGACGCCGATGACGAACACCATGCGCGTGCTGAGGGCCTGCTGGCCCGTGAGATCGATGATGAGTTCGGCGCCAACTCACTCACCCTCGCCGAAGTGCTCGTCGCACCCACCCGGGAGAACCGCTTAGAAGACGCCCGTGCGGTGCTTCACGACTTGGAGGTACAGGAGCTGCCCCTCCCCCCGGAGACCGCGGTCAAACTCGCACAGGTGCACGCGCTCACCAACGTCAAGATGCCCGACTGCTGCGTCCTACTCGCCGCCGAACACCTCGTCGCACGCATAGGATCGTTCGACGACCGACTCCTTCGAGCAGCCGCCACCCGCAACCTGGAGGCCCTCGAGCACTGACGGGATCGCGCGCCGCGGGCGGTCCGCATGCCCGGGGGTTGTCGGTGGTCGCCGCTACGGGTCGCCCACATGGCACTGTCGAAACGGGAACGTGAGCGATTCCTGGCCGAACCTCATATCGGCGCGCTGTCGGTGGCCGAACGGGCCGACCGCGCACCACTGACGATCCCTATGTGGTACCACTACACGCTGGGCGGCGAACTGTGGGTGAACACCGGGCCGGATTCGCGAAAGGCGCGAGCGATTCGATCCGCCGGACTGTTCAGCCTGATGGTGCAGCGAGTCGAGCCGACCGTGCGCTACGTGTCGGTCGAGGGACCGGTGACCAGGACGGCGTCAGGAAGCCGCGAGCGATTCTGGCAGATGGCCGCGCGCTACCTCCCGCCGGACAAGGTCGCCGACTACGTGGAATACGAACAAACGCAATTCGGCGAGCACCTCGCCATCTACATGCAGCCAGAACACTGGGTGTCCGCCGACCTGGGGCCAGGCTAGTCCCGCCAAAGGCGATCGCAGCTGCCAAGAGTCGCCTGCCCGAAGCGGGGCTCCTGATGCGTACCGTCCTTGTCGGCGTCCCGGATCGCCGAGGTGACTCGTGCAGGCCGTCGTCAGGACTGGTGTGAGCTGGCCCAGATCACGCTCGCTTTGTGAACTTCGCCCGCGCCCACGGGTAGCCGACCAACGTCAGCCCGATGCACCAGGCAATTGCGATTATCGTTCAACAGCCCACGCATGGTTTCGATGATCGGGGTGAAGGCTGGTACTCGGCGAACTGCCGTACGCCTGGCCCCCATTTTGTCGGCCGGCACGAACGCGCTGCTGACGTCGTCGCCAACACGCCGCAGGGCGCGGTCGGGGCCACGCCGGGCAACCTGCGTTTCGCTGTCCCTGGTGTCCTTCGCCTTGGCCACACGGCGATTCGGCTACCGGGCGTTCATTTGTTCGGCGATCCAGTCAACTTCCCGGGTCAGGAGTTCGAGCGCCGGTCCTTCTGGCGAGTAGCCGAGGCGTGCGGACGCTGCCGTATCCAGCACGATCGGATGAGCGGACCGCCAAGGGTGCTCGCCCGCTGTGGGGTCGGCTTCGTCGTCGAGCAGTTCGAGGGTCCCGTCCCAGTCCAGCCGTTCGCCGATCGTTTGAACGATCCGCTGGGCGGTCGGGGTGTCAGGATCGGCGCTGTTGAGGATGCGTTGTCCGGGCCTATCCGCGACGATTTCGATGAGTGCGGCGCTGTTCGCGGCGGCGGTGAGGTGGTCAATCGACGCGCCCTCGTCCGCAAGCGTGATCGTGCGGTCGCCGCGGAGCATGCGTTCGACGAAGAGTCGTGTGCGCGGGTTCCGCGCCCAGCGTCCGTGGACCTTGGAGAGGCGTATGACGGTGACCGGTAGCCCGCTTTCCAGGGCAACGCGTTCGGCGGCCACTTTCGACGGCGCATACCCCTCTCGAGTGAATGGGTCGACGTCGTCCCTGGGAGGAACGGTCGGGGTGTCCTCGTTGATCGGGCAATGGAACCATGGCGATACGTCGCCGTTGAGGTGACGACCAGCTGCGTCGACGTAGACTGCGCGGGTCGAGATGAGGACCAAGCTCGTGACCGACGCCATCACGGATAACAGGGCGCGGACATCCGCGCCGCGGTAGGCGAGCAGATCGACCAAGAGATCGGCACCGTCCCTGACGAGCCGACCAACCGCAGGGGCGTCGCTCCGCTCAATCTGGTGAAAGCTCACGCTGGCTGCGACCAGCTCCTGCGGCATCGACCCGCGATCACGGCCGGTCACATCGACGGACCAGCCGGCGGCAACCAGCCGGGCCGCTACCGCGCCACCGATCGCCCCGGTCCCACCCAGAATCACCGCACGCACGTAGAGCCTCCATGGCCGATCGCGCCGCATACTGCCGAAGCGACTCTACGTGTGCGACTCTCCATCACCGTCCTGGCGAGGACTGGGTTCCTGAGAGGTGGATGCAAGGTCGGTCGCGACCGCGGTCGGCTTCCGCGCGCCTTGCTGGGAGCCCGGTCAGCTACCGCGCCGTAACCGACCGGGGTTCAATCCCTGACCCGGCTGCTGGAGCCGGCCGCACTGCGGGTCAGCTTCGATGAGACTGGAAACGCCAGCGTCGAGACCGCCGGCGGGGTATGTCTCACTTCGCGCGGAGCTCGCCGGCGCGTGCTTTCGCCGTGCCCCCACTCATCGATCGGAGTCGCCGCGGTTGTCGGGCCCGGGGTCCTACTCGGTGGCCTCCGGGGCGCCGGTGTATGCCGCGACCGTACGCTCCGCGGCGTGGCGGGCGGCGGCCTCGTCCGCGCCGGCCGCGGCGTGGGCCTGCTGCCAGCCCTCGCTGCTCAGTGTCATGAAGCGCGCGCCGTCGGCGGACGCCATCCAGGCAGCGCCCTCGTCAGGGGCCACGGCGGCCCCGGACGACAGGTGGCTGGCCAGGCCCATCAGCCCCAAGTCCCAACCGACGCCGACGGCGCCGGGTCCGAACTCGGTCCAGCGCTCGTCGTCGACCGGCGCGATGTGCTCGAGTTCGAAGCGTGTGCCGCCGTCGGGGGCGGCGGTCAGCCGGAGCTCGATCCAGGTGACGTCGCTGCCGTACTCCCAGGTCGCGGCGAAGCTCCGCGGCGGGTCGCAGCGCTCGATGGCCCCGCCCGCGTTGCCCTCGATCTGGTACCGACCGCCGAGGCGTAGGTCGCCCGAGACGGGCGCGAACCAACGGGGAATGCGTTCGGGATTGGTGCAGGCGTCCCAGACGTCGTCGATGGTGGCGTCGTAGGTCCGGCTCACCGTGACGGTGCGCGCCTCGCCAGCCTCCAGCGTACGGGTGCCGACGTGGCGGCTTACGGCGTTGATCTGCTGGTCGACGTCGATCATCTGTTCTTCCCTTGCTGGTGTGGGTGGGTGTTGGAGCTGCCGAGACGACGGGCGCGCTTGCCGCGCGCGAGCTCCGTCGCGAGTGCCTCGAGTGGTGGCGACCAGTTGCGCCGGAAGCGGTCGAGCCACGCGTCGACATCGCGTAGCGGCCCGGCATTCACCGCGTACAGTCGGCGGGTGCCCTCGGGGCGTACGGTGGCGAATCCCGCATCGCGCAACACCTTCAGGTGCTGCGACACTGCCGGCTGCGAGATGCCGAACTCGTCCTGCACGACCTCACAAACCGCACCGGAGGTCTGCTCGCCGTCGGCGAGCAGCTCCAGGATCCTGCGGCGTACCGGGTCGCCCAGCACATCGAACGCGTGCACGCTCGCAAATTATCAGTACTGGCTTATATAAGCAATGGCTGATTACTCCGTTTAGTCGATTACCTGGACGCGACGCTCAGCGGTTACTCTCGCGCCAACAACGGATACCAACCGGAAGGTTCGAACGCACATGCACGAGCGGACACTCGTCATCATGAAGCCCGACGCCTACGAGCGCCGCCTGACGGGCGAGGTCGTCGCGCGTTTCGAACGCGCCGGGTTGCGGCTGGAGCAGATCAGGATCTCGCGCGGCGAGAGCGCGATCATCGAGGACCACTACCCGCGTGACGAGGGCTGGCTCGCCACGGTCGGTAACAAGACGCTGGCGGACTACGAGAAGCTCGGCTTCTCCACCAAGGACAAGCTCGGCACCGACGATGCCGTCGCGATCGGCCAGCAGGTACGCAGCTGGCTGGTCGGGTTCTTGAACTCCGGCGCGCTCGTGCCGATGGTGTGGTCGGGCAACCGCGCGATCGAAACCGTACGCAAGCTGATCGGCAACACGCTGCCGGTCGCGGCCGCGCCCGGCACGATCCGCGGGGACTACAGCTCGGACTCGCCGGACCTGGCGAACGAGGAGCTGCGGCCCGTGCACAACCTGATACACGCCTCCGGCGACCCGGAAGAGGCCGCCCGTGAGCTCAAGCTCTGGTTCCCCTCGATCGGCTGATCACCAGAGTGCGGCGTGCCTGGGTGAGCTGGAGCAGTGGCAAGGACTGCACGTACGCGCTGGCCGAGGCGCGGGTCGACCCGGTCATCGAGGTCACCGGGCTACTCGTGACGGTCAACGCCGCTGCCGACCGGGTCGCGATGCACGCCACCCGGCGTTCGCTGCTCGAGGCGCAGGCGGAGAGCCTCGGGCTGCCGCTGCACGTCGTGGAGATCCCGTCCCCGTGCCCGAACGAGGTGTACGAGCAGCGGATGGCGGCTGCCATGACCGCTGCCAGAGACGACGGGGTGGAGGCGGTCGTCTTCGGCGACCTGTTCCTCGCCGACGTGCGCGCGTACCGGGAAGGCACCCTCGCAGGGACGGGGATCGCGCCGCTGTTCCCGCTGTGGCAGCGTCCGACCCCGGCACTCGCGCGCGAGATGCTCGCCGCGGGCTTGCGGGCGGTACTCACCTGCGTCGACCCCGCAAAGGTTCCACCGCAGTACGCGGGGCGCACGTTCGACGACGCGCTGCTCGCCGAGCTGCCCGCAGACGTCGACCCGTGCGGTGAGAACGGGGAGTTCCACACCTTCGTGTTCGACGGCCCGGGGTTCGCCCACCCGCTGGACGTCGCCGTCGGCGAGGTCGTCGAGCGGGACGGTTTCGTCTTCGCCGACGTCACCGACCGCTAGGGCCGCACGCATCTCGCCAGGTCGGCGCGTGGCGGCAGCGCCTCCGGGTGACAGATCGCCGCGAGCGCCTCCACGCCGTCGACGAGCCGCGGCCCCGGCCGTACGAACGCGGCGTCGGCGTCGACCGCCCACACCGGCACGCGCGCGGGCAGGTGACCGGCCGCGACCGCCGCTTCGGCCAGCTCGACGGCGCCGTCGAGGTGGTAGCCACAGGGCGCGACCACGATGAGGTCGGGGTCGCCCGCCGCCACCTCGTCCCACGTCGTGGCAACCGACCGGGCGCCGGGCTTGCCGAGCGACGGCGTGCCACCCGCGGCGACCACCATGCCGGGCACCCAGTGCCCCGCCGTGAACGGCGGATCGGTCCACTCGAGTACGGCCACCGCGGGCGCGGTCCGGCCACTGACGGCCGCACGCACGCCATCGACGCGGTCGCGTAAGGAGGACGCGAGGCGGGCCGCGGCCTCCTCGCGACCGGTCGCCGCGCCGACGGTCTCCACGCTGTCCAGCACCTCGGGCAGCGTCTGCGGGTCGATGGTGATCACGTCGGCCGTGCAGCCCAGGTGGGCGAGCGCGGCATCGACGCCGTCGACGTCGACCGCGCAGACGGCGCAGAGGTCCTGGGTGACGACGACGTCCGGCGCGAGGTCGCGGAGCACGCCCTCGTCCAGCCGGTACAGGTCGGCGCCCGCGTCGAGGCGAGCCCGCACCTCACGGTCGATCTCGCCGGCCGAGAGGCCCTCGGGCAGCGTGGGCAGTGACACGACCGGCCTCGTACGCGCCGCGTGCGGGTAGTCGCAGTCGACCGTCACGCCGGCCACGTCGTCTCCCGCCCCGATGGCGAACAGGATCTCCGTCGTCGACGGCAGCAACGACACGACACGCATGGGCCGAAGATAGCCGACCGATTCCAAGGGAAGTTGCCTGGCTCGCTTGATCGGCACCCCTTGGAATCGGCCGGCTACCCGACGCCGGTGCCGAAGAGCAGGCCGAGCAGGTACGTCGCCGCGGCCGCGCCGTACCCGATCCCGAGCTGCCGCAACGCGCGCCGCAGCGGCGGGCCACCGGAGAGCAGGCCCACGACCGCGCCGGTGGCGAGCAGGGCCAGGCCGACGAGCCCCGCCGCGACGAGCACGGCGACCGTGCTGCCGAGCTCGAACATGTACGGGACCACGGGGAGCACGGCGCCGGAGGCGAAGAAGCAGAAGCTCGACAGCCCGGCACGGACCCCCGTGCCGATGGCCTCGTGCTGGTCGGTGCCGGCTTCACCGCCTGCCGGTGGCGTGGCGTGCAGCCTGTTCTCCCGCAGTGCCTCGGTCGCGCGCGCCTGCGCCTCGGCCGCGGACATGCCGCGCGCCCGGTACACCAGCGCCAGCTCGTTGGCGTCGATGTCCAGCTGCGCGACCGCGGTGTGGCTCTCCGGGTTCGGTGTCGACGCCTCGAGCAGTTCCCGTTGCGAGCGTACGGAGACGAACTCGCCGGCACCCATCGACAGCGCCCCGGCCAGCAGCCCGGCCAGCCCGGTGAGCAGGACGGTCTGGCTCGACACGCCGCTCGCGCTGATGCCGAGCACCAGCGCGAGGTTGCTCACCAGCCCGTCGTTCGCACCGAAGACCGCCGCGCGAAACGTCCCGGACAGCCGGTTGCGGCCCCGCGTCGCGAGGCCGCGCACGACCTCCTCGTGGATGCGCTCGTCGGCCGCCATCGTCGGCGTCGCGTCGTTCTCGGTCTCGTACGGCGAGCGCGCCTCGGCGCGTTGCGCGAGCGCGAGGACGAACACCGACCCGAACCGCCGGGCGAGGAACGCGAGCAGGCGGGTACGGATGTCGCCGCGGCCGGGCTTGCCGGCGCGGTCGCCGAGCAGCGTCCGCCAATGCGTCTCGTGGCGCCGCTCGGCCTCGGCGAGCGCGAGCAGGATCTCCCGCTCCTCGCCGGTCTTGCGCTGGGCCAGGTCCCGGTAGACGGCGGCTTCGGCGCGCTCGTCGGCCAGGTACTTGCGCCACCGGCGGATGTCGGACGGACTCGGCTCGGGCGCGCCGGAGGCGCGGTCACCCGGGGGCGAGGCCGCAGGAGCCATGGTTTCCCTTCTTCGGCTCCGACCGGGATCGTGCCTGACCGAGCCCCGGCCAGAGGTCGACGGCGAGCACGGTTCGTCTGTGCGCTCTGGCCGAAGGTCTCGTTCGCCCGTCGCCGGGTGATGCACCGGGCCACGCGGCCAGTGTGTCGACGCACCGTCACCGCAGCCAGTGCACGGCCACGGCGGGAACTACTCCCCTTCGGCCGCCAATGCTAGCCGCTCGTTACCGCAAGCTCGCAACGCATCTACGGCACAGAGGTGGCCGCGGTCACGCCTGCTGCCGGCGCCTCGCTCGCGCGCGCTCGTACAGCGCGCGCGCTCTGGGGGGTACGACGTTGTCGGCCGTTATCGCGGCGCGCAGCACCACACCACCCGCCAGGATGCCGCCCACCAGGTCGGTCACCCAGTGCCACTCCATGTACCAGGACTGGGTGACCGTGACCACGGCGATCACGAAAGTGATCGCGCCGAGGAGCGCAACCGTACGTCTCGACACCTGGCCGAAGCGCGCTACCAGGAAGACGATCATGCCGTAGAAGGCGACGGCCTCCGCGGCGTGTCCTGAGGGGTAGCTGATCCCGTGCCACCCCTCGGTGAGCAGCCCGCCGTGGAAGAACCCGGAGTCCTCGCGTACCGGCGATGGGCGGGCGAACCCGAGCTTCATCGCGCCGACGAAGGCGACCGTGCCGAACTCCCCGATCGAGCCGGCGAGTATCGGGCGCCAGCTCCATCGCTGCCATGCCAGGTACACCGCCACGATTCCCATCAGCGGCACGGCGACGACCTGGCTGGCGATGGGATCGACCATCTCGGCGAGGAACGGGCCCACTGTGGGCAGGTACCAGTCGGACCAGGGCCTGGTGAATGCCTGGTCGAACCCCTGCAGTGGGCCGATGGCGAGCGCGGTCATGATGATCAGCACCGCCACGAGCCCAGGCAAGCTGAGCGCCAGCCGGGCGGCCGTAGGCAGCCAGAACCTGGTCACCTCGGCACCGCTGGTGCTTCGGGGCAACCGGCCAGCCTCCCTGCCGGCCGTGTGGGGCTTGGTAACGGGCATGACGACCTCCCATGCTACCCGCTGCCGCGGACCGGCCGATCCTGCCGTGCGCGGCGCGCCGCTGACTCGCGGCGTGACGGTTACTGCCTCGCAGTTGCGGGGTACGTACGAGCTCGTGCTGGTCTGTCAGTACGTCAAGCCGCACGAGCGGGCTGAGGTGCCGCGTCGCCAAGGCGCGTGTGCTGCGGGCCACTGCGTACGCAGAGTGACAGACTGGCTAAAAAGCAGCCGAGCGACGATGGGCGAGTTCACATGGCACTGCCGACCCCGTTGGAAGACCTGCCGGTACGCATCGTTACCGGCGCGTTCATCTTGAACTCCGGGCTCGGGAAGGTCGCAGCCGACAGCGGCACCGCCGAGTACCTGCATGGCTTCGCGAGCGGTACCTACCCCTTCCTGCGCAAACTGCCGCCGGAGCGCTTCGCCAAGCTCCTGGCCGCCACCGAGATCGGCGTAGGTACGGCGCTGCTGCTGCCGTTCATCCCGTCGCGTATCGCGGGCGCCGGTCTCGCCGCCTTCGCCGGTGGGTTGGTCGGGCTGTACGTGCGCACGCCAGGCATGCGCAAGAAGGGCAGCATCCGGCCCACCGACGACGGCATCGCGCTCGCCAAGGACTCGTGGATGGTCGGTGCGGCGCTCACGCTGATGGCCGCGGACCAGCGCAGGCGGCACAACCGCTAGGCATCTACGCTGACCGGCCCGCCGTGCGGGTGAGGTCGTACTCCTCCTTGATCGCGTGCAGGTGCGACCAGGACTCGACGGTACGCACGCCCGGCACGGCGCGGATGCGTTCGAGCGTCGTGAACACCTCGTCGTGCGAGCCGACCCTGATGGTCCCGATGGCGTTGCACCAGCCGATGCCGACGACCATCGAGTCGACCTCGTCGAGCGCCGTGACCCGGCGCGCCACCGGCTCGGCGTCACCGTCGAGTGCCAGGGCGAACCCGATCGTGTGCGCATGGCTCAGCGGGTCGAGCCGTACGAGCGCGCCGACGTGCACGACGCCGGCGTCGAGCAACCGGAGGACACGGGCGCGGGTAGCGCCCGATGACAACCCGCTGAAGCCGGCGAGCTCGGCGTACGATGCGCGCCCGTCGACGCGCAGCCGCTCGAGCAGCGCGTGGTCGGATGCGTCCAGTTCGATGCTCCGCAACGTGCCTGGCGGGAAGTACGGATCCTTCCAAACGTGCAGGTAGTGCAGGACCTGGACGGACCTGACGCCGGACATCGCCTGCACGCGCGAGACCCCCTGCGCGAACGCCGCCAGGTCGGTCGTGCGCAGCTCGGCTGTGAGGGCGAACCGTCCCGCGGTCGTCGTGACGAACGACGTCTCGTCCAGCGCCGCCACCTGCTCCGCGACCGGCTGCACCCTGCCTTCCACCTCGACGATGACGTGACCGAACTGGTCGAGCCGCCCTGTCGGCGGCCGAGCTGATGAGCCTGGACAGCGACCTCGGCTCGCTCGAGCCCGGCAAGCGCGCGGATCTCGTCGTCGTCGACGGTGACCCCCTCGACGTCCGGGGCCTCGCCGACCGCGTGCACGCCGTCTACCAGGACGGCAACGTGTCAGTACGTCAGCCCGCTATAGCGGGCTGACGTACTGACCTGACACGTTTCAGCGCTTCGCGACGAGCGGGCGTACGGCCGCCACGATCGCGTCGGCGTCGATGCCGGCCTCGCGTAGCTGCTCCTCCGGCGTCGCCGAGCCAGGCATCGCCCGGACCGCGAGCTTCATCACCCGCGGCAGCGTGCGGGTGTCGGCGAACACGTCGAGCACCGCGTCGCTGAGCCCGCCTTCCGGCCAGTGGTCCTCGACCGTGACGATCCGCCCGGTCTCGTCCGCCGCGGCTCGCAGCGTGCGCGCGTCGATCGGCTTGATCGAGTACGCGTCGACAACGCGTACGGCGATGCCCTCGTCCGACAGAGTGTCCGCGGCCCTGATCGCCTCGTGCACGGTGGTGCCCGCCGCGACGACCGTCGCCTGGTCGTCGTCGGAGGAGCGGACGACCCTGCTCCCGCCGATCTCGAACCGCTCGTCGGGTTCGTACAGCACCGGCGTGTCGCCGCGAAGGGTACGCAGGTAGCAGATGCCCTCGTGGTCGGCCATCGCCGCGGTGAGCTGGGCGGCGGAGTTCGCTTCGCACGGGTGCAGGACGACGCTGCCGTGGACCGCACGTAGCGCGGCGATGTCCTCAAGGGCCATCTGCGAGGGCCCGTCCTTGCCGATTGCCACGCCGGCGTGCGAGCCGGACAGGTTGAGGTCCGCCCTGCTGATCGCGGCCATCCGGATGAAGTCGTACGCGCGGCTGATGAACGCCGCGAACGTCGCCGCGTACGGTACGAGACCGCGCACCTGCAATCCAACGGCCGCCGCGATCATCTGTTGCTCGGCGATGTAGCACTCCACGAACCGGTCCGGGTGCTCCTTCTGGAAGTACTGCGCGCGGGTGGAGTCGCCGACCTCGCCGTCGAGCATGCACACGTCGCCGCGTGCCGTGCCGAGCGCCGTGATCGCCTCGCCGAAGGCGGTACGGGTCGCGACCTCGTCGCCGACCTTGTAGCGCGGCAGCTCCAGCCTGCCGCCTCGGGAGACCTGCGGCTCGCGATCGCTCTCCGGCGTCGCCACCTGGATGGTCAGGCCGCGGTCGCCACCGAGCTCGTCGATAGCCGCCTGCGCGTCGCTGAGAGGCTTGCCGTGCGCACCCTCCTGGTCGGCGACCGCGCTGACCCCGGAGCCCTTGACCGTCCGGGCGATGATCGCGGTGGGCCGGTCGGACGTGGCGACCGCCTCCGCGTACGCCTTGTCGATGGCGGCGGCGTCGTGCCCGTCGACCTGCACCGCGTGCCATCCGAACGCCTCGACCCGGCGCTGGTACGCGTCCAGGTCCCATTCGTGCCTGGTCGGGCCGCGCTGACCCAGCCGGTTGATGTCGAGGATGGCGGTGAGGTTGGAAAGGCCGGCGTCGCCGGCGAACTCCATCGACTCCCAGATCGA
Organism: Streptosporangiales bacterium; assembly: GCA_050698355.1. Taxonomy (GTDB): domain Bacteria; phylum Actinomycetota; class Actinomycetes; order Streptosporangiales; family WHST01; genus JBOHBN01. The sequence goes on along the minus strand of JBOHBN010000127.1, from coordinate 6,028 downwards.
CCCCTCGGCGAGTTCGCTGTCGCCGCACAGCACCCAGACCCGGTAGTCGAGGTGCTCGAACTGGCGCCCGGCCAGCGCGACACCCACGCCGATCGGCAGCCCCTGGCCCAGGGAGCCGGTGGCGACGTCCACCCACGGCAGCCGCGGGGTGGGGTGGCCCTCCAGCCGGCTGTTCAGCGTGCGGTACGACCACAGCTCCTCCTCCGAGACCGCGCCGCATGCCTTGTACAGCGCGTACAGCAGCGGCGAGGCGTGGCCTTTGGAGAAGATCAGGTGATCGTTGTTCGGGTTGTCCGGATGTGCGAAGTCGTAGTGGAGCCGGTTGGCCGCGAGCACCGCGATCAGGTCCGCCGCCGACATCGACGAGGTCGGGTGCCCGGAGCTCGCCGCGTCGGCCATGCGGACGGCGTCCACCCGCAGCTGCTGGCCCAGCTCGCGTAACCGCTGCTGATCCATCGTGTCGACTCCTTCGAGAGTGCTCGTGCGCTTCGACAAGGAGTCATACCCGTGCGGGCCGTGCCCATGCACGCGTTGTCAGTGTCTGGTCGAGCCATAGCTCAACCAGACACTGACAACCTGGCGGGATCAGTGGCGGGCGTGGAAGATGCCCCAGGCGAGGTTCCCGGCGCGACCGCCCTCGACCCAGTTGCGCAGACCGGTCTTCATCCGGGTGCGGTAGTCGTCGCTCACCTTGCCCTCGAGCTCCGCATCGTGCTGCTCGGTCTCTTCCAGCACTCGCTGGTAGTGCTGCGGGAGCTGCTCGCTGCTGTCATCGAACTCGATCGACGTCATGCCGAGCCGCGCCAGCTCGCGACGGTAGAAGCCCGGCGTCGCCATCGTGTCGAGGTTGATGCGCTGGAGGATCGGCGCGAGGTGCTCGCGCGGGCAGCCGTCGGTCGCCATCGGATCGGTGAAGATCAGGTGGCCGCCGGGCTTGAGCACTCGCGTCGCCTCTTCGAGCACGCGCTCGCGGTCGCCGCTGTGCAGGAAGGCGTCCTGCGACCACACGACGTCGAACGCGTTGTCCTGGTACGGCAGGCTCTCGAACGAACCGTCGGTCACGTCCACGAGGTCAGCCAAGCCCTGCTCGTGGTTCATGGCGCGGTTGCGCTCGTTCTCGACCTCACTCAGGTTGAGGCACGTCACCTGGCAGCCGTGGGTGGCCGCGAGGTAGCGCGCGGCGCCACCGAACCCGGCGCCGATGTCGAGCACGCGGGTGTCCGGCGTGAGCCGCACGTTGCTCGCCATCCGCTCGACCGTACGCCGGCTCGCGCTGAAGATGTCCTCTGTCGCGCTCTCGTACGTGCCGACGTGGATATCCTCACCGCCCCACACCGTGGCGTAGAAGTTGTCCGCGTCCTCGGAGTTGTAGTAGTCGCGGGCGGTGTGCACGGCGGTGGAATAGGCGCCGGTCAGCTCCTCATCCTTCAGGTAGGCCTTTTCGGCCACGTGGATGAAGAAGTCAGGGTCGTCCTCGGCGTACGTGTCCTGGAAGTCACCGTAGGTGTCGACGCGTTGGAACCCGACCTCCCGCAGCAGGCGGCGCATGTAGTTCTTGCGCAGCGGGAACATGTTCAGGTGGAACTGTGACTCGTCGGGGAACGTGTAGCGGAACCGCGCCAGGCCCTCGTCGAGGTACTCCGGCTCGGCGGAGACGTCTTCACCACAGTAGTAGTACGTGTGCTTGGTGGAGAACTCGTTGTCCAGGATCGAGTCGTAATTGCGCTGGTCGACGATGAGGATCCCGTCGTGCTTCAGCATCGCGTAGAACTCGGCCAGTGCCTTGCGCCTATCGCGCTCGGAGAACAGGTGGGTGAACGAGTTGCCGAGGCAGATGATGGCGTCGTACTCGCCGTGGACGTCCCTGTTGAGCCACCGCCAGTCGGCGTTCACGACGCGCAGGATGTGCCCGCCGTACTTGAGCCCGTTGTCGAACGCCTTTGCCAGCATCTCCGGGCTACCATCGGCGCTTACGGTGTCGAACCCCTCTTGCAGCAGTCGTACGGAGTGGAAGCCGGTGCCGGTCGCGACGTCCAGCACCTCGCGCACGCCACGCGCCTTGAGCTGCTCGATGAAGAAGTTGCCTTCGCTCTCGTAGCGGCGGCGCCAGTCGATGAGCTCGTCCCACTTGTCGACGAAGCCCCCGATGTACTCGGAGGTGTAGTGGTCGGTATCGCGGACCTCCAGCGGATCGTCGCCGAAGAGTTGTTCACCGTTCACAGATATATCGGTCGGTAGGTCGCGGACCTCGTTCATCATGGCTCTCCCGCCTCGTCGTTCGGTCTCGACGGCACCCCTGAACCGCCATCCACCGGATCGAGCGGACGACGGTCGTGCGGAGATCCCGGCTGCATCAGGACGACGCGTGCGGCGAGCGTCAGCCCGCAGCTCGCGGGGTCTCGTCGTGTGGTCGGCCCCATTGCCGACTCACTAGCGGCCCAAGCGCGCTTCGTTGCTCGCAAACGCGACGCAACGCCCTCTATGGTTAACGGATCCTGTCGAGATATCAAGTGGCGCCGAGCGGATCGCGCGACTGAGAGGATGCTCTCATCGTCGTGCCATGCCACGGGAAATGCGCAGTGACCTGCGCCAACGGTGTCAAGTGGTACGGCCGGTCGCGGCGGCTGAAAAAGTTGAATCGACGACGAAGCTTACGGTTGGTAACTGTCCGCCCAACGTCCGCTTGTTCGTTAGCCGCACACCGCGCCCTGCGCGGCCGAGCCGACGAGTTTGGCGTACTTGGCGAGCACGCCGGTGCCGGTGGGCGCGGACGGCGGGCTCCACTCCGCGCGCCGGCGCGCCAGCTCGTCAGCGTCGACCAGCAGGTCCAGGGTGCGGGCGCGCATGTCGAGCCGGATGCGGTCGCCGTCGCTCACCAGGGCGATCGGGCCGCCGTCGACCGACTCGGGCGCGACGTGACCGACGCACAGGCCGGTGGTGCCCCCGGAGAACCGGCCGTCGGTGAGCAGCAGGACATCCTTGCCCAGCCCGGCGCCCTTGATCGCGCCGGTGACTGCGAGCATCTCCCGCATGCCGGGACCGCCGCGTGGCCCCTCACGCCGGATGACCACGACGTCGCCGGGCTGCAGCGTCCCCTCCGCGACGGCGTCCATCGCGGGCTGCTCGCCGTCGAAGACGCGCGCCGTGCCGTCGAACACCTCCGCGTCGAACCCGGCGCTCTTGACGACCGAGCCTTCCGGCGCGAGGGAGCCGCGCAGGATGGTCAGGCCGCCGGTGCGGTGGATCGGTTCGGACAGCGGGTGGATGATCTTCCCGTCCGGGTCGGGTGGGTCGACGTCGCCCAGGTTGTCGGCAATGGTCTTCCCGGTGACCGTGAGGCAGTCGCCGTGAAGCAGGCCGGCATCGAGCAGGGCCTTCATGACGACAGGTACTCCCCCCACCCGGTCGACGTCGGTCATCACGTAGCGGCCGAATGGCTTGACGTCGGCCAGGTGCGGTGTGCGGTCACCGATCCGGTTGAAGTCGTCGAGCGTCAGGTCGACGCGCGCCTCGTGCGCGATCGCGAGCAGGTGGAGCACGGCGTTGGTGGACCCGCCGAGCGCCATGACGACCGAGATGGCGTTCTCGAACGCCTCCCTGGTCATGATCTGCCGCGCCGTGATGCCGGCGTCGACCAGCGCGACGGCCGCCTCGCCACTGCGCTCGGCGTACGCGTCGCGGCGCTCGTCCGGCGCGGGCGGGGCGGCGCTGCCCGGCAGTGACATGCCGAGTGCCTCGGCGGCACTCGCCATCGTGTTCGCGGTGAACATGCCGGCGCAGGCACCCTCGCCCGGGCAGATCGCCTTCTCGATCTCGGTCAGGTCGTCGCGGGTGATTTTGCCGGCGAGGCAGGCGCCGACGCCCTCGAACGCGTCGATGATGTTGACGTCGCGGCCCTGGTAGCGACCGGGCAGGATGGAGCCGGCGTACAGGTAGACAGCGGCAAGGTCGAGCCGTGCCGCGGCCATCAGCATGGCGGGTTCGGACTTGTCGCAGCCGGCGAGCAGCACGCTGCCGTCGAGGCGCTCGGCCTGCATGACCGTCTCGACCGAGTCGGCGATCACCTCGCGGGAGACCAGGGAGTAGTGCATGCCCACGTGACCCATCGAGATGCCGTCGGACACCGAGATCGTGCCGAACTCCAGCGGGTACCCGTCGGCACCGCGCACGCCCTCCTTGGCCTTCTTGGCCAGCCGGTCGAGCGACAGGTTGCACGGCGTGATCTCGTTCCACGACGACGCGACACCGATCTGCGGCTTGCGCCAGTCGTCGTCGTCCATGCCGACGGCGCGCAGCATGCCGCGCGCAGCCGCGCGCTCGATGCCGTCGGTCACCTCGAAGCTGCGTGGCTTGTTGTGTGCCGGCCGTTCCCCGTGCGCCGTGCCTGCGCTGCCCACTGGCCCTCCCTGCTTGTTCGTGCCCACTGACTCTAGACCCGGCCACGTGGTGCCGCTGACGCCCCTGGAGCGGCGTGGTGGGCACCTTGCGGTCCCTGGTGGGAGAGGCACTGCCCCCGTTGAGCACGCCTTGATCACACCTTGACAACGTCTCTCACCAGCACGCATGTCGGGGCTGGGTACCCGTACACCTGAGTCTGTACAGTGTGCATCCGACGTGACGGAACCGCGGGACCCCTTCTCCCTGGGCGGGAGGCAAGCGAAGTGATTCTTTCCTGGCGGAGGCAAGCGGGGTGAACTTCGGTGCGTACCTGGCCGACGAGTGGCCGGACATCCTCGAACTCGCGATCGAGCACCTCGAGGTGGTGCTGATCTCGGTCGCGATCGCGGCGGCGATCGCCATCACCGCCGGAATCGTGATCGAGAGGTGGTCGCGGGCGAGCGGGGTCGTACTGTCGTCGACCGCGCTCCTGCTCACCATCCCTTCGTTCGCCCTCTTCGGGTTGCTGATCCCGCTGGTCGGCCTCGGTTACGCGCCGACGGTCGTCGCGCTGATCCTGTACGCGCTCTACCCGATCCTGCGCAACACCGTGACCGGGTTGCGGTCGGTCGACGTCGCCGTCATCGACGTGGCCAAGGGCATGGGGTTGAGCTGGCGGCAGCAGCTGCTGCGGGTGCGGCTGCCGCTGGCGTGGCCGGTAATCCTCACCGGCATCCGCGTCGCCACGATGATGCTCGTGGCGATCGCGGCCATCGGCGCGGCCGTGAGCGGGCCTGGCCTCGGCAGCCTGATCTTCGACGGGCTCGCCCGCATAGGCGGGGCGAACGCGCTGAACGACGCCCTGGCGGGCGTGCTCGGGGTCGTCGTGGTCGCGCTCGTGCTCGACCTCCTCTACGTCCTGCTCGCCCGGCTTACCACCTCACGGGGGATCCGTGCCTGACCAAAGCACCGATGTCGCGATCCGGCTGGACGCCGTCAGCAAGCGGTTCGCCGGCCAGGCGGAGCCGGCCGTGCGCGAGCTCTCCCTCAGCGTCGCATCGGGCGAGATCGTCATCCTCATCGGGCCGTCCGGCTGCGGCAAGACGACCACACTGCGCATGATCAACCGGCTCGAGGAGCCGACCAGCGGGCGCATCTTCCTCGCCGGGCAGGACGTCACCGACGCCGACCCCGACCAGCTCCGCCGGCACATCGGCTACGTGATCCAGCAGATCGGCCTGTTCCCGCACATGACGATCGCGGAGAACGTCGGGCTCATCCCCAAGGTGCTCGGCTGGGAGGGCCGTACGATCCGGGGCCGCGTCGATGAGCTGCTCGACCTCGTCGGGCTCGACCCCGCCGCGTACCGCGACCGCTATCCCAAGGAGCTCTCCGGCGGGCAGCAGCAGCGCGTCGGCGTCGCCCGCGCGCTGTCGGCCGACCCTCCCGTCATGCTCATGGACGAGCCGTTCGGTGCGATCGACCCGATCACGCGCGAGCGGTTGCAGGAGGAGTTCCTGCGGCTGCAGCAGCAGATCCACAAGACGATCGTGTTCGTCACCCACGACATCCGCGAGGCGATGACCCTGGGCACCAGGATCGCGCTGCTCGACGTCGGCGGCGTCCTGGCCCAGTACGACACACCCGAACG
>JBOHBN010000126.1:0-2716 GCA_050698355.1 Streptosporangiales bacterium | reverse complement strand
GCGTACGCGCGCGGGTGCCGCACGTTCCACCAGCGGGTGCCGCCGACGTGGCTGTGCGCGCCGGGGCCAATGCCCCACCAGTCCGCGCCGGTCCAGTAGAGCAGGTTGTGCCTGCTGCGCGCAGCCGTGCTCGCCGCCCAGTTCGACACCTCGTACCAGGTGAGGCCCGCGCGGAGCAGCGTGTCGTCGGCCTGCGCGTACCGGTCGGCCATCTCGTCGTCGTCCGGCGCGGGGATCTCGCCACGCTGCACGCGCGCGGCGAGGCGGGTGCCCTCCTCGACGATGAGCGCGTACGCCGAGACGTGGTCGGGTCGCAACGCCAGGGCCGCGTCGAGGCTCGCCTGCCAGTCCGCGGCGGACTCCCCCGGCGTGCCGTAGATGAGGTCCAGGTTGATACCGGCGAAGCCTGCCGCGCGGGCGCCCTCCACCACGTCAGCCACCCTGTCGGGGTCGTGGGTGCGGTCGAGCGTGCGCAGCACGTGCGGGACGGCCGACTGCATGCCGAACGAGATGCGGTTGAACCCGGCGCCGGCGAGCGCGGCCAGGGCGCGGTCGTCGACGGAGTCGGGGTTGGCCTCCGTGGTGACCTCCGCGTCCGGCTGCAGGCCGAACTCGGCGCGGATCGCGTCGAGGATGGCGGCCAGCTGACTCGGTTCGAGCAGCGTCGGCGTGCCGCCGCCGAGGAACACCGTCGAGGCGGGCAGGTCCGTCTCGCCGAGGACGCGGCGGGCCAGCCGTACCTCGCGGACGGCAACCTCGGCGTACTCCTGCCGAGAGGCGCCCGGGCCCAGCTCCGCGGCGGTGTAGGTGTTGAAGTCGCAGTACCCGCAACGGGTCGCGCAGAACGGCACGTGCACGTACACGCCGAACGGACGTGTGCCGAGCCCGGCGAGCGCGGTGTCGGGGAGCCGGCCGTCGGGTGGCGCCGGCTCACCGTCGGGCGGTGCTCCAGGCATTCACTTCTGTCCGGGACCGTTGGACAGCGCCGCGATGAAGGCCTCCTGCGGGATCTCGACGCTGCCGACCGTCTTCATCCGGCGCTTGCCCTCCTTCTGGCGTTCGAGGAGCTTGCGCTTGCGGCTGATGTCGCCGCCGTAGCACTTGGCCAGGACGTCCTTGCGCAGCGCCCGTACGTTCTCCCGAGCGATGACCCGGGCGCCGATGGTCGCCTGGATCGGCACCTCGAAGTTCTGCCGAGGGATCAGCTCCTTGAGCTTCTTGGCCATGTCGACGCCGTACGCGTACGCCTTGTCCTTGTGCACGATGGCGCTGAACGCGTCGACCTGCTGGCCGTGCAGGAGCACGTCGACGCGTGCGAGGTCTGCCTCCTGCTCGCCGCTCGGCTCGTAGTCGAGCGAGGCGTACCCGCGGGTGCGGGACTTCAGCTGGTCGTAGAAGTCGAAGATGATCTCCGCGAGCGGCAGCGCGTAGCGGATCTCCACCCGGTCCTCGGAGAGGTAGTCCATGCCCAGCAGCGAGCCGCGGCGCTCCTGGCAGGTCTCCATCACCGCGCCGACGTACTCCTTCGGCAGCAGCAACGTCGCGTGCACGACGGGTTCGTGCACCGCGGCGACCTTGGCCTGCGGGAACTCGCTGGGGTTGGTGACCTCGAGCCGGGTGCCGTCCTCCAGGTCGATGCGGTAGACGACGTTCGGCGCGGTGGAGATGAGGCTGAGCCCCGCCTCGCGTTCCAGCCGCTCCCGGACGATCTCCATGTGCAGCAGGCCGAGAAAGCCGCAGCGGAAGCCGAACCCGAGCGCGGCCGAGGTCTCCGGCTCGTAGACGAGGGAGGCGTCGTTGAGCCGCAGCTTGTCCAGCGCCTCGCGCAGCATCGGGTACTGGTCGCCGTCGATCGGGTAGAGCCCCGCGAAGACCATCGGCTTGGGTTCCTCGTACCCGGCGAGCGGCTTGTCGGCCGGCCGGCTGTTGGACGTCACCGTGTCGCCGACCTTGGACTGGCGTACGTCCTTCACCCCGGTCATCAGGTAACCGACCTCGCCGACGCCGAGCCCTGGCGTGCCTGTCGGGTCGGGAGCCAGGACGCCCACCTCGAGGGTGTCGTGGGTGGCGCCGGTGGACATCATGTGCACGCGTTCGCGGGACGACAGGTAGCCGTCGACGACCCGCACGTAGGTGACCACGCCGCGGTAGGTGTCGTACACCGAGTCGAAGATCAGTGCGCGGGCGGGTGCGTCGGGCTCACCCTTCGGCGGCGGGACCTGCCGCACGATCTCGTCGAGCAGGCTGCGAACACCGTCACCGGTCTTCGCAGAGACCCGCAGCACCTCGTCGGTGCCGCCGCCGATGACCCCGGCGAGCTCCTCTGCGTACCTGTCCGGCTGGGCGGCCGGCAGGTCGACCTTGTTGAGCACGGGGATGATGTGCAGGTCGTGCTCGAGCGCCTGGTACAGGTTGGCCAGGGTCTGCGCCTCGATGCCCTGCGCGGCGTCCACCAGGAGGATGACCCCCTCGCAGGCGGCGAGCGACCTGGACACCTCGTAGCCGAAGTCGACGTGTCCCGGCGTGTCGATCAGGTTGAGCACGTAGTCGTGCCCGGCCACCGTCCACGGCAGCCGTACCGCCTGGGACTTGATGGTGATGCCGCGCTCGCGCTCGATGTCCATCCGGTCGAGGTACTGCGAGCGCATGGCGCGCTCGTCGACCACGCCGGTGAGCTGGAGCATCCGGTCGGCGAGGGTGGACTTCCCGTGGTCGA
>JBOHBN010000125.1:0-3067 GCA_050698355.1 Streptosporangiales bacterium | reverse complement strand
GGCAGGGTCACCAGCAGGCAGCCCGCCATCACCAGCAGGTACTGGAACTCGTTCACCGCATACCCTCCAGGTTGTGGTCGATTGCCTGCGACCCTATGTCTGTGACCGTGTCAGCTGAACGTAAGCCGGGCGCCGGTAAGCCGGGGGAGTCGCTGCGGCTCCGCGAGGCAGCGGAACGACTCGGCGTGCACTACATGACCGTCTACCGGTACGTGCGTCTCGGAAGGCTTCCGGCGTCGTATGCGGCCGGGCAATGGTGGGTACGTCCAGCAGACGTGGACCGACTACGGGAGGCGCCCCGCCGGGGACGCGGCCACCGGCAGCCTGCCAGGTACCGGACCCGGCTGTACAGTCGGTTGCTCGCCGGTGACGAGGCAGGCGCCTGGGCGGTGGTCGAGTCGGCACTGGCCGCAGGAGCGTCGCCGAAGGCAGTCGTACTGGAGCTGCTCGCGCCGGTACTCGGCCGGATCGGCGACCGCTGGGGCAGCGGTGAGCTGTCGGTGGCCGAAGAACACCGCGCGGCCGCCGTTGCCCTGCGAGTCGTCGGGCGTCTAGGCCCGCGCTTCGCCCGGCGTGGCCGCTCTCGCGGGGCCGTCCTGCTGGCGGGCGCGCCGGGTGACCCGCACGGCCTGCCGGCGGCGCTCGCCGCAGACGTGCTGCGCGGTGAGGGATACACGGTCGTCGACCTGGGCGCAGATACGCCGACCGGTTCGGTCCGCGACGCCGCGCTCAATACCTCCCGGCTGCTGGCCGTCGGAATCAGCGTCGGCGCCGAGCAGAACCTCGACGCAGCGAAGCGAACGGTGAACGCGGTCCACGACGCGGTGCCTGGCATACCTGTGTTCGTCGGTGGTCCCGCCGTGCCCTCTCGCGCGGCGGCCGAGGAGCTCGACGCCGACGGGTGGGCGCCGGACGCCGGCGCTTTCGCCGACCTGCTGGCGGAGCTGCGCTCATGACGGCAGACACCACGATCGTCTTGTTCAACCGCGACCTGCGGGCGCGTGACCATCCCGCGCTGGCGGCCGCCTGTCGAGAGTCGAAGTCCGTCGTCCCGCTGTTCGTGGTCGATGAGCGGATCATGGGTTCGGGGTTCGCGGCACCCAACCGTGGCGCGTTCCTGCACCAGGCGCTCGGCGACCTGCGGCGGACGCTGCGTAACCTCGGCGGCGATCTGGTCCTGCGCTCCGGCGAGGTGGTCGCCGAGACGCTTCGGGTCGCGCACGAGGTGGGCGCGGCGCGGATCGTCACGAGCGCGGATGTGACCGCGTACGCCCGCGGGCGGGAACGCCGCCTCGCCGACGCGTGTGCCGGCGACCGACGGGAGTTTGGTACGTGCCCTGGCGTGACCGTCGTTCCTCCCGCCGACATCACGCCCGCGTCAGGCGACCACTACCGGGTCTTCACGCCATACTGGCGGGCATGGGAAGCGGCGGAATGGCGTCGCCCGGAACAAGCCCCGCGGACCGTAGCGCTGCCGAGCGGCATCCGAGCCGGTCGGCTGCCCGCCAGGGGTGACATGGTGTCTGGAGCGGTCTCACCTCACCTGCCGGACGGCGGGGAACGCGCCGGGGAATCGCTGCTCGACGCCGCCGTGGATCGGGCCCGCCGCGTAGAGCCCGACCAGGACGACATGGCGGGTGACCAGACCACCCGGTTGAGCCCGTACCTGCACTTCGGCTGCTTGTCGCCGCTACGTGCCGCTGAACGGTTGCGGGGCAAGGCCGACGACGTGGTCCGCCAGCTCGCCTGGCGCGACTTCTACCATCAGGTGACGTACGCGTTCCCGCGCATCGCCCGCGATGACTACAGGCCAGGGCGCCGTCGCTGGTCCGATGCCGGCGCCGACGCCGTCGACGCATGGCGGCAGGGCCGTACCGGCATCCCGATCGTCGACGCCGGCATGCGGCAGCTGCTGGCCGAGGGCTGGATGCACAACAGGGCACGGCTGGTGGTGGCGTCATTCCTGACCAAGCAGCTGGACGTGGACTGGCGGGTCGGTGCCGCCCACTTCTTTCACTGGCTCGTGGACGGTGACATCGCCAACAACGCGGGCAACTGGCAGTGGGTCGCCGGCACCGGCAACGACACCCGGCCGAACCGCGTGCTCAACCCGATCAGGCAGGCACACCGGTTCGACCCGTCCGGTGCCTACGTCCGCCGCTACGTCCCCGAGCTCGTGGGCGTCGACGGCGGCCGGGTTCACGAACCCTGGCTCCTGCCGGAAGGCGAGCGAGCCCGGCTCGACTACCCGCAACCCCTGATCGAACCGGCGCCCAGACGCGCCACCAGCCGGCGTACGCCACAACGTCAGGGGGCGCCCCGGTGACGGAGGTCGGACGGCGCGAGCAGGTGCCCGAGGCGTTCGATGGTGTTGCCCACGCCTACGACCGCCTTGTCGCGGTCAACCCCGGCTACCACGCGCACCTGCGGTTGTCCGCCCGGCGGCTGGTCGCGGCCGCCGGCAGCACCGACGGCGCAGGGCTTCGCCTTCTCGATCTCGGTTGTGGGACCGGCGCCTCCACGGCGGCTCTTCTCGCTGCCGCCCCGCGCGCTTCGATCGTCGCGGTCGACGGCTCCGCGGGCATGCTTGCCGAGGCGCGTGCAAAGGACTGGCCGGACCGGGTCACCTTCCACCACGCTCGCGCGGAGAACCTGGTGGAGAGCTGCGTACAAGGCCCCTTCGACGGCATCCTCGCTGCGTACCTGGTGCGTAACCTCGAACACCGTGACGCCACTCTCCGCGACCTTCGAGATCTGCTGCGCCGCAATGCGCCGATCGCTGTACACGAGTACTCAGTGGCGGATTCGGCGGTGAGTCGTCTCGTCTGGGCGGCGGTGTGCCGTACGGTCATCATTCCCATGGCTCGTGTGGTGTCCGGCGACGCGACGCTCTACCGATACCTGCGGCGCAGCGTGGTCGATTTCGACGGGGTGCGCGGGTTCGAGGCTCGGCTACGTCGCGCTGGCTTTACGGATGTCCGCACCGACAAAGTTCCGGGCTGGCAGCGAGGCATCGCACACACGTTCCTCGGCAGGCGGGCGGCCAGCGCCGAGTCGTCACCGAACG
>JBOHBN010000124.1:0-4036 GCA_050698355.1 Streptosporangiales bacterium | reverse complement strand
CGGTGGCCCGGCGCAGGGGTTCGAGGTCGTCGGGGCCGAGCGCCGGCGCGCCGAGCTGCAGGACAGCCAGCCGGGGCACCGCGGCGATCGCCCGTACGGCACGCGGGGTCACGCCGTCGCCGGCCGCGGTCAGCACGGCGACGTCGGGCAGGGTGGCGACGGCGAGCAGGTCCTCCTCGCCGACCTCGGACCTGCGTACGTCGACGGAGATGACGCGCGCACCAGCGTCGGCGAGCCAGGCGAGCCGGACACGCCGGCGCCGCCGTCCGCGGACCTCCAGGACGGTGCCGTCCGGCACCTCCAGCTCGCCGCCTGCGGAGCTGCCCAGCCGGCGCCCGTCAAGCCCGACCACCCAGCACTCGACCTCCGCCTCGGGTGGGACGTGGAGGGTCACGGCAGCAGCAGCTCCACCAGGCGTTCGAGCCCGAACCCCGGTGGATCCAGGCACGACGCGCTGACCCGGCCGTTCTCGGCGAACAGGTACGTCGGGTAGCCCTCGATCTGGTACCGGTCTCTGATCTCCGGCTCCTTGTCGGCATCGACGCGCAGCACGGTGAGCCGCCCTCCGTACCGCTCCGCGATCGCCTCGAGCTCGGGCATGACCTCGTGGCAGTTGCCGCACCACTCGGCCTCGAGTTGGACGAAAAGCGGCAGGTCGCTGCCATGCAGTACGGTGTCGTACTCACTGACGGTGTACAACGGGACCATGCGCGAACCCTCCCGCACTCGCGTCGGTGACAGCAACGGTGGCACCATCAGTTCCAACACTGGTCACACCAGTCACCTCGACGGATGGAGTCCAAGGGTGAGTCAGGTACGCGCTGATGAGGCGCCGATGCTGCTCAGCGATGAGGCGATCGGAGCACTGAAGCACCGCGTCGTCACGGGTGAGCTGGCGTCGGGGGCCTGGGTGTCCGAGGGCGAGCTGACCGCGCTGCTGGGAATGAGCAAGACCCCGGTACGTGAGGCGCTGGCGGTGCTGCGCCGCCAGGGCTGGATTGCCGCGACTCCGCGCTCGGGCTACCGCATCCGTTCGGTAACGGTACGTGAGTGCCGTGACCTGCTCGACCTGCTCGCAGCGCTCGAGCCTCTCGCTGCTGCACGGGCTGCACTCGGCGGCAGCCGGCACCCGGGCGAGCTGGAGAAGCTCGCGGCGTTCGCGGTGGAGGCGGCTGGCCACAAATGGACGAGCTCGGAGGAGATCCTCGCCCACTACCGCTTCCACCGGCGGCTCATCGCGCTCGGCAACAACCGCGAGCTCGACCTGCAGCTCGCTGACCTGCACTTGAAGCTGCACCAGGCCTTCGTCGTCGCCCGCCGGCTCGACCCGAGCAGCCTGCCGGAGAACTCCGACCACCGGCCGCTCGTCGACGCGGTCGCCCGGCGCGACCCTGGTGCGGCGCAGAAGGCCGCCGCCGAGCACGTCTCGGCCGTACGCTCGTGGCTGCTCGCCACGCTGATCGACAGCGACGACGTGCTCGACATCGGCATCTCGGCGCGGGTCAGGTCCGGCCGCACCAACCAGGCACAACGTTGACGATCGGCCGATCATGGGGGCAAGGTACGTGGTGAGATCAAGGGGGACGCATGGCCGATGAGACACGGGCGGAGACCGATGCCGCCTCTGATGACCTGGTCGACCTGCTCGCGGCCCGGCTCGCTCAGCGCACCGGGATCATTCCGGGCCCCGAGGACGACTGCGGGCTCGATGCCGACTGCCCGCCCGACCAGATCTGCCTCGAGGGCCGCTGCACTTAGTAGAGCTGGCTGACGTCCCGTAGCGTCGCGCTGCCGGACGTGAGGTCCACCCACTCCACGGGTACGTGGAGCAGCGCGACGGTGCCCGCGGGGAACCGTTCCAGCCCTGCACCGGTCAGCTCCCCGACCAGGGCGTGCATCGTCGGGTTGTGCCCGACGAGCGCCAGCGTCTCGGCATCAGCGGCGTCCTCGGCAACGAGCCGGATCAGGCCGTCGACGTCGCCCTCGTACACGCGCCGGTCGTACGACACCGCCGGTAGCGGCTCGCTGACCACCGACTGCATTGCCTCCCACGTCTGCCGCGCCCTGGTGGCGGTCGAGCAGATCACGGTGTCTGGGCGTACGCCGCTCGCATGCAGCCACTCCCCCGCTTCGCGCGCGAGCTTCGTGCCGGCCTCCGTCAGCGGACGGTCGATATCCGGTGCGCCGGGTGCCTGGCCCGCGGTCGCATGCCGGACCAGGACGAGTACGCGTGCCACCGGCCAATTCTGACAGCCCGTCACCGGCGGCACCTACGCTGGTGTCCGTTGTGCCTTAACGGCTCCGGCCCGAGGGATCGGGCGGGAGAATCGGCCTATGCGAGCAGGCGACCGCCCGGCATGAGGCGGCTCACGGGTCTTTCGGGGCTGATCGGAGCGGCGGCTGTGCTGCTGGCGGCGTGCTCCGGCGCGCCCACCGGTGGCGGGAGCACCTCTCCCGGCGCGAGCGCCTCGTCCAGGAACAACACTGCGGTGGCCGGGGCGGGCGTGAGCAAGTTGCTCGTCATCGTCTTGGAGAACCACTCCGCCCAGCAGGCCAGCGAGCAGATGCCCCACCTCGCGCGGCTGGCCCACCAGTACGGGCGCGCTACCAGCTGGTACGCCGTCGCCCACCCTTCCCTCCCGAACTACCTGGAGATGACGGGAGGGTCGACGTTCGGGGTGAGCGACGACGCGGACCCCCCGGCCCACCCGTTGTCCGGCCCCAGTGTCTTCGGGCAGCTCGCGGGGCACGGGCACCACGTCGCGGCCTACGCCGAGGACATGCCGTCCAACTGTGCCCCGGCCAACGAGAATGACTATGCCGTTCGGCACAACGCCTGGACCTATTTCACCGACCCCGCCGAACGACAGCTGTGCCGAGCCCACGACATGCCGTCCGGCACGACGTCGTCGGGCAACCTGCGAGACGCGGTCGACCACGGCACCCTTCCCGCGTACGCGCAGCTGATCCCCAACGTGTGCCACGACGGGCACGACTGCCCCCTGGGTGAGGCCGACACCTGGCTCGGACAGTGGATGGACGTCATCCGCTCAGGGCCGGACTTCACCTCCGGGCGGCTGGCAGTAGTCGTCACCTTCGACGAAGACGACGACAACGCCGACAACCACGTCCTGACCGTCGTGGCGGCCAAGCAGCTTCACCACGCGGTCGTCGGCCAGAAGATGACCCACGCATCCCTGGCCGCAGCGCCGTCACGAATGGTGGGCCTGCCGCCGCTGCGGGACGCCAAAGGCTCACCGGACCTGCTGAAGGCGTTCGGCCTGCGCTGAAGCCACCATCACGGCGGCGGTTCGTTGTACCGTGTGCAGGTCGTGGATCTCATCCCGGGGGGGCGATCGTGAGCCAGGCACCTCGGTTCGTCGTCGCGGGCACGCTCGTGGTCGTGCTCGCCGGCGGCATGACGCTGGCCACCGCACCGGCCGCGCTGGCCGACGACGGCTGCACCGGCCTGCTGCATTGTGCGGGCAAGGACGTCGGCGACACCGTGCGCAACGCAGCGAAGGGCGACGTCGACGGCACCGTCAAGCACGCCGGCAAGACCGCCCGCGACGCGACGCGCGAGGCGGGCAGGACCGTACACCGCGCCGCAGGACAGGAGCCGGACGAGGCGACCGGTGAGCCGGCGCCCGAGCCCTCCGCCGGCCAGTCCGAGGGATCGCACGAGCACGCGAGCGGCAGCACCGGCACGCCGGCGCAGCACGAGCCGGCGGCGGGCCACTCCAACCACCAGCCCCCCGGGCACCACACCAATGCGAAGCAGACACCACAGGACAAGCGCCGTACGAGTGCCCGCAAGGAGTCCGGTATCAGCAGCCTGGCGCTGCGGCAGTGGCACGAGCACAGCTTGCCGCTCGGGCCCGGCTGGCCGAACCTGACCGGCACCGCCAGGTCCGGAACACGATCGCTGCCGGACGCCGGCTTCCCGAGCAGCGCCGCCATGCCACAGCGCGACCGGGCGCCCGCGCCGCGGGTCGCCGCCGACCGGCAGACCGCAGGCGCGCACGGTGCGGTGCCG
>JBOHBN010000123.1:0-3914 GCA_050698355.1 Streptosporangiales bacterium | reverse complement strand
ACCGACCGCGCCGACCGCGCCGAAGCCCAACTCGACACCACCCGCACCCGCCTCGACGAGGCACGCGACGAGCTCAACGAGGCCCGCGGGCAGCTCGCCACCGTCACCGCCGAACGCGACGCCGCCCGCAGCGATGTCGAACAGGCCCGCGCCTACGGCGAGCAGCGCGTCGCCGACCTACGCGCCAGCTACGACCAGCAAGTCACCCAACTACGCAGCGAACGCGACACCGCCACCAACGAGACCCGCGACGAACGCCGCCGCGCCGACCGCGCCGAAGCCCAACTCGGATCAGCGGCCGCAGACAGTAGCCAGCAGACGTCGACGACCCGGAGGCGCCGGCGGAGTGCGGGAGAGGACCAGGCATGAGTCCGGGCCGGGGGGGACGCGTACGCCCGAGACTGCGACGACCCCTCGAACAGGTCCAACTCCCCCATCGGGCGCAGCAACCGCGGGGTGCAGGCCCGCACAGCCCCAAATGGCTCATGATCTATGGCGTCGGGGTGGGCCAACAGGCTTGTCGCCCCTCGTCGACAACCAGCAACGCGGTGCCACACTCGGCGGGCAATCTCCTCGTGCGACGAAGGATATGCGTCGCACGAGTATCATAAGTGCGACGAGTGCGATACGAGTCAGCTGGCAGTGAGCTGGGCGGCGATCTCACTTTCGTGGGCAAGCCCGGCGCGGATCAGTGCGGCTTGTGCATCGGACTTGCTGACCGCTCCGCCGCTGCCGTGATGGATGCGATCGGCGGCCGCGGAGAGTCCGTCGGCCACGTCGGTGGGCAGTAGCCAGGAGCGGCGAGTCTTGGCTGGCTGGGCGGCTGCGGCCGCCGACCGCGATGTAGTGGGGTCGTAGCGAGACGCCATGGCTGTGGTGATGTCGTCCACTGCCGGGGCCGCGCCGAGCTTCTTGGCTGCACTCATCGGGCTACGACCTCCTGTGTACTGAGGGTCTCCGCGATCGCCCTGTACGTGCTCGCGGCTTCGGAATCGGCGGCGTGCATAGTCACCGGCTGCCCGGCGCGCCAGGCCTCCTTGATCACGACTGCGAGCGGCAGGTGGCCGAGGACCGGGAGACCTTCGATCTCGGCGAGGCGTTCCATCACGGTGCGGTCAATCGTCGATAACGGGCGTCGGTAGCAGCTCGGGATGAGACCGTGCAGCTCAAGCGGCGACCGCTGCAGCGCGTGCTGCAGGGTGCGCACCTGGGCGAGCAGGATCCGAAGCGCCTCAATCGACGAGTCGTCAGGTTGCACTGGGATCAGCACACCGTCGGCGGCCGCGAGGATGTTGTCGGTGAGAATGTCTAGGGCGGGAGGCGCGTCGAGGAGAACGTGGTCGTACCTGTCGACCACGTGGTCAAGAAGGCGGGTGAGCTGCCGCTCCCGGTCGGGTCGTTTGTCCAGGTCCCGCATCGCGGTGAACATTCGCAGTGACGTAGGAAGCACATCCAGCCGGCCCGCGGCAGGGGTCGTGGAATGGGTCACCACGAGCGCGGACGGGTCACCCGCGTAGTCGCCGGCCAGCGCCGCGGCCAGGGACGGCTCGTGTTCGGCAACCCGCGGTAGCCGCAACGCTGTTGCGGTTAGGTGGCCTTGCGGGTCTACGTCGGCGACGAGTACCCGGTGGCCGCGCTCGGCGAGCGCGCCCGCGACGCCGACTGTTACGGCGGTCTTCCCCACGCCGCCCTTCTGATTGATCACACCCGTGATACGCATGCGACGAAGGCTACGCGTCGCACGGGTCGCACTCATAGCACCGTGCGCGGTGCGTCGCTAAGAAAGTGTTCACGGCAGGACGGGCATGACCTGGAAAGCCGGGGGCTGCCGGACCCGGGGGAGGTACCGAGGTTGAGTGACTGGCCACCACGCGATCGAGGCACTGCGAACGATCGGGCTGACTATCGACGACCGAAACGAGTCGGACGAGGAGCACTCGACACCCTCGCCAAGCTCGAGAAAACACGCGGTCCCTCGATGCACGGTCGTTGAGGGATACGGCGACGCAACCGGCGGCCACGGACAGGCTCAGATGAGCGCGGAGCCAAACGAGCAGGTCACCCGCACGTGGAGCACAGCTCGCCGCTGTGGCGACTCCTGGGAGTCCTGGCGCTGGCGCTGTTCGGGGGCCTTTGGCGCTTTTCGGGCACCACCTCGATGTCGTCGGAGCACGTCCAAGATTTCGCAACGGTGCTGGTCATCACGGTCGCGTTCACGGTGAGCTCTTGGCCGCACCAGCACCCCCAGCCGTCTGAAGGAACGGCTCGGGCCCGTTCGGGAAGATTGGTGCCGCAATCGCGGAGTCCCAAGACGACCTGCGCCAGTGGGTTCACGAGCGCACCCTGCTTGCCGGAGCGGTCATCGCGATCGCCTATGGCGTCGCAGTGGTGATCGGCAAGCACATCGTTGTGTATCTGATGAGCGCGCTGCACTCGCCGTCGGCGGCGGGCCTCGCGGTTGGCGCGGTCGTCTGCGCCCGAGAGCTGTTCCGCATGTTCGGACGCCGGCTCCGCGCCGCCGAGTATCACAGCGACACAATCGCACTGAGTGCGATGAGTGCGATGAGTGCGAGACCAATGGGTATCCACAGGTGGGCTCGGCGCGCTCGACGTACACCTTCCGCCACATAGCACGAGTGCGACCCGTGCGACGGGTGCGACGGGTGCGACGCTCGGGTGGAGCGTGGCGGCGCCGATCTACGTTGTGGGCACGAGCGAGCGCAAGGCAAGCTGCACCTGGGGCAAGACCAGGGTGGGTAGCGACGGTTGGTGAGCTGGGCTTCGCGGCGGGGGCAAGCGCTGGTCACATCACGCGGCGACAGGCTATTGTTGGAGGTGAGCTTGGTGCCGTGGGTGCCAAGCGAGTCGCAAGGCCAGGTGCACCTGGGGCAGACCGGGACCCTGGCCTTACGCATGTCTACAGGCGGGTATCGACATCGACCTCATACACGCAGTCGGCTAGCGGCTCGCGGTACCAACCATCTCCTAGGCGCGCGGCGCGTACGGCGCCGGCGACGATATCGGCGGCCCAGAACAGCGGCTGCACCGCGCCCGGCTGGTGCTCGACGCGGAAGCTCGTACCCTTCGGCAGCAGGTAGCGCGCGCCGGTCACCGTTCGCACGTCCCGCGTGTCCAGTGCCCGTGTGCGAGCTTCCATATATAGCTCGTCCATCTCGCTGCCGTGCAGCTCCCATACCAGCCGCTTCAAACATGCCGCGCGGGCGCGCTCCTGCCTGCGTCGCGGCACGGGAGATCCCACCGCGACGACATGCAATCCCTCCAGTGAGGCGACGCGCTTGGCGGCTGCGCGGCGCTCGGCACGTTCCATTTCGTTCCAGTGCAGCTTTGCGACCCGGCGCCGACCACGCAGCTCCCGCATCGCCTCTGTGACCTCATCGCCCCTGGCCGGTGGAAAAGTGACCGCCGCGAGGACGTATATCCCGCCGCCAGTCGCCTCTTCACACGACTCGTCCGCGAATGCCCGATGAGCCGGCACCTCAGAGTCCGCCACGGCGCGAGCCTAAGCCCGGTCACCGCGCGCCCACGTCCAAGCCCGTCTTGTACCGCTGAGGACGAGCGCTGCCGCATCTTCGTCGTCTACTGCCGGGTGCTGGTCTGCGGGCTGACGCTGGTTCCTTGCCGTCAGCCGGTGCTCTTTTGGTTCGTCGGGGTAGCTTCCGTTGGGTGATGTCAGCGGAGGCGTTGACCGGGACGAGGCCGGTTACGACTATGGGCCGGACGACGGGTCGAAGGTAGGCGGTAGAAACAGCAGCCCCAGCAGGACGAGGGTCGAAGGACAGTGCTCGGGCGCGGAAGTGACAGTGCCGGGCTTGCTCGCTGCGGGTCGAGGCCGAGGGCGCCGCCCGGGGGAGACTCGGCAGCATGACCACGATCGAGTTCCGTCTTCAAGTCGA
>JBOHBN010000122.1:0-2464 GCA_050698355.1 Streptosporangiales bacterium | reverse complement strand
GGCACCGTCCGCCTCGCCGAGCTGACCCGCGACGCCCGCCCGCTGCTCGTGGATCTCACCGAGGACGGCACGCTCGACAAGGAACTGTCCGGACGGGACGGTCGCGTCACCGCCGCCACCGGACGCTGCGGTGACGCCCCCGCCACCGCGCTGCTGCTGCGCCCCGACTGCTTCGTCGCCTGGGCCTCGTCGTCGAGCCACCCGGATGCCGCCGAACGCGCCGACCTCCGCGCGGCGCTCACCCGCTGGTTCGGCGCGGCGGACTGACCTGCCGGAAACGGCGGTCAGCGCGTCCAGTCCGGATCGCGGCCGGAAAGACCGAGCAGGCGGTCCATGGCCGGAGCGTTCTCGGGGACCGGAATCCGTGGGGCGAACTCCTTGCCCTCGCCCTGAAAGTCGCCGGTGAGCATGCTCGGGGCGAAGGCAAGCGACTCCGCCGCGGCCTCGCCGGACGGCGACCACGGCTGCCCGGTCGCGCGCGCGAGATCCCAGCCGTGCACCAGGTACTCCCAGAGGATCATCCCGAGCGCGAGCTCGCCGGGCATCGCGGCCTCGCCGAGCCGGAGCGGCCGCGAGGCGGCCCCGGCGCGCACCGCCGCGTCGAGCTCGGCGGCCGCCTCCCGTACGGCTCCCGCCGCGTAGTCGGGGGCACGGTAGCCGTCGAGGCTCGCGCGGGGCGCATTCCCCTCCGGGTCGGCGAATCCCGCCGCGAAGGTCGTCAGCCACCCGACGATGTGGCCACGCAGCATCGCGACGTCGAACTCGGAGCACGGTGTCGGATCGTGGGACCGCTCCGGTGTGGTGCCGTCGAGCACGGTGGCGAGGTCGTCGAGGACCCCGGCGAGCGCGTCGGCGGTGTGCGTGGCAGCGGTGGATGTGGTCATGCGGCAAACGTTAGAGCGCCAGTGGCACCAGGAATTGAAGATTCGCGTCAGCCCCGGCGCTAACCTTGCCGGTATGGGCGCCGCACCCGAGCCGGTAGAGCGGGACAGCCGCGGGATCCTCGATCCGGGGTTGTTGCGCGAGCGCGTACGCCTCACCCGATACCCCCCGACGGTGGCGCTGAGCGGCGTCGTCGACCGGTTCTGGGTCGTGCGGTGGGACCTGCCGCCGGGCATGTCGCACTCCCAGCAGGTGCTGACCCACCCGGGCGCCAACCTCACCGTCGGCTCCGCTGACGCCCGCGCGGGAGGCGCTCCCGGCCGGATCGAGTCCCGCTGCAACGGCGTCGCCCGCGGCCTGACCACGCGCGCGCTGGCCGGTCAGGGATGGACGGTGGCGGCGATGACACGGCCGGGTGGGCTCGGCGCGTTCACCCACGAACCGGCGTCCGCGTTCACCGACCGCGTGGTGCCGATGGGCCGGGCGCTCACCGTCGACGACGACCGGCTGCTGCGCGAGGTGGAGGACGCGGACGAGGCTGCCCGGGTGGCGGTGCTCGCGCGGGCGCTGGAGCGGGCGCTGGATCCGGGGCAGGTCACCGTCGCGGCGCAGGTAGCCGGGATCGCGGCGCTCGCCGAGACCGACCGCTCGGTCCGCCGGCTGGATGACCTCTGCGCGCGCTCCGGCCTGGGCCCGCGCAGCTTGCAACGGCTCTTCCTCCGGTACGCGGGCGTCTCCCCGACGTGGGTGTTGCGACGGTACCGGCTCATCGACGCGGCGGAGGCCGTCCGCGACGGGCGGCACGTGGTGTGGGCGGACGTCGCCGCCGACCTCGGCTACTCCGACCAAGCCCACCTCACCCGCGATTTCCGCGCAGCGCTCGGCCAGACCCCCGCCGCCTACGCCCGGTCACAGCACGAACCGCCGTACTGCTGAATGTGGCTTTCACCCGGCACATCCTGGGAAATGCCACATTCACCCGGCGCAGCCTGGGAAAAGCCACATTCAGCCGGCGGCTCCCTGTTCGCGCAACGTCCGCTCGATCGCCTCCGGGGGGCCTGGACGTGCGTAGAGCCAGCCCTGGCCGCATTCGCAGCCGATCTCGTACAGCCGCCTCGCCTGCGCGGTCGTCTCGATGCCCTCCGCGGTCACCGTGAGATCGAGCGCGTGCGCCAGCGATACCAAGCCGGACACGATCGCGGTATCCACCGGTTTCCCGGTCGGCTCACCGCCGGCATCGGCCTCGTCGGCGAGCCCTTCGACGAACGAGCCCGCCATCTTCAGCACGTGCACCGGCAGATGCTGCAAGTAGGCGAGGTTGGAATAACCGGTGCCGAAGTCGTCAATCGCGATGACGGGCCCGAGCGCCGCGATCGCACGCAACGCACGCAGCGGCTCACCGGAGCTCTCCATGATGGCGCTCTCGGTCAGTTCGAGCTGCAACTGCTCCGGCGGTAGCTCGCTCTCGGCAAGCACCCTGCTGACGACATCGACGATGCCGGGCTGCTGCACCTGCCGTACCGCGAGGTTGACGCTGACGAACGGCGCGCGCTCGCCGAACTCCCGCTGCCATGCTCCCGCC
>JBOHBN010000121.1:0-5704 GCA_050698355.1 Streptosporangiales bacterium | reverse complement strand
GCCGTCGAGGACGTGAAGCGCGCTGTCCGGTCGACGCCGAGTAAGGGCCAGTCCGCGAGGCAGGGCCGCGGCAGCCTGCGTGCCGCGATCGCGAAGGCTACTCAGGTCAGCGTGTCGACGAGCGCGTCGAACCCGAGTATCCGCATCCGCGTCGCGGCGTCGCGGTTCAAGGGCGCGGACAGGCCGGCGACACTGCCGAAGTACTTCGACGGGGAGCTGGGCACGTTCAAGGACTGGGCGCACCCCGTGTTCGGCAACTTCGAGAACTGGGTGCATAACCAGCCCTCCCACGCCTACTTTTTCAACACACTGCGAGGCCACGCCGACGACTTCCGCCGCGCCGTGGGCGAGGCGATCGATGACACCCTCGACGAGCTGAGCCACTGATGGCCGACCGGAGCCTGTCGTTCAACGTCGCCGCGATCGACCGCGCTTCCAAGAGCTTCGAGAAGATCGCGCTGCGGATCGAGCGGCTCGAAGGCAAGCTCGACCGGCTCGACGCGAAGCGTGTCGATGTCGACGTCGATGTCGACACGGACAAGGCGGAGCGGAAGATCCGGCGGTTCACCAAACGGATAGGTGACACGTTTGGGGCGCTGCCGTCGCGGCTCAGGGGCATCCTGATTACCGGCCTGTTCGCCGGGATCGTCGCGGCTGCTCCGGTGGCAGGCGCGATCGCCGCGTCGGCCCTGGTGCTCGCATTCGGCGCTGGCCTCGCGATACTCCCGACCATCGTCGCCGCGCACAACAAAAAGGTTCGCAAGTCGTTCTCCGACCTCGCCGATCACGTGAAGCCGATAGCGAAGCGGATCTCGCAGCCGTTCGTGCCCGCGTTGCAGCACGTCGCGAAGGTCGCACAGGACACCTTCGACTCGTTCGCGCCGGCGCTGCGGAAGTCGTTCGCTGACCTCGGGCCGGACCTGTCGCTGTTCGCCGATGACCTGTCGGACGCGTTCAAGGCGTTCAAGCCCGCTATCAAGCCGATCACTAAGGCGTTCGGGGACATCCTCGGCGCGATCGGCCCGAAGCTACCGGGTCTGTTCGGGGCCATCGGCGACGCGATGGCCGACCTGGCGAAGACGGTCAGCAAGCACAAGGAACTGTTCGCGACCGTCTTCGTCGGGCTGCTGCATGTGATCCCGATTGCGATCCGGCTGGTCAACTTCCTTGCCGTGACCTTCGCCGCTTTCGCCGAAGGCGCACGGGTCACCGGGGTGGTCGCGGCGGGCGCGTTCCTCGTGATCATCAAGGGCGCCCGGTTCATGGTCGACAGTGTGTTGTCGTTCCTCGGGCTGATCGTCCACGGCGCCGCGAAGGCGTTCGGGTGGATACCGGGCCTCGGGCCAAAGCTGAAGTCGGCGGCGGGGAAGTTCGACTCGTTCCGCGCCCGCGTCGATAACACGTTCAACAGCCTGTCCCGCAAGGCGCGGGGGTTCAAGAGGAGCCTCGACCGCATCCCTAAGGTCGTCAAGCTGAAGGGCAACATCCAGGATCTGAAGCAGAAGATCCGCAAGGCGAAGGGCCGATTGAAAGACCCGGATCTGACCAGGCCGGAGAAGTCGAAGATCCGCGCCAACATCGCTCAACTGAGGCGGAAGGTGAACGTCGCCAAGGCGGAGCTGCGAGGGATTCACGACAGGACCGTCAATGTGTGGGTGAACAAGATCTTCACGGCGAGGAACGCCGGGGGGCACCCGCACCGCACTTATTCGGCGTCGGGCGGATTGATCCGCGGGCGGGGCAGCGGCACCTCGGACTCGATCCCGAGGTGGTTGTCGAACGGCGAGTACGTGGTCCGCGCCGCGTCGGTCAAGCGGGTCGGAACGGCGTTCCTCGCCGCGGTCAACCGCGGCGGGTCCGCGTCCGCGTCCAACCGGCCGGGGCACGCCGCATCCGGTGGAGTCGTGCAGGCAGCGGGTCAGGGCGACCGGCCGGTGTTCGTGACCGTGGAGTTGGACGGCGCCCCGATCGCGGCGCGCATCCGTGCGGCGCAGGACGATCGTGACCACCGGACGCGGCGGCGCATCCTGGCTGGGTCGGGGGCGCGGGTATGACAGTGTTGTCGCTGCGGTCCGGTGGTGTCACCTCGGGCACCGCGGAGGTCGTCGCTGTTGTCGATGCGGGCAGCTCGGTGCGCCTCGCCGTGGCAGACAACCCGGGCCTGTCGGGGCCTGCGTTCTACGGTCCAGACGCTCCAGACGCTGGCGGCGCGGTGAAGCTGACCGCGACGGGGCTGGACCCGTTGACGCGGTACTACTACGCGCTGGAGGTCGACTCCGCTCTCGACACCAGCATGACCGGGGAGTTCGCGACGTTCCAGGTCGCCGGGGAGCGGTGGCGGAGCTTCACCGTCGCCGCGGCCAGTTGCGCGGGGCTGAACACCGACGAGCCCGGTGGATACCCCGGCCCGTCCACGACGCTCGCGCCGGACCGGTGCTCGGATCACCCGGTCTTCGCCGACATCGCGGCCAGAGCCCGCGACTTCGGCGTGTTCCTGCACATGGGTGACGCGATGTACTACAACCTCGGCTCCGGCTCGTTCGGCATCACCTACCAGGGCGTGCCCACGCAGCGGCGGATGTGGAGCGACTGGGAGTCGATCCCGCGGCAGGCGGACCTCTTCCGGCGGCTGCCGCTGAACCACATCTTGGACGACCACGATTTCGGCGTCGGCAACAGCGACCGGACGACGCCGGGCCGTGAGGACGTCGCGCAGGTGTACCGGGAACGCACCGCGCACTACCCGCTGCCCGCGACCGGCGGCGCCGGCGGCAGCGGCATCTACCACAGCTTCGACATGGGCCGGGTCCTCGTCCTCGTCTCCGACCTCAGGTACTACCGGGACCCGCCGACGCAGGCTGATCCGCGCACGATGCTCGGCGCGGATCAGCTCGCGTGGACCGAGAACGTCCTCGCCACGTCGCAGGCTAAGGCGCTGATCTGGGTGTCGACGCAGCGGTGGGTCGCCGGGGTGAACCCGCCGAACACGAACTGGGGCAGCTACCAGGTCGACCGGCTGCGGCTGCAGCAGATGTTCGGCGACTACGGGTGGCTCGACCGGATGTGCGTGGTTCACGGCGACAACCACGCGATGGGTATCGACACCGGCGCGACCAACCCGTACGGCGGGTTCCCGATGTTCTGCTACTCGCCGCTGGACTCCAACGCGAAGATCGGGTCGCTGTCGCCGTACAACCTCGGCGCGAGGGCGCAGCGCGGCCAGTACGGCACGTTCCGCGTCGACGACCTCGGGTCGGTCGTCCGCGTCACTGGCAAGGCGGTGTACGCGTAGATGGCTACCGAGTTCGCGTCGTACAGCTTCGCGGTCCCCGCCGACCCGGTCGCGACAACCAACCTGGCGATGTGCAGCTACGACCCGGAGCTGGCCCGCGTGAGGGTCGATGTCGCGGAGATCGCCGGGGAGCCGGGGTTCGAGGCGGACAGCACGGCCACCGTGGAACGCTCTACTGACCTGCTGCGATGGGCTCCGGTGCGCGGCGGCGCTGACGTGCCGCTGACCGCGTACACCCGTCCGGTCGACGACTACGAGTTCGCGTCCGGCGCGGAGAACACCTACCGCGCCACCGTCGAAGTCGACGGGTCGGTGCTCGCGATCTACACCGACCAGATCGCCCCGGTCAGCAGTGGGGTGTGGCTGAAGCACGTCCGGTACGCGTTCCTCAACCGGCAGGTCACCGTCGCCGACTACGGCGACGTCACCCGCCCCTCCCGAGACGGCGTGTTCGCCGTGGTCGGCGCCTCCGACCCGGTCGTGGTGTCCGACGTGCGCGGCGCCCGCCGCTACGACCTGCAGGTCCTCACCAGCTCGCTACCCGACGCTGAGGCGTTCGACCGCCTCCTCGACCCCGGCGGCGTCGTGTACCTGCAGCCCGGCGACTGCCCCGTCCCCGGCGGGCACTACACGATCGGCGACACCAGCCAGGCGCGCACCGCCCGCCGGACGAACCGGCGAGTGTTCACGCTGCCGCTCACCGCCATCCGCCCGCCCGCGGCGACCCTGGAAGCGGCGACCGCGACCTGGCACACCGTCACCCGCCTCTACCCGACCTGGGCCGACCTGGTCGCCGACCAGGCGACGTGGGCCGACGTGACCGACCTCGTCGGTGAACCCGAGGACGTGGTCACGTGAGGCAGGCCATCCCGGAGCTGCTCGCGGCGGTCCGCTCCGATCACGGCATCGCCGCCCGCGCCCGCGTCGTCCCGCCGGGGCAGACCGGCACCGACCCCGACGGCGACGAGATCGACGTGTACGCCGGCGACGTCGAAGCGGACTCGACCGCGCAGATCCGATGCACCCTCGACCTGACCACCAGCGCCGCCGACTGGTCGCCGCGGCCGCGGGAGTCGATGCTGCAGCCGTACGGCAACGAAGTGTTCGTCGAGCGCGGCGTCGAGGGTGTCGACCTGGTGCCGCTCGGTTACTACCGCATCTACGACGTCGACGCGCCGGTCGACGGGACGCTGCGCGTCGCCGGGCAGGACCGCATGTCCGCGCTCGTCGAGGCGAAGCTGACCGCGACGGTGCAGTTCAAGGCGACCGCGACGGTCGCGGGGGTGTTCGACCGGCTCGTGCACGAGGTGCTGCCCGCCGTCGAGGTCGCGTTCGACTATCAGGTCGGCGCCGACGAACTCGGCCGGTCGATGGTCGCGGGCGACCCGGAAGACCCGGACTCCGACAACGACCGGTACCAGTTCCTCGCCGACCTCGCCACGTCGCGGGGGAAGGTCATGTACTTCGACGAGGCCGGGCGGCTGCGCGTCACCGCCGCGCCCCGGATCGACGTGCCCGTGTTCGCGGTCGACGCCGGACCCAAGGGTGTGCTCCTCGACGACACTCGCAGCCTGTCGAGGCAGGGCGTCTACAACGGTGTCGTCGCGACGGGGGAGGGTGCGGACGCGAAGGAACCGGTGCGCGCCCTGGTCGTCGACACCAACCCCGGCTCGCCGACCTACTGGGACGGCGACTTCGGCAAGGTCCCGAAGTTCTACAGCTCTCCGAAGCTGAAGACGTCGAGCATGGCCGTCGACGCCGCCGCGACGCTGCTCGGGCAGAACATCGGCCTGCCCTACTCGGTCGACTTCGCGATGGTCCCGAACCCGGCGTTGGAGGTTCTCGACCCGATCGAGATCACCCACCGCGGCGGCACCGCGGAGCGGCACCTGATCAAACAGCTCACTCTCGGGTTGACCGCCGCGGATCCGCAGACCGGCACCACCCGCGACCAGTCGAGCGTGCGGATAGGGGCGGTGTGATGTCCAGGCGCACCACCGACCTCGCGCCGCTGCTGCTCGGGCAGAAGAACCACCTCGGCATGCGGCAGGGCGTCGTCAAGTCGTGGGACTCCTCCACTGGGCACAACACCGTCGACGTCGGCGGGACCGTCATGGACGACCTGCCGGTCCTCGCCAGCACGGGGACGGTGCTGCTCGCCGCCGGTGACGTCGTCGGGTTGCTGCGGTACCGGTCGACGTACTTCGTTCTCGGCAGGATCGGTGTGGCCGGTGAGGGTGCGCTGGCGATCCGCGCCGCGAGCGTGACCGCAGACGAAATGACCACCTCCGCGACGTTCACCGACCTGCCCACCCCCGGCCCGACGCTCACCGACGTGTACATCGGTTCATCGAGGCGGTGCCTGGTGTTCATGTCGGTGGAGATCAGCGTTGCCGCCGGGGCGGGTGTGCA
>JBOHBN010000120.1:0-6848 GCA_050698355.1 Streptosporangiales bacterium | reverse complement strand
CGGCAAGATGATGTCGATGGGCAAGGTGCACCGCGCGTATCCGATGACCGGCGCCATCTGCACGGTGGTCGCGGCAGGCATTCCGGGCACGGTCGTGCACGAGACGATGCCGGAGGACCGGCGCGGGAGCGAGAGCCTCCGCCTCGGCCACCCCTCCGGACGATTGCAGCTCTACGCCGCCCCCCGCCGCGCCGCCGGCGAGTGGACGGTGGACCAGGTCTCCGTCGAGCGCACCGCACGCCGGCTGATGGAAGGCACGGTCCTCGTACCCGATTCGACGCTCAAGGAAGTGTGAGGTCTCGTGAGGGGTCCAGGAAAGAGGCGGAAGGCCACCGCGCTCATCGCGGCGGTCGCAGCGACCGGCCTGCTGAGCAGCGCATGCGGCGGCTCTCTCGGGGGCGGCGGTAGCGACCAGGCAGAGGTGCCCAGCAACGTGAAGCTCATCGTCCCGTTCTCCACCGGAGGCGGTACCGACACGCTCGCGCGGCTGCTCGCACCGTTCCTGCAGAAGGACGTCGAGGGTAAGCCGAACTTCCAGGTGGTGAACCGGCCGGCTGGTGAAGGCATCACGGGCACCAACCAGTTCGTCCAGCAGAACCCCGACGACGGGTCGCAGGTGCTGGTCTCCTCGGCAACCGTTACGACGCAATGGTTGCTCGGCCGTTCCCAGGTGGAGTACGACTTCACCAAGCTGAAGCCGTTGATGGTCTTCGGCACCGGCGGCGTCATCTACTCATCGAAGCAGTCCGGCATCACGTCCATCGAGGACCTGAAGAACCCGCCGGAGAAGCTGAGCTACGGCGGGATCAGCGCGACGGGCAACGACCTCAACATCCTGCTCGCCTTCGACATGCTCAAGCTGCACCCGAAGACCACGTTCGGCTTCGAGGGACGCGGACCCGCACGGCTCGCGCTGGAGCGCGGCGAGACCAACATCGACTTCCAGACCACGGCCGCGTACCAGACCGAGGTCAAGCCGCTGGTCGACGAGGGCAAAGCCGTCCCGTTGATGAGCTTCGGAGTACTGAACAACAAGGGCGAGGTCGTCCGGGACCCGAACTTCAAGGACCTTCCCACCGTGCCGGAGGTGTACGAGAAGCTGTACGGCAAGAAGCCGAGCGGTGAGGTGTACAAGGCGTACGTCGCCTTCCTGGCCGCGAACTTCTCGTATCAGAAGGGGCTCTGGGCTACACCCGACACGCCGAAGTCCGTCCGGCAGGCCTTCATCGACGCCACCAAGCCGCTCAAGAAGAGCAAGGCGTTCGAGAAGAAGCGCGAGAATGTGCTTGGCAACTACCCGATCTACGCCGGCGACGAGGTTCAGAAGAGCCTGTCGAAGGCGTACACCGTTCCGGATTCCACCAAGCAGTACGTGACCGAGCTGCTGAAGAACAAGTACGACACGACGATCGACTAGCGGGCTGCGGAGGCACCGTTGTTCGACGCCGCACTCGCGGCCCTCGGCTCGCTGCTCACGCCGAGCACGCTCGTACTGCTCGCCATCGGCGTCGTGGCAGGCCTGGCCATCGGCGTGCTCCCCGGTATGGGGGGCACGGCCGCGGTGGCCATCCTGCTGCCGTTCGTGGTGACGCTCGAGCCGTCGCAGTCACTCGCGCTGCTCATCGGGGCGGTCGCGGTCGTGCACCACTCCGACGTGATCAGCGCGATCCTCTTGCGGGTGCCGGGATCGGCGTCGGCCGCGGTGGTGATGGAGGACGGCAACGCCCTGGCCAAGCAGGGCCAGGCCGCCCGGGCGTTCGCCCTGGTCTTCATGACCTCGATGTTCGGGGGCCTGCTCGGCGCCATCGGGCTGACGTTCTCCATCCCCATCGCGCGCCCGCTCGTCTTGACGTTCGGCTCCCCGGAACTGTTCATGCTCACCGTGCTGGGCATCAGCCTGGCCGCCTTGCTCTCGCAGGGGAGCATGCTCAAGGGCATAGTCGCCGGCGTGCTCGGCATGCTGATCGGCCTGATCGGCGCCGCGCCCGCGGCCGCGGTCTACCGCTACTCGTTCGGCCTTGACTCGCTGCTCGACGGGATCGGCCTCATCCCCGTCGCCCTGGGGTTCTTCGGGTTCGCCGAGATCGCGCACCTGGTGGCGCGGAAGAGCGCCATGGCCGAGCGGATGGACGTCGGCAGCGGCTGGCGGCGCGGGCTGCGCGAGTCGCTGCAGTACTGGAAGCTGACGCTGCGCGGCGCGCTCGTCGGCATGTGGGCGGGCGTGCTTCCCGGCCTGGGCGCGACGGCGGGGACGTACATGGCGTACGGCCAGGCGGTGGCCACGGCCAAGAAGGACGACCGTAAACGCTTCGGCAAAGGCGACCCGCGCGGGCTGGTGTCCGCCGAGAGCGCGGTCAACGCCGTGGAGGCGGGGGACCTGATCCCGACGATGCTCTTCGGGATTCCTGGCGGCGCCCCCGCGGCTTTGCTACTCGGCGCGCTGCTCGCGTACGGCATCCAGCCCGGACCGCGGATGGTGACCGACCATCTCGACGTCATGTACACGATCGTGTGGGCGTTCGCCATCGCCAGCGTCGTCGGCTCGCTGCTCTGCTTCCTGCTCACCAAACCGCTGTCCCGGCTCAGCTACGTGCCGTTCCAGTACCTCGCGCCCGGCCTCCTGATCATCATGCTGGTGGCCGCCTTCCAGGACTCCGGCCAGTTCGGCGACCTGGTCGCGATGCTGGTGTTGGGCGTGCTCGGGTACGTCCTGAAGGAAGCGGCGTTCCCGCGGGCGCCGTTTCTCATCGGCTTCATCCTGAGCGTTCCGTTGGAACGCTATTACTTCCTGACCAGTAACCTGTACACGACCACAGAGTGGATCAGCCGCCCGTACGTCATCGGGATGCTCGTCATCCTGGTGCTGCCGCTGGTGCTCGCGCTGGTGCGCCGGTTGCGCGGGCGGACCGCGACAAGCAGCGCGTCGGACGTCGGCGGAGGCGACGAGGAAGAGTCGTCCGGGCCCACGACCGACATGGCGAAGACGCGGTGGACAGTCGTGATCGCCGCCCTCATGCTCGCGGTGTTCGTGATCGGGTTCATCGTCGCGGAGTCGTACCCGCCGCGTGCCCGCCTCGTGCCCGTGCTCGTCACGGTCGCGGGCATGGCGCTGAGCCTGGCGCTAGTGGTGAAGGAGGCCGTTGCGGTAGCCAGGCGTGAGCGTACGGCGTCGTGGTGGCGGCCGGAGCTCGCGCGTACGGCTGCGGCGTTCGGCTGGGTGGCGTTCCTGCTCGTGCTCATGTACGCGCTCGGATTCGTCCTGGGCGCGGTCGCCTTCGTGGTGGTGTTCTCCTGGCGAGTGGCGCGGCTGCGCGCATTCCCCCTGGTCATCTACGCCGCCTGTACGGTGGTGGTGCTCGTCGCCGCCATCCGCTTCGCGGGCATCGACGCCCCGATCGGCCTGTTCTTCCCGGCCGTGCCGTTCACCTGAGCGCCGGGAGCGGCATCGCATGCCGTACGAGCGGTTGGCATGTTTGGGCGCGCCGTTCAACTTTGCGCAGCGGGAGCATGCACACATCGTCTGGGGGCTCACACGACGCATTAGGGAGACACCGCGAAATGGGTTGCCTGGTGACGTTCCGGTCGGCCATCGTGACGGGCATGGACTGTACCGCCAGCCTCCTGGCTGCGTACGACGAGCAACTCCGAACGGATGCGGAGACGCCGAGCGCGCTGTCGGTTACCCACCTCGGTCCACTGCGGCTGGTGACCTTCCCCGGCGGACGGGGTTTCGTTACCTACAAGGATCTCGGCGGATCTGACCGGGACCTGATCCAGTGCCTGGTCGAGAAGGCTCTGGTCCACTATAGCCAGGACCCGGAGATCGATAGAGTCGAGTGGAAGACCCGCGGCCATGACCGTGCGCCGGGCCTGTACGAAGCCTTGCTGGATAACGGGTTCGGCCCGGACGAGCCAGAGTCGGTCATGATCGGCGGGGCGCACACGCTGGCAGTCGACGTTGCGCTTCCCGCAGGTGTTCAGTTGCGGCCTGTCACCACTGAATCCGACGTGCGTGCCATGTGCGCGATGCAGGGTGAAGTCTTCGATGACCCGGTCCCGGATGAAACCGCCGACGCCTTGCTGCGGCGGCTCAGCTTCGACGACGGCATGGAGCTATGGGTCGCCGAGAGCCAGGGGCGGGTCATCAGCGCAGGGCGACTCGAACCGGTACGTGGGAGCGAGTTCGCTGGAATCTGGGGCGGTGCAACGAGGCCCGAATGGCGTGGCCGGGGTATCTACCGGGCGCTGACCGCAGCGCGAGCACGGTCGGCGCTGCGCGCTGGTAAGAGGCTCATCCACAGTGACTCGACCGAATACTCGCGGCCCATTCTCGAACGCTCCGGGCTCGTCCGGGTATCGACGACCACGCCATACCACTGGCGACGCTGAGCCCGGCGAGTTGCGCGTGAGTGTTCGGCGGCGGACGGTCAACCGGCCTCGGCGAGGAACGCCAGGGCACGTAGTTCCCGGCTCAGTGTCGCGGCGGTTGCGGCCGGGTCGACGTCGGGCAACAGCGGCAGGGTCATGACGATGACGCTTCCGTCGCCGCCTGGCCGGGGAACGGCCCTGATGTAGGCACCACCCTCGCGTCCGGGCGCGACCTGGCGCAGGTAGTCGATCGTGCCGGCGTCGTGGTCGACGGCCACGCGCAGGGCGAAGTCTCGCCCGTCCTTGGTGGCCTGCCACCCTGCATCGGCATCGTCCGCAACCCGATCGGCAAACGCCGGCGCCCACTGCGGGATGCGGGTCGGATCAGCGAGCACCGCGATAACGGCGGCGACGGGAGCGTCGCTTTCGATGCTTTGCGTCTCGGTTCGGGTAGAACGACGTGTCTCGGTCATCGTTCAAGTGTGCTGCGTACTTCTCACGACGAGTACCTGCTTCTCACGACCTGCAGGCAATGAGAAGCAGGAAACGAGTTACATACCGTGATCATTTCGGGCGGGGCAGGGCTGCCGCCTCGACGCCGGACTCCGTGGCGAGCCGGGAGAGGTCGGCGACGGTCTCGTCCGGCAGCAGCAGGCCCTCGCGCCGGTTCTGGCACTCGGCGCGGTCCTCCACCTCACCGGGGTAGAGGACCGCGTCGAATCCCGGAGCGGGAGGCACCGACTTGAGTTCGCCGACGAGCGCGTTCATACGTTCGCGGAACTCGTCGCCGGGGAGAAACGCGTCGATGCGCAGCGCCAGGTAGAGGTGACCGCAGCGGCTGCGCGACTCCGACTGGTACGGCCCGGTCACCGCGCTGCCGAAGCCGCTTCCGGTGAGTACCCCGGAGAGCACGTCCATCATCAGCGAGATCGCGTAGCCCTTGTGCTCGGCCATCGGCAGGGTGAGCCCGGCGATCGCCTCGTCCGGTTCCGTGGTCGGCCGGCCGTCCGCGCTCATCGCCCATCCGGGCGGGATCGGTTCGCCGCGGTTCCGTGCCAGGTAGATCTTGCCGCGCGCGACGGCCGCGTTCGAGATGTCCATGACCATGACGCGGTCGCCGACCGGCGCCGCGATCGACCACGGGTTGCTGCCGACCGCCTTGGCGCGCCCGCCCCACGGCGCCATCGCCGGGCTCGCGTTCGTGGTGAGCAGCCCGATGCAGCCCTTCGGTGGGGCCATCCGCGTGAAGTACGCGGCGGTCCCGAAGTGGCCCGAGTTGCGTACGGCGACGGCGCCGATCCCGTGCTCGGCGGCCCGCCGGGTGGCCTCGCCGGCCGCGTGGGCGGCGAGCACCTGTCCAACGCCGTCGTGTCCGTCCACGACGGCGACGGCCCCGGCGTCGACCACGGTTTCCGCCCGCGTCACCGGATCCATGACGCCGGAGCGGATACGGTCGGTGTACCAGCGGAGGCGGAGCAGGCCGTGCGACTGGTGGTCCCACAGGTCGGCCTGCACCAGCGAGTCGGCGACCAGGACCGCATCCGTACGGGGAACGCCGTGCGCGGCGAGCACGCTCGCCGCCAGATCCGCGAGGTCGGCAGCGGCGATGCGGTTGCTCGGCACGGCAATTTTCCCCTAGGCGAGACGGTATGCAGAGTGTATCCAACAAATGGATAGTAGGCTCACCGAAAGCTGTCGAAACTGGCTGAGCGGCTGATGGGAGACCCTGCTATCGACACCGAGGCGCTGTCGGCCTACCTGAAGCCCGTGCCGCGCCGGGGGAGCACGACGGGCGCGGTCGCTGACGCGCTACGTGAGGCGATCCTCGACGGCATGCTGGCTCCCCAGACCCGGCTTGGGGAGGACGAGCTGGCTCGCTGCTTCTCGGTGAGCCGTACCCCCGTCCGCGAGGCGCTCAGGCTGCTCGTCGACGACGGCCTCGTGGTCAAGGTGGCGCATCACGGCGCGGTCGTGGCGCCGATGACGTTCGACGACGTGCTCGCCCTGTACGTCGTGCGCGCCCCGCTCGAGGGGCTCGCGGCACGGCTCGCCGCGCAGCGCAAGCCGACCGTGGTTCTGCCCCGGCTGAAGGACGTGCAGGAGGAGATGCGCAAGGCCGCTCACGCACCCGTACCCGAGGAGCTGGCCAGGCTCAACCTCGCGTTCCACCGCGAGCTGCGCATCGCGGCAGGAAACCCGTACCTGGACCGGTTCCTTCAACAGGTCGAGCACGCCGTACGCCGCATGCCGTCGACGTTCCACCGCGCCGGGCGGGCGCAGGAGGTCCTCGACGAGCACCAGGCCATCATCGACGCGATCGAGGCGCAGGATCCCGACACGGCGAGCGAGGCCGCTTCGTCGCACATGGGCAAGGCCCGCGACAAGCGCTTCCGCACGCTGCTTGGCGAGCCGTGAGTCACGCTGGATACCGGATCGCGCTGATCCGCGGCGACGGGATCGGCGCCGAGCTGGTCGAGAGC
>JBOHBN010000119.1:0-2149 GCA_050698355.1 Streptosporangiales bacterium | reverse complement strand
AGGTAGATCGCCGCGAACCAGGGCGAGCCGAAGACGTCGAACCCCGAGAGCCGGTCGAGCACCGGCGCGAGCGTGGGGTGCTGGGCGAAGTACTGCTGCACCCGTCCCGGGTTCGCCGGCCGCTGCGGCAGCAGCGAACCGGGGATGGCCGCGACCGCGAGCAGGAACAGCAGGAAAAGCGCGGTGCGCATCGAGGTGAGCTGCCGCCACGCCCAGCGCAGCGTCGCGACGAGCCCGGCACGTGCACCGAGCTGCGGCGGCTCGGGCGGCTGCGCTTCGAGGTCGAGGTCCTGGCGTACCTCGTCGGCGGGTTCGGTCTGGTCAGCACGCGCGCTCATCACACCACCGTCACGAAACCGGACACGAGACCGCGCGTGGCGATCACTACCTGCGCCCACACGCCAGTCGCGAGCAGCACGCCGACCACGACGAGCATCGCCCCACCGGCGCGCATCACCCACGGCCGGTAGCGCCGCAGGCGGCCGAAGGCGCCCAGCGCACGGCGGAACCCCAAGCCGGCGAGGACGAACGGCAGGCCAAGCCCCAGGCAGTACGCGAACGCCAGCACCGCGCCGCGAACCGCGCTGCCGTCGTTGAACGCGAGCGTCTGCACGGCACCGAGCGTCGGCCCGATGCACGGGGTCCAGCCGAGGCCGAAGACGACCCCGATCAGCGGTGCGCCCGCGATACCGAACGAGGTCGGCACGCGGTGGACACGAAAGTCCTTCTGCAGCCAGGAGATCGCGCCGAGGAACGCCAGGCCGAGCAGGATGGTGACCACTCCGAGCACCCGCGAGATCGGCTCGGCGTACGCGTGCAGCACGCTGCCCACACCACCGAACAGCGCGCCGGCGCTGACGAAAACCAGGCTGAACCCGAGCACGAAGAGCGCGCAGCCGATCAGCACCCGGCCTCGGCGCGCTCCCGAGGTGAGGTCAGCGCCGGTGAGGCCCGTGACGTACGACACGTAGCCGGGCACGAGCGGCAGGACGCACGGCGAGAGAAACGACACCACGCCGGCCACGAAGGCGACGGGCAGCGCCAGCGGCAGGGAACCACTGGTCACGATGCGCACAAAGGTCTCGGCGACGTCGTTCATCGACGTGCGACCTTGCGTACGACCGAGAGCAGCTTGGTGTAGGTGGTCTCGCCGATGATCCGCGTCGCGACCCGCCCGTGCCGGTCGATCACGATTGTGCTCGGCACGGCGGCGGGCGGCAGCTCGCCGCGGAACCGCAGCGCCAGCTCGCCCGGCTGATCGAAGATGCTCGGGTAGCCCAGGTTGAAGTGGTCGACGAAGATGGCCGCGTTCTTCTTGTTGTCCTTGAAGTTGACGCCGAGGAAGCGGACACCGGCGGCCTTCGTCTTCTTCTGGACGGCGCGGAGCGCGGGCGCCTCGGCGCGGCAGGGCGCGCACCAGGAGGCCCAGAAGTTCACCACGAGCACCTTGCCCTTGTACGCCTTGCTGGAAACGCGCTTGCCGGTGAGCGACCGGCCGGCGAGCGTGGGCGCCTTGGTGCGGTCGCCGGCCGGCACTGCCTGGACCTCACCGTCACCGGCGACGTAGCGCTGCTGGCCGCTGTCCTTCGTGCCGCTGGACGTGCCCGCACCCGAGCACCCGGTCAACGCCACCGCGGCCGCGCAGAGCGCGGCCACGAGCACGGCAAGGTTGCTATGTGGACGCCACACCCCTCCATTGTGAACGCGGCCCCCGAAGCGTTACGCGCCCGGGGTCACGGGGTACGGCGCGGACTAGCGAACGGACGGCACCAGCATCGCCAGCAGCGCGAACACCTCGCGCAGCTCGGCCTCGTTCGGCGCCGGCCGGGCCATCGACGCACCGATCATGACCAGGTACGGCACTAGGGCAGCGGTACGGGCTCGGCCCGGGTCGGTGAGGATCCGCCGCCACAGGCCGACGAGGGCGTCGAGGCGTGCCGCGTCCACGCGCTGCTACGCAGCGCGGGCCTCGTCGTCCTCGATCGCCCACCCGCGGATGGCCCCCTCGAGATCCGGGTCGAGGTCCGCGTGAGCGGGAAGTTCCATGCCGTTGGAATGCTGGCCATCTGCGGGGCCGTGTTCGGCTACGCCGCGTCAACCATCTAGTGTCATGCACCAGAAGTTCGGGGTACAAGTGGTGTGCCAGTGC
>JBOHBN010000118.1:0-14131 GCA_050698355.1 Streptosporangiales bacterium | reverse complement strand
AGATGAAGAACTCCACCACCGACAGCCCCTCGCGGTAGCTCGCCTTGATCGGGCGAGGGATGATCTCGCCGTTCGGGTTCGCCACCAGGCCGCGCATGCCGGAGATCTGCCGGACCTGCATCATGTTGCCGCGCGCGCCGGAGTTGACCATCATGTAGATGGGGTTGAACTTCGGGAAGCTCTTCTCCACCTCCTCGGCCACCTCGGCGGACGCCTTGGTCCAGATCTCGATGAGCTCCTGTCGCCGCTCGTCGTCGGTGATCAGGCCGCGCTCGTACTGCTTTTGCACCTTGTCCGCGGTGTCCTCGTAGTGGGCCATGATCCCGGGCTTCGCCTCGGGAACGAGGATGTCCTCCATCGAGATCGTGATGCCGGACCTGGTCGCCCAGTGGAAGCCGACCTCCTTGAGGGCGTCCAGGGTCGCGGCCACCTGGACCTTCGAGTAGCTCTCGGCCAGGTTGTTGACGATCGCGCCGAGCTGCCGCTTGCCCACCTCGCTGTTCACGTAACGGTGGTCGGCGGGCAGCGCCTCGTTGAAGAACGCCCGACCAAGGGAGGTCTCCAAGGTCACCGGCTGTCCCGGCTCCCAGCCCTCGGGGGATGTCCAGTCCTCGGGCGGGACGATGTCGGTGAACCGGATCTTCACCTTGCTCTGCAGGGTGATGTCACCGTGGTCGTACGCCATCACCGCCTCGCCGACCGAGCTGAAGGCGCGGTCGGCGCCACCGGTCTCGTCAAGCTCGGAGGTGAGCGCGTAGATGCCGATGATCATGTCGTGGGTCGGCATGGTCACCGGACGCCCGTCGGCCGGCTTCAAGATGTTGTTCGTCGACAGCATCAGGATCCGCGCCTCGGACTGCGCCTCGGCGGACAGCGGCAGGTGCACGGCCATCTGGTCACCGTCGAAGTCGGCGTTGTACGCCGCGCAGACGAGCGGGTGGATCTGGATGGCCTTGCCCTCGATCAGCTGCGGTTCGAATGCCTGGATGCCGAGCCGGTGCAGCGTCGGTGCGCGGTTGAGCAGCACCGGGTGCTCGGTGATGACCTCCTCGAGCACGTCCCACACGATCGGACGGGCACGCTCCACCATGCGCTTGGCACTCTTGATGTTCTGCGCGTGGTTGAGGTCGACGAGCCGCTTCATCACGAACGGCTTGAACAGCTCGATCGCCATGCCCTTGGGCAGGCCGCATTGGTGCAGCTTGAGCTGCGGCCCGACCACGATCACCGACCGGCCCGAGTAGTCGACGCGCTTGCCGAGCAGGTTCTGCCGGAACCGGCCCTGCTTGCCCTTGAGCATGTCGGAGAGCGACTTGAGCGGCCTGTTGCCCGGTCCGGTGACCGGTCGGCCACGACGCCCGTTGTCGAACAGCGCGTCGACGGCCTCCTGCAGCATGCGCTTCTCGTTGTTCACGATGATCTCGGGCGCACCGAGGTCGAGCAGCCGCTTCAGCCGGTTGTTCCGGTTGATCACCCGTCGGTACAGGTCGTTCAGGTCGCTCGTGGCGAACCGGCCACCGTCGAGCTGCACCATCGGGCGCAGCTCGGGCGGGATCACCGGGACGCAGTCGAGCACCATGCCCATCGGGCTGTTGCGCGTGGTCAAGAACGCGGAGACGACCTTGAGCCGCTTCAGCGCGCGGGCCTTCTTCTGGCCCTTGCCCGAGCGGATCGTCTGCCGCAGCTGCTCGGCCTCGCCATCGAGGTCGAAGCTCTGCAGCCGCTCCTGGATGGCCTGTGCCCCCATGCCGCCGGAGAAGTAGCGGCCGAACCGGTCGCGCATCTCCCGGTACAGGAGCTCGTCACCCTCGAGGTCCTGGACCGCGAGGCCCTTGAACCGGGTGAAGACCTCTTCGAGCCGGTCGATCTCGCGCTGCGCGCGGTCGCGCATCTGGCGCATCTCCCGCTCGGCGCTCTCCTTCACCTTGCGGCGAGCGTCGCTCTTGGCGCCCTCGGCCTCCAGCTGGGCGAGGTCCTGCTCCAGCTTCTTCGCCCGCGCCTCGAGGTCGGCGTCGCGGCGCTGTTCCATCTGCTGGCGCTCGACGCCGATGTTCGCCTCCAGGGACGGCAGGTCACGCGTGCGCGCCTCCTCGTCCACCGAGGTGATCATGTACGCGGCGAAGTAGATGACCTTCTCGAGGTCCTTCGGCGCCAAGTCGAGCAGGTAGCCGAGCCGGCTCGGTACGCCCTTGAAGTACCAGATGTGAGTGACCGGCGCCGCCAACTCGATGTGGCCCATCCGCTCGCGACGGACCTTGGACCGGGTGACCTCGACGCC
This sequence comes from Streptosporangiales bacterium, assembly GCA_050698355.1. GTDB lineage: Bacteria > Actinomycetota > Actinomycetes > Streptosporangiales > WHST01 > JBOHBN01. The sequence continues at coordinate 11,853 of JBOHBN010000118.1, read as the reverse complement.
ACACCGCTCGCAGATGATGCCCTTGAAGCGGACCCGCTTGTACTTGCCGCAGTAGCACTCCCAGTCCCGGGTGGGACCGAAGATCTTCTCGCAGAAGAGGCCGTCCTTCTCCGGCTTGAGGGTCCGGTAGTTAATGGTCTCCGGCTTCTTGACTTCACCGTGCGACCACTGCCGGATGTCGTCAGCGGTCGCCAGGCCAATACGCAGTTCGTCAAAGAAGTTGACGTCCAGCAAGACCGTCGCCTGCTTTCTTGGATCGTAGTTTCGCTCAGCTGAGTTGTCCGGAAACTTGTCGGGTCGGTGAGCCGCCGGGGCCGGCGCCCCGGCGGTTCACCTCGGAGCTAGACCTCCTCGGCACTGCTCGGCTCTCGCCTCGCCAGGTCGATACCGAGCTCTTCCGCGGCCCGGTACACGTCCTCGTCGGTCTCCTTCATCTCGACGGCGACACCGTCACTGGAGAGCACTTCGACGTTGAGGCACAGCGCCTGCATCTCCTTGACCAGCACCTTGAACGACTCGGGGATGCCCGGGTCGGGGATGTTCTCGCCCTTGACGATCGCCTCGTAGACCTTGACCCGGCCGGGGACGTCGTCGGACTTGATGGTGAGCAGCTCCTGCAGCGCGTATGCCGCGCCGTATGCCTCGAGCGCCCAGACCTCCATCTCGCCGAACCGCTGGCCACCGAACTGCGCCTTACCGCCCAGCGGCTGCTGGGTGATCATCGAGTACGGACCGGTGGACCGCGCGTGGATCTTGTCGTCGACCATGTGCGCGAGCTTCAGCATGTACACGTAGCCGACCGCGATCGGGTCCTCGAACGGCTCGCCGGAGCGACCGTCGTACAGGTGCGCCTTGCCGTCCGGGCCGACGAGCCGCTCGCCGTCGCGGTTGGGCAGGGTGCATCCGAGTAGCCCGGAGAGCTCGGCCTCCCGGGCGCCGTCGAACACCGGCGTGGCGACCGGACGGCCCGGCACGCCGGTGTCCGCGCCGATGCTCGCCAAGTGCTTCTGCCAGGCCTCTTCGAGGCCGTCGACCCGCCAACCGGTCTTGGCGATCCAGCCGAGGTGCATCTCCAGGACCTGCCCGACGTTCATCCGGCTGGGCACACCGAGCGGGTTGAGCACGATGTCGACCGGCGTTCCGTCGTCCATGAACGGCATGTCCTCGACCGGCAGGATCTTGGCGATGACGCCCTTGTTGCCGTGCCGGCCGGCGAGCTTGTCGCCCTCGGTGATCTTGCGCTTCTGCGCGACGTACACCCGCACCAGCTCGTTGACGCCGGGCGGGAGCTCGTCACCGTCGTCGCGGTGGAACACCCGTACGCCGATGACCGTGCCCGTCTCGCCGTGCGGCACCTTGAGCGAGGTGTCGCGTACCTCGCGGGCCTTCTCGCCGAAGATCGCGCGCAGCAACCGCTCCTCGGGGGTCAGCTCGGTCTCGCCCTTCGGCGTGACCTTGCCGACGAGGATGTCGCCGTCGCCGACCTCCGCGCCGATCCGGATGATGCCGCGCTCGTCGAGGTCGGCGAGCATCTCCTCGGAGACGTTCGGGATGTCCCGGGTGATCTCCTCAGGGCCGAGCTTGGTGTCGCGGGCGTCGACCTCGTGCTCCTCGATGTGGATCGAGGACATGACGTCGTCCTGCACCAGCCGCTGGCTCAGCACGATGGCGTCCTCGTAGTTGTGCCCCTCCCAGGACATGAACGCCACCAGCAGGTTGTGACCCAGCGCCAGCTCACCGTTGTCGGTGGACGGCCCGTCTGCGAGTACCTGGCCGGCCTCCACCCGGTCGCCGTCGTTGACGAGCGGGATCTGGTTGATGCAGGTGCCCTGGTTGGACCGGCGGAACTTGGCGAGCCGGTGCGTACGCCGCTGCCCGTCGTCGCCCGCGACCGTGATCGAGTCGGCGGAGACGTCCTCGACCGTGCCGGCGTGCTCGGTGACGAGCACGTCACCGGCGTCCACCGCGGCGCGGTACTCCACGCCGGTGCCGACGAGCGGAGCGTCGGTGCGAACGAGCGGCACCGCCTGGCGCTGCATGTTCGCGCCCATCAACGCACGGTTGGTGTCGTCGTGCTCCAGGAACGGGATCATCGACGTCGCGATCGACACCATCTGCCGCGGCGAGACGTCCATGTAGTCGACCTGGTCGGCACGTACGGCGTCGACCTCGCCGCCCTTGCGGCGGACGAGCACGCGCTCGTCGACGAACCGGCCCTTGTCGTCGAGGGGGGCGTTCGCCTGCGCCTTGACGTGGCGGTCCTCCTCGTCGGCGGTCAGGTAGGCCACATCGTCGGTCACCCGGCCGTTCTCGACCTTGCGGTACGGCGTCTCGAGGAAGCCGAACGCGTTGACCCGGCCGAAGGTGGACAGGTAGCCGATGAGGCCGATGTTCGGACCCTCAGGCGTCTCGACCGGGCACATCCGGCCGTAGTGCGACGGGTGGACGTCGCGTACCTCCATGGCCGCGCGGTCGCGAGACAGGCCGCCGGGACCGAGCGCCGACAGCCGACGCTTGTGCGTCAGCCCGGCGAGCGGATTGTTCTGGTCCATGAACTGCGACAGCTGGCTCGTGCCGAAGAACTCCTTGATAGAGGCGACGACCGGGCGGATGTTGATCAGCGTCTGCGGCGTGATCGCCTCGACGTCCTGGGTCGTCATCCGCTCGCGGACGACCCGCTCCATGCGGGACAGCCCGAGCCGTACCTGGTTCTGGATCAGCTCGCCGACCGTGCGCAGGCGCCGGTTGCCGAAGTGGTCGATGTCGTCGACCTCGATGGTCACCTCGTCGCCGCCGACCGGCGCCTCGATCTCGCCGGCGTGCAGCCGTACGATGTAGTCGATCGTCGCGACGATGTCGTGCTCGGCGAGGGTGCCCTGGCCCATGTCGAGGTTGAGGCCGAGCTTCTTGTTCAGCTTGTAGCGGCCGACCTTGGCGAGGTCGTAGCGCTTCGGGTTGAAGTAGAGGTTCTCCAGCAGCGTCTGCGCGGACTCCCGCGTCGGCGGCTCACCCGGCCGCAGCTTGCGGTAGATGTCGAGGAGGGCGTCCTCCTGGCCGGTGGTGTGGTCCTTCTCCAGGGTGTTGCGGATCGACTCGTACTCGCCGAACCGCTCGAGGATGCGAGCCTCGTCCCAGCCGATGGCCTTGAGCAGCACCGTGACGTTCTGCTTGCGCTTGCGGTCGATGCGGACGCCGACCAGGTCGCGCTTGTCGACCTCGAACTCGAGCCAGGCGCCCCGGGACGGGATGACCTTGGCACTGAAGACGTCACGGTCGGAGGCCTTGTCGACGCTCTTCTCGAAGTAGACGCCGGGCGAGCGTACGAGCTGCGACACCACGACTCGCTCGGTGCCGTTGATGACGAAGGTGCCGTGCGGACTCATGAGCGGGAAGTCGCCCATGAACACCGTCTGGCTCTTGATCTCGCCGGTCGTGTTGTTGACGAACTCCGCGGTGACGAACATCGGTGCGGAGTAGGTCATGTCCTTGTCTTTGCACTCGTCCACCGAGTACTTCGGCGGCTCGAAGCGGTGATCGCGGAACGACAGGGACATGGCGCCGGAGAAGTCCTCGATCGGGCTGATCTCCTCGAAGACCTCCTCGAGGCCCGACTGGGTGGAGACGCCCGGATCAGCTCCGGACTTGGCGGCCTCCACGCGGCGCTGCCAGCGCTCGTTGCCGACGAGCCAGTCGAACGTCTCCACCTGCAGGTCGAGCAGGTCGGGGATCTCGAGGGGCTCGCGCAAACGAGCAAAGGAAACGCGGTGGGGCCCGGTGGACTTGGTGGTCGACGTGTTGCGCGTGGTCGCCAACAGGCATCCTTCCACTGGCTCGCGGAGAACTGAGCGCGCACCGGACGACCCGAACCGAGCGGTGGGGTCGTCAGAGGGCAGCGCAAACTAACAGTGTAGCCGTAACGGTCACTGTTGTCGAGCGCCAGCGGATGCACTTATCACTTCCATGGCAGCATCTCTCCTGTCTGCCAGCCCGTCAAGCTCCCAGGCCGCTCGGCGCGCCCCGTGTAGGCGATCACCCGGTACGGAAGCCCCCTCTCCACGCTGCGACGATTACGCTGCGTAGCAGCTCTCCGTGCGACGGGACATCGGCCGGTGGGCCAGGAGCGGCGTCCCCCAAATGACCACGTTATGTGGGGCAAGGGCGCTGGTCGAGGGGGCGGCGATCATCCGGCGGCTGCTCCGTCGGTGGCGCAGGCAAGGATGGCGGCATGACGACGCTAGGAGTGATCTTCCCGCCGGACCAGCCACCCGAGGAGCTGCAAGCGGTTGCCCGCGCGGCCGACCGAGCGGGCCTCGAGCAGCTGTGGCTGTGGGAGGACTGTTTCAAGGAGGGCGCGCTCACCGCAGCTGCCGCGGCACTCGCCTGGACCGAGCGGCTGGCGGTTGGCATCGGCCTGCTGCCCGTACCGCTGCGCAACGTCGCGTTGACCGCGATGGAGCTCGCCACGCTCGAGCGGCTGTTCCCGGGGCGGCTGGTGCCCGGGGTCGGCCACGGCATCCTGGAGTGGATGGGGCAGGTCGGTGAGCGCGTGCAGTCGCCGATGACGCTGCTCGGCGAGTACACCACCGCTCTACGCGACCTGTTGCACGGGCAGAAGCTGACCACGTCGGGCCGCTACGTCCAGCTCACCGACGTCCAGCTGGACTGGCCACCGACTCCCCCGCCACCGCTGCTCGTCGGCGCCGCACGGGAGAAGACGGTGCGGCTGGCCGGCGAGCTCGGCGACGGCGTGATCCTGGGCGGCGACACCACACCGGCGCAGCTGCGCAACGTCTCCAACCAGCTTCGGTCGGCACGTGCCGATGCCGGGCGTTCGGGTGAGCCGCCGGCAGACATCGTCGCGTTCGTGCCCGTCGAGGGCCGCCTCGGCGCCAGCGACGTCGCCGGCCGCGTGGCGGAGTGCGCCGATGCGGGAGCCACCCACGTCGCCCTGCTCGCCGTTGGCGACGACGCCCCCGCGCTGGCCGACTACGCGCCCTTCGTCGCGCGGGAGGTCCGCCCCCTCGTTCCCTGAGTTCGACCGGCTTAAGAGCGAGGGTAGCCGGGGCCGCCGCGCCCCGCGGCCGCTTACCACGGCGAACCGGTATTTACCACGTGCTGCAGAACATGGTAAGTACCGGTTGATCACTGTACCGTGATCAAACCGGCAAGGGGCGCACCCTCGTTGCTCAACCGGGAAGGGCACGTCAGGCAGGGTCACAGCGAGTCGAGCTTGGAGACCAGCCACTTGCCGTTGACGTCCTTCAGCGTCATGAGCACGCGGTTCTGGTCGAGCCTGCCGTTCTTCTTCAGGTCGCTGACGGTGTTCTGGTCGACGTAGAGCAGCAGCCGTACCTTGTCCTCGCCGGCGTTCACAACCGAGGCGCCCACGACCTTGGCGGTGACGACCGTGTGGTACTTCTTCGCAGTCTTCTTGACCAGCTTGTCGGTGGTCTTCCGGTAGTCGGTGCGGAAGTCGCCGGTCGTCGCCTGCTGGCCCCTCCGGAAGTCGCGCTGCAGCGTCCGGTAGTCGTACGACAAGATCACCTTGGCGTGCGCGCGGCCGGCGGTAACGGCTTCCTTGCGTACGTCGGCGAGGTCGTCGCTGCTGGTCATCGTGGCCGAGTGCAGGCCGACCGCGACGACCCCCGCCGCCAGCGTGAGCAGCGCGACCGACAGCAGCGCGACCATCACCCAGCCGTGGCCGGCGGCCCCGCGCAGGGCAGCGAGGGAACGGTTGGCACGTGTCATGCGCGCTCCCCTTCCTGTCATGCCACGAACTCCAGGTTGGAGACCAGCCACCGGCCGCTCTTGTCGTGCACCATCGTGAGCCGCATCCGGTAGTGCCGCACGGTCGGCTCCTTATACGCCACGTTCGTCACCCGCGAGTCGACGACCACGAGCGCGACCGCCGAGTCGGGGTCGACCGACACCAGCCCGGCTCCGAGCACCTCGCCCTTGGAGGTGGACTTATTCTTCTTCACCGTCTCCTCGACGGTGTCGCGGTTGCGCTTGTAGCTCTGCTTGAAGTCGCCCGCCGCGCCGTCGATCACCCGGCCGATGTCACGGTCGACGTGCTTGTACCCGATCGTGGTGAAGTTCAGCGCGCCCTGCCTGGCAGCGCGCAGGATGGTCTGCCGCCGCGTCTGCTGGGCATCGACGGCGTGCTGGGTTGCGACGACCCGCCCCGTGAAGAAGACCGCCGCGGCGGCCAGGACGACGACCACTGCGATCGCCGCGTAGAACACCCACCGGGGCAGCCGCCCGTCGCGCCGCGGCGCGGTGCGCGGCTTGCCGCGGCCGCGCCGTGTGGCGGCGGCCGCCTGCGTACGCGAGCCCTGCTTCTCTCCGGCGTCGGCGTCGCGCGTGGTTGTGCCACCGCGTCCGGCGCTGGGTTTGCGCGATGTGCGCATCGCGGTCACCTTCCCAGCGGGCCGAGTAGCAGCATCTTCCAGGAGTCGTCACCGAACATGCGCCGATGCCCTCCGGTGGACCCCATCGTCACAGGTCCGCCGCCCGGGCCGGTGACCCGGCCGGTCGCGGCATCGTAACGGTACCCGCCGCCGTACGCCGACCTGCCACTCCAGTCCCCCGAGGGTCCGGGGTCGGTCGGCGCCTCGCCGGTCGGTCCCGGCGCGTTCTGGACGCCGCGCACGTCCGTGGTGCTGGACGGTGGCTCCGCGCAGTACGCATGGTCGTTGGCGGGGATGTCCGCGGTCTCCTGCGGATAGCGCTTCGCCGTCGACTCGTATCCCCGGGTGCACGGCACCGGCGCCAGGTCGACCACGAGCCCGACGTGCGAGGTGCCGTCCGCGGTCACCGTCAACCCACCGGCGACCACATCGGGGTACGTGATCAGGATCTGGCGCAGCCCCGGCAGCCGCACCGCCTGCACGCCGCCGACGGTGACCAGGTTGCCGAGCAGTACCCCGAGCGACGGGTCGAGCGACCGCAGCAGCGAGGTCACCTGCGGCGCCGCGCTCGTGCCGTTCTCCAGCACCTTGCGCAGGTCAGGGTCGCTCGTCTTCAGCTGCTCGGAGAGCGAGGCCAGGTGCTTGGCGAAGGTACGGATCGCGTCCTGGGTTTCCAGTTGGGTGTCGAGCACCGTCCTGCCGTTCTCCAGCAGGTCGGTCGTCGGGTCGAGGTTCGCGGTCGCCGCCTTGGTCAGCGCGTTCCCGTTGTCGATCAGCGACTGCAGCGCGGGCCCGGTGCCGGAGAACGCCTTGTCCAGCTCGGTGATGACGGTGACGAGGTCCTTCTTCGGCACGGAGTTCACCAGCTGGTCCAGGTCCACGAGGAGCTGCGTCGACGACACCGGCAGGTGGGTGCGGCTGCGCGGGATCACGCTGCCGTCGTGCAGGTACGGACCTGACCGGCGGTGCGGCTGCAGGTCGAGGTACTGCTCGCCCACGGCCGAACGGTCCGCGACGACCGCGGTCGCGTCGGCGGGAACCATGACTCCCTTGTCGAGCTCCAGGTCGACGCGCACGCCCGTCCTGGTGATCCTCATCCGCCCGACCTGGCCCACGGTGACGCCGCGGTAGGTCACCTCGGCGTTCTTGAACAGGCCACCGGTCTTCGCCAGGTCGACGCTCACCGTGTACTGCTTGTCCAGCAGATAGTCGGTGAGGCCGACGTAGTTGGCGCTCACGTACGACAGGCCGAGGCAGGTGATCACCAGGAAGGCGATCAGCTGGATCTTCACCGTCCGGCCGATCACAGCAGCCCCCCGAGCAGCAGGCCGGGCAGGTCGCCGTGTTGCTTGCCCTGGCCACCACCGGAGCCGCCACCACCGCCGGAGCCGCTGCTGGCGGACGGGCTCGGCGACGACCCGGCCGTGTCCTGGTCGCCACCCGAGTCGCCTGGTGTCGGCACGACGCCGTCGGGCAGCAGGTCGCCGGCGTTCGGGCCGCGCCCGTCGCGGGTGTCCTGCTTCAACAGCTTGGTCAGGTCGTCGAGCGTGGGCAACTTGCCGTTCGACGGCCCGCCCTTGCCGACGACCTCCAGGATCTGCGCGAGATCGAGGTCGACGGTGAGGTGCAGGTTGGTGTAGTCGCCCTTCACCGCACCCGCGGCGTTGGGCGGGAACGGGTACGTGAGCAGCATCCCGATCGCGTTCGGCAGGTCGGTGCCCGCCTCCGCCAGCTTGGTGAGGATCGGCCGCAGCGCCTTGAGGTTGGCGATGAGGTCGGCCTTGGACTCGTGGATGACCCGCTTGGCGACCTTGCCGAGCTTCGAGAGCGATTTCAGGAGGGTGACGAGCTCCTTGCGCTGGTCGGACAGCACCTTGAGCGCCGGGGTCATCTTCCGCAGCGTCTGGTTGATCGTCTTCTTCTGCTTCGAGAGCCGGTTGGACAGCTTGTTCAGGTTGGTGAGGGCCTTGTCGATGTCCTTCTTCTGCTCGTCCAGCCCGCCGACGAAGGTGTCGAGCTGGTGGATGACGTCCTTGACCTTGTCCTCCCGGCCGGACAGGGCGGCGTTCAACTCCTTGTTGATCGCCCGCAGCTGCGGGAGGCCGCCGCCATTGAGCAGCGACGCGAGCGCCGCGAGCACCTCCTCGACCTCGACGCTGCGGCCGGTGTTCGCGAGCGGGATCACGTCGCCGTCACCGAGCCGGCCGACCGACTGCTGCCCGTGCGGTTCCTCCAGCTGCACGTACTTCTCGCCGAGCAGGCTGGTCTGGCGTACGGAGGCGAACGCGTTGTCCGGTAGGTGCACCTTGCCCTGCACCTCGCAGTAGACCTTGGCGTGCCATCCGACGAGCTCGATCCGGTCGATCTTGCCGACGGTGACGTCGCCGACCTTCACCGCGGAGCTGGGTACGAGGTCGAGCACGTCGGTGAACTCGACCGAGAACGTGATCGGGTGGTCGCCGGTGTCGGCGCCGCCGGGCAGCGGTAGGTCGTAGACGCTCTTGTAGCTGCACCCGCCGAGCAGCATCGTGAGGGCGGTCACCGCCGCCACCACGCGTACGCCCAAGTGCCTCATGGGTGCTTCCCCAGGATCCCGGCGAGCGTGGGGTCCGGCCCGCTGACGGGTTCCGAGGCGGTCTCCTGCGTCGGGTCCAGCGCGAGCGTCTGGCGGACCGGCAGCTTCTTCACGACCTGATGGAACGCCTGCCGTACGAGGTTGCACTGCTTCTTCGGCACGTGCAGCGAGATCAGCAGTGAGCACAGGTAGGTCGCCGGGTCGTTGAGCTGGCGGAAGTTGTTCCTGTTGTCCAGCGTCCCGTAGTTGGGGTTGTACGACAGCTGCAGGTTGGAGAGCGCCACGGGGGCGTCCTGCAGGAAGCTCGCGAGCGCCTTCTTCTGCTTGACGAGCACGCCGGTGACCTCGGCGAGTCCCTTGACGTTCTTCTTCAGCGACTTCTTGTTGTCCTTGACGAACTTCGAGACCTTCGCGAGCGCGACCGCGAGGTTCGCGAGGGCCGCACCCAGCTCCTCCTTCTCGTTGTCGAGTTGCTTGGAGACACCCGCGAGATCCTTGTTGAACGCGACCACCGCGGCGTCGCTCTTCTTCAGTGCCGAGGTGAACTTCGCGAGGTTGCGTACGGTGCCGAACAGGTCGTCGCTGCCGTCGTTGAGCGTCTTCAGCGCCTTGGAGGCCTCCTTGATGGTGACCTTGACGTTGTCGCCGTTGCCGCTCAAATTCTTCGCGCCGACCTTGAGCAGCCGGGAGAGGGCGCCGCCCCGGTTCGCGCCCTTCGGCCCGAGCGCCTTGGAGAGGTTGTCGACGTTGCCGTAGATGTCGTCCAGCTCGACGGGGACCGCCGTACGCGACAGCGGGATCCTCGCCCCGTCCTGCAGCACGGGCCCACCGTCGTACACCGGCGCGAGCTGGACGTACCTGTCGCTCACCACGGTCGGCGCGACGATGAGGGCCTTCGCGTCGGCGGGCACCTTGCGGTCGCGCGGGTAATCGAGCTCCACCCGTACCCGGTCGCCCTCAGGATGGACGTCGGTCACCTCGCCGACCTGTACGCCGAGCACGCGCACGTCCGCACCCTCGTACAAACCGACCGTGCGCTTGTAATAGGCCGTCACGTGCACCTTGGCCGTCCGTGACACCACGATCCCCGTGACGCCGGCGACGAGCGCGCCGACCAGGATCAGCACGCCCACCCGCAGCACCAGCGCCGGCCTCACGAGCCGCCCCCGGACACGGGGGTCTTCGGCAGGTCGACGCTCGGCGGCAGCGGCACCAGGTTCTGGATGTACGCGTCGAACCAGCGTCCCGTGCCGACCACGTTGCCGAACAGCTTCACGAACGTGGCGAGCGACTTGATGCCCTTGTCCAGGTTGTTCTGGTTCTTCTGCAGCACCGCAACCACGCTCGCGAGGTCCTTCAGGGCGGGCTTGATCTGCTTCTCGTTCTCGTCCACCAGGGCGGTCAGCTGGGTCGACAGGAAGATCGTGTTGACCAACAGCCGGTGGATGATCGCGCGGCGGGCCTTGACCTCCTTGAGCAGCTTGTCGCCGTCCTTGAACAGCTTGGTGAACTCGCCGTTGCGGTCGGACAGCACCTTGGAGACGTCGCGTGCGTGCTTGAGCAACGTGCGCAGCTTCGCGTTCCTGCTCGACACGGTGCGCGACAGCCGGGACAACCCGCGCAGCGACTCCTTCACCTCCCGCGGCGTGTTCGCAAACGTCGTCGATACCGTGTCGAACGCCTTCGCCAGCTTCTTCGAGTCGATCTTGTGCACGGTCTTGGTGAGGCCGCTGAACGCCTCGATGACGTCGTACGGCGCGACCGTACGGAAGGTGGGGATTTCGGTGTCCTCGTCGAGCGGCGTGGTGCCCGCCGGCATGACCGCGAGGTACTTCTCGCCAAGCAACGTCCGCACCTTGATCGCGGCGCCGGTCTTGTCACCGAGCCACGTGTGCTCGTCGTCGACGCGGAAGTCGACCCGCACGTGCTTGCCCTCGAGCGAGATGCCCTCGACCGTGCCGACCTTGACGCCGGCGACGCGGACCTCGTCGCCCTCCTTGAGCCCGCCGGCCTCGGTGAACGCCGCCTTGTACACGGTGCCGCCGCCGATCACCGGAAGCTTCTCGACGTTGAACGCCGCGAGCAGCAGGCAGGCGATGATCGCGATCCCGATCAGGCCGATCGGCACCGGACGCATCTCCCGGAACGGCCGCATCATGTGCTGCACCTCGCTTCCTCCGAATGGAAGGTCGGCGTCATCGTCTTGCCGGTAGGCAGCGTGATCTTGCCGTCGAAGTCGCACATGAAGAAGTTGAACCAGGAACCGTACGACCCGGTCCGCGCCAGCTTGTTGGCACGTTTCGGCAGCCGCTTCAGCGTTTTGTCGATGGTGCCCTTGTTCTCGTCCAGCGTGCCCGCCAGCCTGCCCAGCTGCTTGACGTCGTCGTGGACGTGCGGCCGCGCGGTCTTGACCAGCCCACCGGTGCTGTCCGCGAGCGCGTCGATGCCGGCGAGGGAGCGCCCGATGGCCTTGCGGTCGGACGATAGACCGGAGACGAAGCGCTGGAGCTGGATGAGCAGGGCGTTGAGCTGTTTGTCGTGCCGGTCGAGGTTGCCGAGCACGGCGTTGAGGTTGTCGATCAGTCGCCCGATGACGGCATCTCGATCGGCCAGGTGGTTGGTGAGCGACGCGGTGTGACCGAGCAGGCTGTTCACGCTGCCCGCCTCACCCTGCAGCGTCCGCACGATCTCGGTGGCGAGCTTGTTGACCTGCTTGGGGTCGAGAGCCTGGAACAGCGGCTTGAAGCCGCCGAGCAGGACGTCCAGGTCGAGCGCCGGGGCGGTGTGCGACGCGGGGATGGTCGCGCCCTCGTCGAGCAGCTGGTCGGAGCCGACGCCCTGGGTCACGGCGAGGTAGCGCTGGCCGAT
>JBOHBN010000117.1:0-7052 GCA_050698355.1 Streptosporangiales bacterium | reverse complement strand
CCGGTGGATCAGACACCGCTGCCGCAGCGCGGCAGGCATGGTCTGCTCCACCGCACTGATCAGCCCGGCGGCGCCATCGGAGATGACCAGCAGCGGGGCGCGCAGTCCCCGCTGGCCGAGGTCAGTGAGGAACCCCGACCAGCCGTCGGTGGACTCGCCGGTGGAGGTGTCCAGCCCGACGAACACCGGCTTGCCCTCGGTGGTGATCCCCCACGCCGCGAGGACCGGCTCGGCGGCGGCGCCGACGTGGTAGCGGAAGAAGCTGGCATCCAAGAACAGGTAGTCCAGCTCCACCTCGTCGAGGCGGCGCTGCTGCCACGCGACCATCTCGGTGGAGATCTCGGCGCAGATCCGCGACACTGTCGAGCGCGACACCGTCGCCGCCTCGCCGAGGGCCTCGGCCAAGGTGGCCTCCACGTCCCGGGTCGACAACCCGCGGACGAACCCGGCGATGACCAGGCTCTCCAACGCGTGGGTCTTACTCACCCCGGCCCCGAGCAGCCGCGAGGCGAACGCCTCGGTGGTGCCGCGCAGCTTCGGCCGAGACAGGGTCACCGGCCCGGTGGTGGTCTTGATCGTGGTCTGGCAGTAGCCGTTGCGGCTGCCCTCGCGGGCATCGGAGCTGGTCGTGGCGCGGGCGTAGCGCTCCCGGCCCAGGAACTCGGTGGCCTCGGCCTCGATCGCGGTCTGCAACAGCAGCCGCGCCCCGATCCGGGCGACCTGCTCGACCGCGGTGGCCAGATCCCCGCCACCCGCGAACACCTCGTCCACCTCGGCGCGCAACCGCTCGCTAGGCGTTACTCTCTTCGACACGGGCGTAGGTCCTTCCTCGTGACTTGGCTGGTCTCGAGAGGAACCTACGCCCGTCCTCATTTACACCGACGCTGCGACGCGACCATCGCGCAGGCGCTCGACGAGAAGCTCCGTGCGGAGCCTAGAAAGGACCGGCGCCGGCGGCGAGGTGGCGAGGCTTAAGGGCACGCGGAGGGCACGAATGCTGCCCTCGGGCTCCTGCCTGGTGCTGGCTACAGATCGGCGAGTACCTGGACCTGTTGTGTGCCAACGACTCTGGTAAATGGAGCGGGTGACGGGGATCGAACCCGCATAACCAGCTTGGAAGGCTGGGACTCTGGCCATTGAGCTACACCCGCGTGCTGCCGTGCGCGCGCCAGTCTACCGGTTTCACCGCGTTCGGGCATCGCGGGCGTATGCAGCCGGCGGGGTGCCGACAACGTCGGTGAAGACCCGGGTGAAATGCGCCTGGTCGCTGAACCCCAGCCGCCCCGCCAAGCCCGCGAGGTCCAACTCCGCTCCCTCGTGAGCTGCCGCTACCGCGTCGAGAATCCGGTACCGCTGGATGACCCACTTCGGGCCGATGCCGACGTACTCGGTGAAGAGGCGTTGCAGGGTACGGAGGCTGACGCCGACCAGGTCGGCGAGGGCGCTGGCGCGCATCAACGAGGTGTCGGACTCGGCCGCGGCGACCCAGGAGGCGACGTCGTCCACCCGTGGGTCGGGCTCGGGACACAGCCCATCGAGGTAGTCCTCGAACGCTCGCACCATGTCCGCGTCGTCGTCACCGTCGAGAATGCGCGCCGCGACGGGCCGGTCGTCGGCGTCGAGGAGGTCCGCGGCCGGCTGCACGGTACCGGCGATGCTGCCGACGCTCGCGTTCAGGAACGGCCGGAGGCCGCCGGGCCGAAACGCCGCGCCCAGCGTGTGCCCGATGCCATCCAGCGTCCTGTGGAAGGGCTCGCGGCTGATGCCGTGCACCAGCAGGCGCCGGTGTTCCGCAGCGGCATGGATGCGTGGTTGGGGGACAACCTGCTGCCGGTACGGCGCGGGTACGTTCCACCGCACCAGCCAGAAGTACTCGACGTACGGCTCGAGGCTTGGACGCGGTGGGTGCCGGGCGACGCGGATCGCCTGATCGGCTGCCTTTGGCCGCAGAATGGCGTTGGGCTTGCCGGGCGGCACGCGCATCGACACCCGACCACTGTAGTCCGCAGGTGGTCTGTCGCCTTTCTTCAAGACCCGCGGCGCCTGCCGTCCATACCGTTCAACCATGACCTACACACAGCAGGCGAAGTCCAGGTTCACCGTCGCCTCGTGGACCGAGGACGTCTACGCCGACATCGATGGCGAGGGCACCACGGCCGGCACGGCCTACTACCCCAAGCGCGGCCTCAGCGTTGCGCGGGTGAGCTACGCCTACCGCGGCGAGATGGAGGGTACGAGCACGCTCACCTACCTCATCGCATACAAGGCGGACGCCGCTCCCGTGCTCGCCCTGGAGCGGTTCGAAGGCTCGATCGGCGGCCACGACGGGAGCTGCGTGCTGCGGCACGTCGGCAGCCAGGACGCCGGGTCGGTAACCGCGCACCTCGAGGTGGTTCCCGGCTTGGGCACCGGCGGGCTCGCGGGGCTGCGGGGCGAGGGCGACCTGCGCATCGCCGGGCACAGCGAGGACGGGTACGAGCTCGTACTCTCCTACGATCTCGACTGAACGCCGGAGGAGGGTGATGGCAGACCAGCGGACGGTCGAGTCGTTTCCGGGCCCGGAGGAGTTCCGGGCCTGGCTACTCGATCACCACGACAGGTCAGCCGGTATCTGGCTGAAGTGCGCGAAGAAGGGCTCGAGCGTCACGACCGTCACACACGACGAGGCGCTCGAGGTGGCGATCGCCTTCGGCTGGATCGACGGCCAGGTCCGGCGGCTCGACGACGACTTCTACCTGCAGGGCTACACCAAGCGGCGTGCCCGCAGCCCGTGGTCGACGCGCAACCGGCGGATCGCCGAGCGGCTGCACGCCGACGGCCTGATGCAGCCCTCCGGCCGGGCCGAGGTGGAGCGGGCCGAGGTCGACGGCCGGTGGGGCCGCGCGTACGACGGGCAGCGGGACGCGCGGATGCACCCGGACTTCCTCGCGGCGCTCGACCGGAACCAGGCGGCCAAGGATTTCTACGCGACGCTGAACAGCCATAACAAGTACGCGATCTACTACCGGGTCCAGGACGCGAAGCGCCCGGAGACCCGCAGACGCCGGATCGAGAAGTTCGTCGACATGCTGGCTCGCGGCGAGAGGTTCCATTAGGCGGGCGGACGCGCCGACCGGCGCCGCGGAGCGGTAGCGTATCGGCACGGTCCGGCGCTGGTACGGGCCGGCGGGGCGTGGCGCAGCTTGGTTAGCGCGCTGGCTTTGGGTGCCAGAGGCCCCCGGTTCGAATCCGGGCGCCCCGACGCACGCACCGGGCGGCCGGGAGGGGAGCGGCGTGATGACGACGCTCGGGTACGCCCTGCTCGGCCTGCTCGCGCGCCGGTCGATGACCGGGTACGGCCTCGCCAGGTCGATGACCGAGCCCATCGGCTTCTTCTGGACGGCCAAGCACAGCCAGATCTACCCCGAGCTGGCGCGGCTCACCGGCGCCGGGCTCGCCCGCTACGAGGTGATCGACGGGCCCGGGCCGCGTGACACCAAGCGGTACGAGATCACTCCCGAGGGCTACTCCTGCCTGCGGGAGTGGCTGGCCGAGCCGATGCAGCTCGAGCAGCCCCGCGACAGGTTCATGCTCAAGGTCTGGTCTCTGTGGGCGATCGACCGGGAGGCGGCTACCGCGCTGATCGCTGGGCAGCGAGACGTGCACACGCGGCAGCTCGCGGTGTACGAGGACGCCGAAACCAAGCAGCGCGCGAGCTTCGGCGCCCGGCTCGACGACCCCGCCGACGAGGCTTTCGCCTCCCACGCCGTGCTCCGCCGCGGCATCGTGTACGA
Source organism: Streptosporangiales bacterium (assembly GCA_050698355.1). Taxonomy (GTDB): domain Bacteria; phylum Actinomycetota; class Actinomycetes; order Streptosporangiales; family WHST01; genus JBOHBN01. The sequence goes on along the minus strand of JBOHBN010000117.1, from coordinate 3,279 downwards.
GCGGATGGCTCTCGACTGGTGCGACTGGCTGCTGCACCGGCTGCGCACCTCCTGACGCCCACCCGGTCCCGTCGCCGTAGGCACGCGACCGCGGTCTTAGACTGACCGTTACGCTGCCATCGCCGCCAGACCCCATTCCACGTGTAACCAAGGAGCGCTGTCGCCGTGAAGACCGACGTCGAGAGGCTGAACCCGACGCGGGTACGGCTCACCGTTGAGGTGCCGTTCGACGAGCTCAAGCCGAGCGTCGACGCGGCGTATCGCAAGGTCGCCCAGCAGATCCAGATTCCCGGGTTCAGGCGCGGCAAGGTGCCGCCGCCGGTCATCGACCGGCGGCTCGGGCGCGGTGTCGTGCTGGAGGAGGCCATCCAGGACGCCATCCCCAAGGCGTACGGCGAGGCCCTGCGCGAGGAGAACGTCAAGGCACTCGGCCAGCCCGAGCTCGACGTCAAGGAGTTCGCCGACGACGCGCCGCTGACCTTCACCGCCGAGGTCGACACCCGGCCGGACATCGAAGTGCCCGACTACGCCGGCCTGCCGGTGACGGTGGACACCGCCGAGGTCACCGAGGAAGAGGTCGACCAGCAGCTCAGCACGTTGCGCGAGCGGTTCGCGGTGCTCCGCGGCGTCGACCGGCCCGTCCAGGAGGGCGACTACGCGTCCATCGACCTCACCGCGGAGTCGGGCGGTGTCGAGCTCGAGGACGCGGGCGTCAACGGCATGAGTTACGAGGTGGGCAGCAGCAACCTCGTCGAGGGCCTGGACTCCGCGCTCTCCGGCATGAGCGAGGGGGAGTCGAAGTCCTTCGAGAGCTCGCTGCTCGGCGAGCGGGAGGGCCAGCAGGCGAACGTCACCGTCACCGTCGGCTCGGTCAAGGAGAAGCAGCTGCCGGAGATGGACGACGAGTTCGCGCAGACCGCGAGCGAGTACGACACCATTCAGGAGCTGCGCGACGACACCCGTAATCGGCTGGGAGGCGACCGCACCACGCAGCAGGCCACACAGGCGCGGCAGCGCGCGCTCGACGCGCTGCTGGACAAGACCGACTTCCCGGTGCCCGACGGGGTGCTCGACGAGGAGGTCGACAACCGGCGCGCCGACCTCGACCAGCGGCTGCAGGGCTCCGGCCTCAGCCTGGAGATGTACCTCTCCGCCCAGGGGCAGACCGAGGAGGACTTCGTCGCCGAGATCCGCGACAGCTCCCTCAAGTCGCTCAAGGCGGGGTGGCTGCTCGACGAGATCGCCGACGCCGATGACCTCGGTGTCGAGGACGAGGAGCTCAACAGCCACCTGGTGCAGACGGCCATGCAGATGGGTGTCGACCCGCAGCAGTTCGCCAACCACCTGATGGAAAGCGGTCAGGTCGGGCAGCTGTGGAACGAGGTACGCCGCAACAAGGCGCTCACCCGGGTCGTCGAGCAGGCCGAGGTCACCGACGAGTCCGGTGCGGCGGTCGACCTCGGTCTTGGCGAGGCCGACTCCGACGAGGTCGAGACCGACGAGACCGAGACCGGCGAGGCCGCTGAGCAGGACCAGAGCGAGCCGGGCGCAGAGCAGCCAGAGGACCAGTCGACTTCCGGCCAGTGAGGGCCGCAATGGCACCACGTGGCCTCCATGGAGGCGTGGCGGGCACCTTGCGGCCCGCCGGCGGCGGCTCATGCACAAGGGGGCTGCGCCCACAGCGAACATGGCGCGGTGGGGCGCTGGTCGCCGGCCGGAGCGGGTTAGGGTCGCAATCGTTCGACCAGATTCCCGACGCGAACAGGTGAGCCCGTGTTCCTCGAGCAGACCGCGCCGACGTTCCAGCCCGCGACCCTGGTGAAACCGGCCCCGCAGGCGCACGCGTCGTCGCCGAGCCAGGCCGTTGGGCTCGATGACGACGTGTACCGGAGGCTGCTTCGCGAGCGGATCATCTTCCTCGGCCAGGAGGTCGACGACGCGATCTCCAATGCGATCTGCGCCCAGCTGCTGCTGCTGGCTGCCGAGGACCCCGACCGGGAGATCTCGCTCTACATCAACAGCCCGGGCGGCTCCGTCTACTCCGGCATGGCGATCTATGACACGATGCAGTTCGTGCCGAATGCGGTGGCGACGTACGCGATCGGCCTGGCGGCCTCGATGGGGCAGTTCCTGCTGACCGCCGGCACCGCGGGCAAGCGCTACGCCCTGCCGCACGCGTCCATCCTGATGCACCAGCCGCACGGCGGGTTCGGTGGCACCGCGTCGGACATCGCGATCCAGGCCGAGCAGATGCTGCATATCAAGCGCCAGATGGCACAGATCAACGCTGAGCGCACCGGCAAGTCGTACGAGCAGATCGAGCGCGATTCCGACCGTGACCGGTGGTTCACCGCGCAGGAAGCCAAGGAGTACGGCTTCGTCGACCACGTCTATGGGAGCGCCGAGCAGCTCCCGCCGAACGACGGCCAGTCCTAGGAGGAGCGAGACATGACCGACCCGCAGGCCAGCGGGCTGCACCTGCCGGACGACCGCCTGACCACATCGGCCGAGAGCCGGTACGTCCTCCCGACGTTCGTCGAACGTACATCGTACGGCGTGAAGGAGATGAACCCGTACAACAAGCTGTTCGAGGACCGGATCATCTTCCTCGGCGTGCAGATCGACGACGCGTCCGCCAACGACGTGATGGCGCAGCTGCTCACGCTGGAGTCGATGGACCCCGACCGGGACATCCAGATCTACATCAACTCGCCCGGCGGCTCGTTCACGGCGCTGACCGCCATCTACGACACGATGCAGTTCGTGCGGCCGGACGTGGCGACGACCTGCATGGGCCAGGCAGCGTCCGCTGCGGCCGTGCTGCTCGCGGCCGGGGCCAAGGGCAAGAGGATCGCCCTCTCCAACTCCCGGGTCCTGCTGCACCAGCCGGCCATCGAGCAGGGCGCGGGGCAGGCCGCGGACATCGAGATCCAGTCGCGGGAGATCCTGCGCATGCGCTCCCTGCTCGAGGAGCTGGTCACCCGGCACAGCAACAAGGACATGGAGCAGGTCCACCGCGACATCGAGCGCGACTTGATCCTTACGGCGGAGGCGTCGCTGGAGTACGGTCTTATTGACAGGATCGTCAGCACGCGGACGATGCCCAGTACGGAGTGACCGTGCCGTACCCGCACCGTCTCGCCGGTTGACGAGTCGCGGAACGTGCGATTTCCCGCGCGTCAGCCTCGATGACCGCCGGAGAGGAGGTACGGTCGGGGGACGCGGCAGTGGCTGTCGATACGCGCAAACCCGGGCGCAAAGGAGAGCGAACACGTGCCA
>JBOHBN010000116.1:0-7618 GCA_050698355.1 Streptosporangiales bacterium | reverse complement strand
CCAGCAGCACAGGCCAATGCCATCCGACACGATGCGCCAGCCACCCGACCGCACATGCCGACTACCCGACGGCTACCGGCCGCGGCCAACTCCCCACACGACACTCGATTCACACCAGCCACCTAGGGCGTGTACGCGACCGCCTGCTCGCGCAGGCGCGCGTGCACGTGCTCGTACGGGTCGCTGTCCTGCGGAAGATACTGCTTGCCGATCTTCGCGACGACCGAGTACGCGGGGTTGCAGGCATTGGCGACGGGGCTGAGCGCGAGCTGCGACACCAGCTGGTAGGCGTCGAGCCGGTCGAGACTGCAGCGCGCGGCGACGTGGTCGACGAGATCGAGGTGGGCGATCCGGAACGCGTCCTCCATCGGTTTCGCCGACCCCACGGTCATGATGTGGGTGTCGGACTCGATCCGCGGCCACGGGGTCGCGATGCCGGGGATGAGGTCGACGATGACGGCGGTGTCCATGGCCGCCTCGAGCGCGGTGCCGCACGACTCGCCCTCACCCTGGCGGCAGTGCCCGTCGCCGAGCGAGAAGAGCGCGCCCTCGACGTTCACGCCGAAGTACGCGGTCACGCCCGCGCGCAGCTCGGGCGTGTCCATGTTGCCGCCGTGCGCTCCCGGCACGATCGCCGACCGGGCCTCCATGGCAGCCGGCGCCACGCCGACGGTGCCGTGCATCGGGTCGAGCGGCAGGCTGACGTCGGGCCCGCCGCCACGGGGGCGGTACGTGGCGGTGCGCCGCGCCCGGTCGACCTCGTACATCCACACCACCTCGGGCAACGGATCCTGGAGGGTGGCGGTGTCGTGCGTGGAGGTCAGCGCCCCGAACAGCGGCACGGTCGTCGACGACGCGTAGTCGCGGGACGGCTCGATGCTTACGAAGTGCAGCGCGAGGGTGTCGCCCGGTCGCGCTCCCTCCACGTAGAACGGGCCGGACTGCGGGTTGAGGAAGGGGAACTCGCAGACCTGGGACACCAGGTCGTCCGGGCCGTGCACCTTGCCGGCGTAGCAGTCCTCGGTCCACACCTCGACCACGTCGCCCGGTCGAACGCGGGCCACGGGCGCTGCGCCGCCGAACGTCCAGCTGAACTCGGCGGCGTCGGGACGGTACGAGACGACCTGGAGGTCGCCTACGGTGTCGCGTGCCTGACTGGTCAATCCTGCCTCCTCGAACCGCCCGTCTCGGGCTCCTCCGACCCACCGGACTCGGACGCGCCCGCCAGCGCGAGCGTACGACCGGCCAGCCGCAGCGCGATCGCCACCACGATGCCGATCGCGAGCCAGCTGAGGCCGGTGACCTGCGCCGCGATGTTCGCCGACCACAGAACGTACCCGAGGATGAGCAACCCGCACACCGGTACGACGAGGTGTCGCGGTGAGCGGCTGCCGTGCTTGACCACGTAGTGACCGATGACCGCGACGTGCAGCAGGATGAACGCGCTGAGCGCGCCGAAGTTCACCATCGTGGAAAGCAGCGCGATCCCGTCGGCGCGACTGGCCATGTAGACGCCGATTGCGACCGAGACCGCCGCGATCAGCACGGTCGCGTTGGTCGGCACCCGGTGCTTGGGGTGGATCGTCCGCAGGAACGAGGGCAGCTGGCGGTCCCGGGCCATCGCGTAGAGGACCCGGCTCGTCGCCGCTTGGGCCACCAGAGCGTCGGCGAAGCCCCAGGCGACCGCAGTTGCGACCGCGGTGAGGGTCGCAAGGAACGGCCCACCGGCCACGCCGGCCGCGTCGTAGAAGGCGGTGCCGAGGTTCCCGCTGCCGGAGAGGAGTGCCTGCGGGTCGGGCACCAGCAGCGCGGCGACCCACGTCTGTACGACGAAGAGCGTCCCGGCGAGTGCCAGCGCCGCCACCATGGACCGGCCGATCTTGTGGGCGCCCTCGCGGTTCTCCTCGGCGAGGGTCGAGATTGCGTCGAAGCCCAGGAAGGACAGCACTGCGATGGAGACCGCCCCGAAGATGAGCCCGACGCTGAAGGTGTCGGGGTTGAAGATCGGGTCGAACGAGAAGCCCTGGCCGGCGCCGTTCGCCAGCGCCCACACGCCGATGACGAGGAAGATCGCGAGGACGATGAGCTCCCCGATCAGCATGTACTTGGTGATGCGTGCGGTCATCTCGATGCCGAAGTAGTTGACCACCGTGTTGAGTACGATGAACCCCACCACCCACGCCCACACCGGCACGGCGGGGATGAGGCTTGCCATCGCCACTCCGGACACGATGTAGAGCAGCGCCGGCACCAGGATGTAGTCCAGCAGGATCAGCCAGCCGGCGATGAACCCCACGGGCTGGGTGAGCCCGCGACCGGCGTAGGTGTAGACCGACCCGGCCATAGGGAACGCCTTGGCCATCTCCGCGTAGCTCACCGCGGTGAACGCCATCCCGATCGCACCGATGATGTATGCGAGCGCGACCATGCCACCCGAGCCTGCGTACACGCTGCCGAAGATGCCGAACGGCGCGATCGGCACCATGAACACCAGGCCGTACGTGAGCAGGTCCCGGAAACTGAGGGAGCGCTTGAGCTCCTGGGTGTAGCCGTGGCGCTGCAGCTCGATGGCGCCGGCATCGGCGGCGGTCGCCTCGTCGCCGCGACTACCTGGAGCGTTCGTCACGGCAGGCCTCCCGCCTCGAGGTACGTTGCCGTCAGATTCTTGCACCGCTCGGTGACGGTCCCATTTCAATCGTGAGGACCGACCGCACCGAGCTCCCAGACCGCCGCCGGGTAGAGCATCGCGCCACGCATGCCCGGTTCGTACGCGGACAGCGTCCTCGCCTGGAAGACGTGCTCGGGGATGCGCGTCGACGGAGGTTCGATGCCGTACGCGGACGCGGGCTCGAACCCCAACCTGCGATAGAACGCGGGATCGCCCTCGAGCAGGATGACCGCGTCGCCCCGTGCCTCGGCTGCATCGGCGGCGGCGTCGACCAGCGCGCGGCCGATACCCCGCCCCTGCGCCTCGGGATGGACGGCGAGCGGGCTGAGCATCATCACCTCGGCCGCGCCCCGTTCCGGCAACAGTACGGGTACACGCGTCAGCAGCACGTGTCCGACGAGGTCGCCGCCCTCCTCGGCCACGAGGGAAAGCTCGGGCAGGTAACCGGGGGACTGGCGCAGCCGGTCGAGCAGGCACATCTCGAGCTCCCGGCCGAACGCGCGGCCCACCACCTGCCGTACGGTGTCCTGCTCGTCCGGCCGTTCCAGCCTGATCGTGACCATGCCGCATGGTTACCGAACGTACGGGCCTGGCGCGAGTGGTTTTCGCCGATCGTTGCGCAACCCCCGTTGCGGTTACTGACGTCGGTGGTTCACCAGGCGAACCGGGGGCCGGAGCGGCGAAGCGGTACCCCGCTTCGCCGGGTGAACCGGTCCGCACGCGGCTGGCCGGTCGGCACGGGGACCACGCTTCCGGTTTGAGCGGGTCGTGCGGTAGGTGGCTGGTCGCCGCTAAAAATAGGGGGCGATGGTGCCGAGACCGTAGGTCTCCAGGCGGGGGAGCGGGAAGGCCGTGCGCCACGGCCGCAGCAGCACCTTGTACTCACGGCGAGTGAGCGCGGGCCGCGCGAAGGAGCCGGCGACCGCGTCGCGCAGCGCCTTGAGCCCGACGCTCGCGATGTGCGGCCGCTCGGCATCGGCGATCACGGTGGTGAACGAGGTGGTGATCGACTCGAACGTACGCAGGACGTCGAGTACGAGTGGGCAGTCGGGCCCCAGCGCTCGCGACCTCGCGTGGGTGAGCTCGCTGGTGTTCAACCAGGCGTCACCCAGGCGGTACAGGTCGCCGACCTCGAGCAGCGGGATCTGGCCGACGATCCCGGTGATCTCCTCCAGGTTGGGATGCTCGGTCAGCTCGGTGACCGAGCGGCGCCGTCCCCTCCACAGCATGGATCAGCCTCACTCCCGGCGCGGCAAGCGTGCGGTTCGTCGGCATCGATTCCGGTTGTGGAATCAAACCCCGAGTGCGCAGACCTTAACCGGAGCCCTATCGCGCGCACCAGCCCGGGGCACGCTCAGTTGTCAGTACCTCGTTGACCTATCGCTCGACGAGGTACTGACAAAGTGTTCGAGCGTTACCCTTCGTCGCTGGCGGTCTCGCCGGGGTTGGCCGCGATGACCTCGCGCAGCCGGTACATGTCGATCGCCTGTTGCAGGACCTCGTGCTTGACCTGGCCCTGCTGCGCCAGCTGCGTGAGCACGGCGACCACGACCGACTCCGCGTCGACGTGGAAGAACCGCCGGGCCGCGCCGCGGGTGTCGGAGAACCCGAACCCGTCGGTGCCGAGCGACATCCAGTCGTTGGGCACCCACTGGGCGATCTGGTCCGGTACGCCGTGCACGAAGTCGGTCACCGCGACCGCCGGGCCGGAGGTGTGGTCGAGCGCCCTGGTGACATACGGCACGCGGTGCTCGGCGTCCGGGTTGAGGTAGTTCCACTCGTCGCAGTCGAGCGCCTCGCGGCGCAGCTCGTTCCACGAGGTGGCCGACCACACGTCCGCCGCGACGCCCCACTGCTGGGCGAGCAGCTCCTGCGCGTGCAGCGCCGCGGGCATCGAGACCCCGGAGGTCAGGATCTGCGCCGCCGGGCGGTCGCTCGCGCCCTCCGGCGCAACACGATAGCGGTACAGCCCGCGCAGCAGCCCGGCCACGTCGAGCCCCTCCGGCTCCGCCGGCTGCTCCATCGGCTCGTTGTAGACGATGAGGTAGTAGAAGATGTCCTCACCCTGCGGGTGCTCGTCGGACGACCCGTACATGCGGCGCAGGCCGTCCTGGACGATGTACGACAACTCGTACGCCCACGCCGGGTCGTAGTGCACGCACGCGGGGTTCGTCGACGCGAGCAGCGGCGACTGCCCGTCCGCGTGCTGCAGCCCCTCACCGGTCAGCGTGGTGCGCCCTGCCGTGGCGCCCAGAAGGAAGCCGCGGGCCATGGAGTCGCCGGCCGCCCACATCTGGTCGCCGGTGTGCTGGAACCCGAACATCGAGTAGAAGATGTAGACCGGGATCATCGGCGTCGCCTGCGTCGCGTACGACGTGCCGGCGGCGATGAACGAGCCCATCGCACCGGCCTCGGTGATGCCCTCGTGCAGCAGTTGGCCCTGCTGCGACTCGCGGTAGGAGAGCAGCATGCTCTTGTCCGCCGGCTCGTACTTCTGACCGTGCGGTGCGTAGATCTTCTGCGAGGGGAACAGCGAGTCCATCCCGAACGTACGGAACTCGTCGGGCGCGATCGGCACGAACCGCTTGCCCAGGTCGTCGGTCTTGATGAGGTCCTTGAGCAGGCGTACGAACGCCATCGTCGTGGCGACCTTCTGCTTGCCCGACCCCTGCTTCAGCGACGAGTACACCTCGTCGCCCGGCAGCTTGACCGGCTTGGACCTGTTCACCCGGTCGGGCAGGAACCCGCCGAGCTGGCGGCGGCGCTCCATCATGTACTGGATCTCGTCGTCGTCCTTGCCGGGGTGGTAGTACGGCGGCAGGTCGGCCTCGAGCGCCTTGTCCGAGATCGGCAGGTACAGCCGGTCACGGAACTTCTTCAGGTCGTCCTTGGTGAGCTTCTTCATCTGGTGCGTGGCCATGCGGCCCTCGAAGCTCTCCAGCGTCCAGCCCTTGATGGTCTGCGCGAGGATCACGGTCGGCTGGCCGACGTGCTCCTTCGCCGACTCGAAGGCCCCGTACACCTTGCGGTAGTCGTGTCCGCCGCGCGACAGCCGCTGCAGCTGCTCGTCGGACATATCCGCGACCATCTTGCGCAGCCGCGGGTCGTTGCCGAAGAAGGTGTCGCGGATGTAGGAGCCGTCGCTGATCGCATACGTCTGGAACTGTCCGTCCGGCGTGGTGTTCATCTGGTTGACCAGCACCCCGTCGACATCGGCGGCCAGCAGCGGGTCCCAGTCGCGACCCCAGATCACCTTGATGACGTGCCAGCCCGCGCCGCGGAAGAGCGACTCGAGCTCCTGGATGATCTTGCCGTTGCCGCGTACCGGGCCGTCCAGCCGCTGCAGGTTGCAGTTGACGACGAACGTGAGGTTGTCGAGCTCCTCCCGGGCGGCGAGCGACAGTCCGGCCATCGACTCCGGCTCGTCCATCTCACCGTCGCCGACGAAGGCCCATACGTGCGAGTCGGAGGTGTCCTTGATGCCGCGGTTGAGCATGTACCGGTTGAACCGGGCCTGGTAGACGGCGTTGATCACGCCGATGCCCATGGTGACGGTCGGGAACTCCCAGAAGTCGGGCATCAGGCGCGGGTGCGGGTAGGACGGCAGCCCGCCGCCGGGCGTCGACTTCTCCTGGCGGAAGCCGTCGAGCTGCCGCTCGGAGAGCCGGCCCTCGAGGTACGCTCGCGCGTACACGCCGGGGGAGGCGTGGCCCTGGAAGTAGACGTGGTCGCCGGACCCGTGCGCCTTGCCGCGGAAGAAGTGGTTGAAGCCGACCTCGTACAGGCTCGCCGCGGACGCGTAGGTGGCGATGTGACCGCCGACGCCGATGTCGGGACGGTTCGCCCTGGAGACGAGCACGGCGGCGTTCCACCGGATGTAGGCGCGGATCCGGCGCTCGACGTACTCGTCGCCTGGGAACCACGGCTCCCGCTCGGGCGGGATCGTGTTGATGTAGTCGGTGCTGCGCAGGGCGGGTACGCCGACCCGGCGCTCACGTGCCCGTTCCAGCAGGCGCAGCATCACGTACCGTGCCCGCGCCTTGCCGCCGTTCGCGATGACGGAGTCGAGCGACTCCATCCACTCCGCGGTCTCCTCCGGGTCGATGTCCGGAAGTTGACTCGGCAGCCCGTCGCTGATGATGTGGAAACGATCCCGTCCGCCAGACACCTAGGTTCCTCGTCTCGGCTCGCATGCCTGGCAGCCGTCGGGCCCGGGGTCGCCGGGCACCGTTGACCGGCCAGACTCGTTCTTTGCTATTTGGTTTCCGTACCGTGTACCTACCCCCATCATCGACGGTTCAGGGCCCCAACCGGTAGTCGGGGGCGGTGTGGGATCGAGCGCAGGCGAGGATGGTGCCCATGCGTAGCGATGTCATCGAGGTCACAACGGGCGGCAGCGACGCGGTGGTCGACCTGACCGGTCGCTGCGAGGAGTTCCTCGACCAGGTGGACGCCGAGGAGGGGTTGCTGCACGTGTTCGTCCAGCACGCCACGGCCGGGCTGGCGCTGATGGAGCTGGGGTCGAGCAGCGACGACGACCTGCTGAACGTGCTGGGCGACGTGCTGCCCGTCGACTATCGCTGGCGGCACGCGCACGGCTCGCGGGGGCACGGCCGGTCGCACGTCATGCCGGCCCTCCTGCCCCCGTACGCGAGCGTCCCCGTCGTCGGTGGCCGGCTGGCGCTCGGCACCTGGCAGAGCGTGGCGCTCGTCGACCTCAACGTGGACAACCGGTCACGGCGCGTGTGCCTCAGCTATCTTCGCGGATAACAAATGACCATCCCCCGCGGGTTCTACTTGCGCGCGGCCGGGTACTTCCAGTGGACTACGGCACTATCGTTACTAAGCGTGGGGAGGATGCACCAGTGAGCGCGACCGCGGCGCACGCGGATGGGCCGGAGAGCAGCGCCGTCGATCGATTGGGGCTTCGCGAGGGGCAAGTCGTACAGG
>JBOHBN010000115.1:0-1890 GCA_050698355.1 Streptosporangiales bacterium | reverse complement strand
CCTAGCGGTACTTTCCCCCTTAGCGTGATCTTGACTGGTGTTTTCCCTGTTCAGACGGGGTTTCGCGGGCTGCCGGTTGTATTACCCATGTCGGTCATCGCAGTGGGGCGTGCCGGTCGAGGTCGAACAGCTCGAATAGGTGCTGCTGGGTCGGGCTCATGTCGGTGAGTATGCGGCGGGCGCGGGGCCGGCCGCGGCCTGAGGGGTAGAGCAGCACGGTTTCCTGGATGCCGGCGAGCTCGCTGAGCAGCGCGCGGACGGACAGGTCGAGCCCGGCCTGGCGGGCCTGGCGGCGCATGAGGTGGGCGGCCGCGAGCGCGGTGACGCAGTAGGAGACGTGGACGCGGATCTTGGAGTCGGTCCAGTGCCACATGGGGGAGAAGGAGACGATCTTGGGGTCCTTGAGCTGGCGGAACCCGGCTTCGGCGTCGGACTGGGAGCGGTAGCCGGCGACCACCTCGGGCACCGGCCACTGGTCGCGGCTGGTGACCAGGATCCGCTTGCCGAACAGCTCTGCCTCCAGCTCGGCGCGGGCGGCGGTGTCGACGGTCCAGGAGACCCGCAGCTGGCTGGGCTTGTCCCCGGTGAGGGTGGTGGTGATGACCCGGTTCAGCCAGCGGGGCCGGGTGATCTTCGCGATGTGGGCTTCGACGGCGGCGCGGTCGCGGCGTGTCCGGCCGCCCTCCAGGACGGCGGCCAGCTCGGCGAGCTTGCGGGTGGCCTTGGCGATGGTCTGATCGAAGCCGCGGGACTGCTTGGCGTGCAGGTTCGCCGAGTGGGTAAGGACCACCCGCCGCTCGGCGCCGAGCGCCTCGGCGCGGGTCTCGTAGCCGGTCAGGCCCGGGTACCGCTCGGCGTCGATCGCGGCGAGCCGCCGTGCCGGGACGGCGAGCAGATCGGGGTAGCCCGCGGGCGGCAGGGATCCGATGAACTGCAACCTGGTCTCGGCGAGGTAGGCGAAGTTGTCCGCGGAGTTCTGCCCGGCGTCGAACACGACGGTGAGCTCCCGGTCCTCGGCGGCGACCGCCCGGTAGCGGGCGACCAGCTCATCGATAACGTCGGGGAACACCCTCACGTCGTTGTGGTTGCCGGGGTAGGCGTGTCCCACCAGCGGGATCCCGTCGTCGCGGGTGACCACCAGACCCAGCCCGACCAGCCGCAGGTCGACCCGTTTCTGCTTGGCGTGGCCGCGCTGGGCGATCGGCGCCCTGTCATTGCCGGTGTCGATGTAGGTGGCGAAGTTCGTCATGTCCAGCGCCATCCCGTCCAGGCCCAGACCGAACTCGACCGCCATCGCGGCCGCCAGCCGCCGCTCCACCTCGGTCAGCGCCGCCTGATCCAGCGCCTCCATCGCGTCCCAGAACCGGCGGTGGTCCAACGCTGCCCGAGGGACCCGCGCCAGGCGGTCCCCGGCCGTGGTGCCCCACCAGTCCGCGAAGGCCAGCTTCGAACACGGCGCCACCACCCGGTACGCGCACGCCAACGCCAGGTAGGTGCCCACCGACGCGGCCGCGTCCGCCCGCCGCTGCCCCGCCACCTCATCGACGATGGCGGCATAGCCCAGCCGCCGCAGAACCCCCCACACCGCGGCCAGGTCACCGAACGCCAGGTGACGGGTCCGTTCCGGCTCACCCGGCCCCGCCTCGCCGAGCCGCGCCGCGACCTCCTCCGCCGACCCGAGATAACGCTGGGAGACGATCCGCGGCTTACCGCCGACGCGAGCCGACTCCACCAGGTAGTAGTAGGTCCGCTGCCCCTGCTTCTTCGCCACCAGGCTCGCCATACTTCTAGGTAATACACCCGGCGGCACCCGATGTCGATCAACGACACGCCAGACTAAACAGCTCACAGCATCAAACCGGCCGGCCCCGCCACCCCCCGACCCAACCC
>JBOHBN010000114.1:0-23619 GCA_050698355.1 Streptosporangiales bacterium | reverse complement strand
GGGGTTGATCGCCACCGCTCCCGGCAGCCGCTCCGTCAGGAGGTCTTGATGGGTCGCTACACACTGCGACGGCTCCTGCAGGCCATCCCGGTGTTCTTCGGCACCACCTTCTTGATCTTCGCGATGTTCCACTTCATGCCCGGTGACCCGATCAAGGCACTGTTCGGCAACAAGCCGCCACCACCGTCGGTGTACAAGGCGTTGCGCGCGCACTACAACCTCGACGAGCCGCTGTGGAAGCAGTACGTGCTCTACATCGGTGGGCTCACGCACGGTGACTTCGGCGAGACGTTCAACCAGCGTCAGGTCAGCTCCATCCTGTCCGAGCGTTGGCCGGTCACGGCCAAGCTTGCCGGCACCGGCTGGGTGATCGAGCTGGTCTTCATCCTCGTGCTCGGCGTCTGGGCCGCGCTGCGACGAGCCAGGGCGCCAGACTACGGCGTGCTGATGGCGACCACGTTCTTCATCGCGGTGCCGAGCTTCGTTCTCTCCCTCGTCGCCCAGGTCGCGAACGCGTCGGTGTTACACGCCAAATGGGGCATCGACGTGATTCCAGTCGCAGGGATCGCCGAGGGCTGGCCGGCGTCGTACATCCTGCCTGGCGTGATACTCGCGTTGCTCGGGCTCGGCCAGGGAGCACGGCTCACCCGTACCAGCCTGGTGGAGAACCTGCGCTCGGACTACGTGCGCACGGCGACGTCCAAGGGTCTCAGCCGGCGGCGGGTCGTCGTGCGCCACGCGCTGCGCAACTCGCTGATCCCGGTGGTGACGCTCGAGGGTCTGTCGCTCGGCAACTACATGACCGGCGCGATCATTACCGAGGGGATCTTCAACCTGCCCGGAATCGGCAACGAGGTGTTCCAGTCGATCAGCCGCCAGGAGTTCACGACGGCTACCGGGATCATCACCTGCCTGGTGCTCATCTACATCCTGGTGAACCTGGTCGTGGACCTGCTCTACGGCGTGCTGGATCCAAGGATTCGCTATGACTAGCCAGCTCCCGAGCAGCATCGAGGCGCCACCGGAAGAGCAGGCCGAGACGCCGGGCACGGGCGAGGGCGGCGGAAAGCCGCGCAGCCTCACCGGCGATGCGTGGCGCGACCTGCGGCGCAACCCGGTGTTCATCATCGCCGGCATCGCGGTGCTGCTGATCCTCTCCATGGCGGTCGTGCCGCAGCTGTGGACGAGCGTCAACCCGACCAATTGCCTGCTGCAGCACTCCAAGGAGGGCACGCAGCCTGGCCACCCGTTCGGCTTCGACGCCCAAGGCTGTGACATGTACGCGCAGGTCATCTACGGGGCGCGCAACTCGATATCGATCGGGTTGCTCGTGACCGCCGCGACCCTGGTGGTCGCGGTGATACTCGGCACGTTATCTGGCTTCTACGGCGGTTGGGTCGACCCGATCATCCAACGGCTCACCGAGATCTTCATGGCGATCCCGCTGATTCTCGGCGGCATCCTGATCTTGTCCAGGCTCGGCATCTACAACATCTGGACCGTCTCGGGAGCGATCGCACTGTTCGTCTGGCCGACCCAGACCAGGGTGATGCGCGGCGCGGTGCTCTCCGTGAAGAACTCCGACTACGTGCAAGCGGCCCGCTCGCTCGGGGCGTCCGACACACGGATCATGTTCCGGCACATCATGCCGAACGCGATCGCCTCGGTCCTGGTGTTGGCAACGCTGCTCGTCGGCGTGATCATCGGAGCCGAGGCCGCGCTGACGTTCCTCGGCGTCGGCCTGCAGTTCCCGTCGATATCGTGGGGGGTGCAGCTCAGCCAGGCGCGGACGTACTTCATCAGTGCCCCACACCTGATGGTGTATCCGGCGGCGTTCCTGACGGTCACCGTGCTGGCGTTTATCATGATCGGCGACGCCGTGCGCGACGCGTTCGACCCGAAGCTGCGGTGAGGATATGGCACAAGGAACGAACGAGAGCGAGGCTGCCGGCCAGGTCGTAACCGAAGCCGACGTGTCAGGGGCCGCGGGCAACGGACAGGTCCCGCTGCTCTCCGTAACTGACCTGCACGTCGAGTTCCGCATGTACGACCACACCGTGCACGCGAACAGCGGCGTCTTCTATCACGTCAACCCGGGCGAGGCGGTCGCGATCCTCGGCGAGTCGGGCTCGGGGAAGAGCGTGAGCGCGCAGGCGGTCATGGGCCTCATCGACAGCCCGCCCGGCCACATCACGTCCGGGGAGGTCCGGTTCAACGGCACCGACCTACTGACGCTGCCTGAGGAGCAGCGGCGGAAGATGCGCGGCAACAACATCGCGATGATCTTCCAGGATGCGCTGTCCGCGCTCAACCCGGTGATGACCGTCGGCGACCAGATCGGCGAGATGTTCCGGGTGCACCGCGGGCTCTCCAAGGCGGAGGCCCGTACGAAGGCGATCGAGCTGATGGAGCGGGTACGCATCCCGGCCGCCCGCAGCCGGGTGGCCGACTACCCGCACCAGTTCTCCGGAGGCATGCGGCAGCGCGTGATGGTCGCGATGGCGCTGGCGCTCGAGCCGGACGTGCTGATCGCCGACGAGCCGACGACGGCGCTCGACGTGACCGTACAGGCGCAGATCATGAAGCTGCTCGCCGACCTGCAGCGCGAGACGAACATGGGCCTGATCCTGATCACCCACGACCTCGGCGTGGTCGCCGACGTCGCGGACCGGATCGTGGTCATGTACGCGGGCAAGATCGTGGAGACCGCGGAGGTGTACGACCTGTACGGCGCGCCGGCGCACCCGTACACCGAGGGGCTGCTGCGGTCCATCCCGCGCCTGGACCAGAAGGGCGAGAAGCTCACCCCGATCTCCGGCACGCCGCCGAACCTGGCGGCGGTCCCTCCGGGGTGTGCGTTCCACCCGCGTTGCCCGCGTGCGCGGGACATCTGCAGCGAGCAGGAGCCGGAGCTGTTCGAGGTCGGCGCGAGCCGGCGCAGCGCCTGCCACTTCTGGGAGGAAGTCGTCGCAGACCATACGGGGGAAGGGGGTGGTCGCTGATGGCTACCGGTGATGTCGTCCTGCACGTGCAGGACCTGGTCAAGCACTTCCCGATCACCCAGGGGATCGTGTTCAAGAAGACGATCGGCTGGGTGCAGGCCGTGGACGGCATCTCGTTCGACCTGCACGAGGGGGAGACGCTCGGGCTCGTGGGCGAGTCCGGCTGCGGCAAGTCGACGGTGGCGAAGCTGCTGATGGCGCTGGAGCGGCCGACGTCGGGCACGATCGAGTTCCACGGCCAGGACATCGCCAAGTTGCGCCCCCAGGAGCTGCGCCGGGTCCGCCGGCAGATCCAGATGATCTTCCAGGACCCGTACACGTCGCTGAACCCGCGCATGACGGTCGGCGATATCGTCGGGGAGGCGTTCGAGATCCACCCGGACGTCGCGCCCAAGGCGAGCAGACGCAAGCGGGTGCAGGAGCTGCTCGATGTGGTCGGTTTGAACCCCGACCACATCAACCGTTACCCGCACCAGTTCTCCGGCGGGCAGCGGCAGCGCATCGGCATCGCCCGGGGACTGGCGCTGCGTCCCGAGGTCATCATCTGCGACGAGCCGGTCTCGGCGCTCGATGTGTCGGTGCAGGCGCAGGTGATGAACCTGCTCGAGTCGCTGCAGGACGAGTTCAACCTGTCGTACATCTTCATCGCGCACGACCTGTCGGTCGTCCGGCACATCTCCGACCGGATCGCGGTGATGTACCTGGGGCACATGGCCGAGGTCGGTACCGAGGACGAGATCTACCAGAGCCCGACGCACCCGTACACCCAGGCGCTGCTGTCCGCCGTGCCCGTGCCCGATCCCACCTTGCGCGGCAAGCGGGAGGAGATCGTGCTCGAGGGCGACGTGCCGAGCCCGGCGAACCCGCCGTCGGGGTGCCGTTTCCGTACCCGCTGCTGGAAGGCCGAGGACATCTGCGCGGAGCAGCACCCGGACCTGGTCGAGCGCCCCGGCAGCGCCCACCCGAGCGCCTGCCATTTCGCCCAGGAACTCGAGATCATCCACGCCGACTGAGCGCCGCGCACCTTTTTCCGGTTGATCACGGTACCGTGATCAACCGTGACTTACCACGATGCCCAGCGCTAGGTAAGTCCTGGTTCGTCATGGCAAGTACACCCGCCGGCCTTTTGGCTCGGCGCTATCCACATCTTGTCGGCTGCCCCCCGGTACGGGCTGGCTGCGGCTGCACGATCGGGGAATGAACAGACGCCTTTCAATCATCGCTGCTCGACAGGGCAGTGCTTTCACCCGTAGCCAGGCAGCCGATTGCGGATACTCTGACGACGACGTACGAGACATGCTCCGCAAGGGGGTGTGGATACGGCTGCGTCGTGGCGCCTACACCCTTCGTGAGTCGTACGAGTCACTCGACCCGGTCGGTCGTCATCGAGTGCTCGTCCACGCTGTGGTCACCGCGCTCGGCCTTAACGTTGCGGTGAGTCATACGTCCGCAGCGGTCGTCTACGGGTTGCCGACCTGGGGATTGGACCTGTCTCGCGTCCACGTCACGCGGCTCGACACAGGCGCTGGCCGCATCGAGGGCGACGTCCTGCACCATGCTGGCGAGATTGCGGCGTCGGGTATCAGCCACCATGACGGGCTGCGCATCGTGCCGCCCGGACGGGCGGTTGTGGAGGTCGCCGCCCTCTCGTCGTTCGAGGTCGGTGTCGTGGTGGCCGACAACGCACTGCATCTCGGCATGGCCACCAAGGATGAACTCCACGAGCTGCTTGCGTCGATACGGTCCTGGCCGGGTGCGCGAACCGTGAGCGCGGTCGTTCCCTTCGCCGACGGCCGCGCGGAGAGCCCGGGCGAGTCACGCAACCGGGTGCTGTGCCATGAGGAGGACCTGCCCATCCCGGAGCTGCAGCAGGAGATCCGTGACGGCACCGGGCAACTCGTAGGGCGGGTCGACGGGTTGTTCCGGGAGGAACACACGGTCATGGAGTTCGACGGCAGGTTGAAGTACAGCGGTGACGACGCCGGGGAGCGAACGTTCCAGGAGAAGCGGCGTGAGGACCGGCTACGCGAGCTGGGGTTCGAGGTCGTCCGGGTCACGTGGGCCGATCTGGACTACCCGCGTTACACCGCCATGCGGATCCGACGCGCTTTCGAACGAGCGCGCGCACGCCGACTCGTGACGCCGTGAGCAACGCAATACCCGGCTTGTCTTCCGCCCGTGCCGTACCTACCACGACGGACCAGGACCTACCTTGTGCTGTGCGTCATGGTACGTCCTGGTTGATCACGGTACCGTGATCAACCAGGAAGCGGCGCGGGTTGCAACGCGTGGCGGAGGAAGTCGACCTGGAGGAGCAGCAGGTTCTCCGCCACGTCCTCCTGGTTCGGCATGTGCGTGATGCCGGAAAGCGGGAGTACGGTGTGCGGCCGTCCGGCGGCGAGCAGTGCCGAGGACAGCCGCAGCGAGTGCGCGACGACGACGTTGTCGTCCGCGAATCCGTGGATGATCATCAGCGGCCGGCTGAGGTTCGGCGCATCGTCGATGATCGAGGAGCGGCGGAAGTTCTCCGGCTCCTTGTCCGGGTGGCCGAGGTAGCGCTCCTTGTAGTGCGTGTCGTAGAGCCGGTGGTCGGTGACCGGCGCGCCCGCGACGCCCGCGTGGAACACATCGGGCCGGCGCAGCACCGCGAGCGCGGCGAGGTAGCCGCCGAACGACCAGCCGCGGATGCCGACCCGCCCGAGGTCCAGATCCGGGTACGCCTCCGCGGCCGCCTCCAGCGCGGCCACCTGGTCCTCCAGCACCGGCGTCGCGAGGTCGCCGCGTACCGCCCGCTCCCACGCGTACCCGCGTCCGGGGCTCCCTCGCCCGTCCGCCACGACGACGGCGAAGCCCTGGTCGGCGAACCACTGCGAGGCGTAGAACGCGCCGCGGCTCTGCAGCACCCGCTGCGCGTGCGGCCCCCCGTACGGGTCGAGCAGCACCGGCAGCCGCGCCGACCCCGGCTCGTACCCGGTGGGGAACAGCACGGCCGTGCGCAGGTCCCGTTCCCCTGCGTGCAGCAGCCTGACATCGGGCACCAGTCGCGGCGCCTCGGCGTACGACGCGATCGGGTACGGCTCCGCGCCGCTTCGGTGGACCGTCACGCGTGCTCCGTGCGCGTCCAGGGACGCCGACACGAGCACCGTGGTGTCGGCAGCGCCTGTGCCGCTGTGCACGCCCGCGCCCGACGACAGCTGGGCGGGCGACTCGCCGGACCTGTACCCGTAGACGTGCACCTCGGTCGGCTCGGTCGAGGCGGCGAACAGCACGCCTCCGTCGTGCGCGACGAGTACGCGGCGCACCTGCATGCCGTCCGGCGTCACCGCCGCACCGCCCACGACGAGCCGGCGCCAGCCGTCGACGTCGGCGGCCCAGACGAGCTGGTCGCCGTACCATGCAGGCACGCCGCCGACGAGTTCCACCCAGTCGGGGTCGGTGTCCTCGCGCTCGACCGTGGTCGCGCCGGTGTCCGGGTCGACCCGCAGCAGCCGCACCGTGCGCTGGTCGCGGGACTGCACACCGACGAGCAACCCGTGCGGGCTCCAGCTGGCAGAGGTGACGTACTCGTACGCCTCGCGGTCCCACTCGACCTCGACCCGCGACCCGTCAAGGCCGAGGACGAACAGCCGGACGTCGGCGTTGGTCGTGCCCGCGGCGGGGTACCGGTGCTCGACCGGCGGGCGTTCCGGATGTGCGGGGTCGCCGATGTACCACAGCTGCACCGCCGACTCGTCCACCCGGGCGGCCAGCAGCCGCTGCCCGTCGGGCGCCCACCAGAACCCCCTCGTCCGGTCCATCTCCTCGGCGGCGATGAACTCCGCGAGGCCGTACGTCACGTGGTCCCCGTCGGGTGCCGCGAGCAGCCGGTCCCCGCCGTCGACCACGCGCAGCGCGCCACCGCTGACGTACGCGACGCGCTGCCCGGTCGGGTCGACGCGCGGGTCGATCACCGGGGTGGCAGTGGGGAGCGCGCGTGGCTTCGCGTCGTCGGTACTCGCGAGGTACGCCTGCCCGGAGAGGGCGAAGGAGACGGTGCGCAGGTCGTCGCTTCCCGAGTACGACACGATGCCGCCCGACGACTCGCGGGTGCGCTCGCGCCGAGCCCGTTCCTCGGCCGGGAGGTCCTCCTCGCCGCCACCGAGCAGGTCTGCGGGATCGGCGACGAGTGTTTCGGTTCCGGAGGCCACGTCCAGTGACCACAGGCAGTTCGCCGGGTCGGTGCCACCGCGGGAGCGCAGGAACAGCACGTGCGCGCCGTCAGGGGACACCGAAAACGCGCGCGGCGCACCGAGGGAGAACCGTCGCGTACGGGCGGAATGCCTGGGGTAGCTCGGCTCTTCGGTCACGCCGGCGATCCTCCCATGCTGCTTGTCAGTGCGTGGTCGAGTTATAGGTCGACGAGGTACTGACAGGTTGCGGGGATAGGGTCGCGAGCATGAGCGATCGGCGCATCCTGCTGGTGCACGCCCACCCCGACGACGAGACGATCGGCACCGGCGCCACCATGGCGAAGTACGCCGCCGAGGGTGCCGCGGTGACGGTGGTCACCTGCACGCTCGGCGAGGAGGGCGAGGTGCTCGTTCCCGAGCTTGCGCACCTCGCCTCCGACCAGGAGGACGGCCTCGGCAAGCACCGCATCGGCGAGATGGCCGCGGCCATGCGCGCGCTCGGCGTACGCGACCACCGCTGGCTCGGCGGCGAGGGCAAGTACCGCGACAGCGGCATGGTCTACGCCGACGACGGCACCGCCATGGCGCCGCCGGAGGTACGCAAGGACACGTTCTGGGCCACCGACCTGCGCGACGCCGCCGACGACCTGGTCCCGGTGGTGCGCGAGCTGCGCCCGCAGGTCGTCGTCACGTACGACCCGTGGGGCGGGTACGGGCACCCCGACCACGTGCAGGCGCACCGCGTCGCCACGTACGCCACGCTGCTCGCCGCCGTCCCGTCGTACCGGCCCGACCTCGGGGAGGCGTGGGACGTGCCGAAGGTGTACTGGACGGCGATGCCGGAGTCGCGGATGCGCGAGGGCATCCGCCGGATGCGCGAGGCGGGTGACACGACCACGTTCGGCGAGATGGACCCGGACGGCCCGCTGCCGCCGATGGTGGTGCCCGACGAGTGGGTGACCACGGCCGTCCACGGCGGCGAACACGTCACTTCGAAGTTGGACGCCATGCGCGCGCACGCGACGCAGATCTCCGTGGACGCGCCGTTCTTCGCACTCTCCAACATGCTGGGTCAGGAGATCTGGGCGGTCGAGCACTACCGGCTGGTCAAGGGGACGCTCGGCCCGGCGGGTTTCGAGGGTCGCGAGGACGACCTGTTCGCCGGTGTTGCTTGACCGGTACGCGAGCACTGGTGCCGTGAGAGCGGCTGGTGGAGGAGCGCGAGTCGTCGGCGTGCTCCTCATCGTCGTGTTCGCCGCGCTCGGGATCGTGCTCGGCGTCCTGGAGTCGTTCTCCTACCCGTGGCGGCTCGCCGGTGTGCCGGTCGGCGTCCTCGGCGCGGCGGTCGCCAACCTGCTCGCCGCCCAGCTCGCCGGCCGCGGCACCAGGTCCCGTCCGTACGCGGCGGTGCCCGGCGTCGCGTGGCTGCTCACCGCGATGGTGTTGAGCGTGCAGCGTCCCGAGGGCGACTTCGTCGTGCTGTCCAGCTGGTTGGGCTACGGCTACCTGCTCGCCGGTACGGTCGGCGCGGTCGCCGGCATCGTGCTGACGCCGTGGCGGCACGCGTACCGCGACCGGGAGTAGATCCGGCTACCGTAGGTAAACGTGTCGACCGCACCCGAGCCCCGCGCCGCCACTGCCGCGCCCGTCAACCGTGACGCGTTCCGCGCGGCCGTCGGAAGGTTCGCCACGGGGATCACGGTCGTCACCACCCGGGCGTACGGCGTCGACCACGCGATGACGGTGAACTCGCTGACCTCGGTCTCCCTCGATCCCGTGCTCGCCCTCTTCTGCGCCGAGCGCATCGCGCGGTTCCACGACGCCGTCGCGGCGTCCGGCCACTGGGCCGTGTCGATCCTGGGCGCGGACGCCGAGTGGGTCAGCCGCCGGCTGGCGCATCGCGGCCGCCCGCTCGCGGGGCAGCTCGACGGCATCCCGCACGCACCGGGCCCGCACACCGGCGCCGCCGTGCTCGACTGCGCGATCGGCGTCCTGGAATGCCGTACGCGGGTGGTGTACGACGGCGGCGACCACACGATCGTGCTCGGCGACGTGCTCGCCGCCTCTGCATCACCGGGTGCCGCGCAGCCGTTGCTGCATTACCAGGGCAGCTACCGCGGCCTGTCCGGCTGAAGCGGCGAGCGGCCGTACGCTGGGCCGATGACGGGGGTACTGCCCGACGCCGGCCTGGTCCTGGTGCTCGTGCTCGCGGGCGGCGTCTTCGCCGCGGCGGAGATCGCGCTCGTGTCGCTGCGCGAGAGCCAACTGCGTTCCCTGGCCGTACGCGGCAAGCGCGGCGCCCGCGTGGCCGCTCTCGCCGCCGACCCGAACCGGTTCCTTTCCGCCGTGCAGATCGGCGTGACGCTGATGGGCTTCCTGTCCGCGGCCGTCGGCGGCGCGACGATCGCGGCGGCGTTCTCGCCCGTGCTGCAGGATTGGGGCCTGGGTGCCGGCCTCGCGAGCACCGTCGCGCTGGTGCTCGTGACCATCGTCATCTCGTACGTCTCGATCGTGCTGGGGGAGCTCGCGGCCAAGCGCCTCGCGTTGCAGCGACCGGAGGGCTTCGCGCTCGCGCTTGCCCCGCTCGTGGACCGGATCGCGAGGGTCGCGCGGCCGGTGATCTGGCTGCTGTCGAAGTCCACGAACGTCGTCGTGCGAATGGTGGGCGGTGACCCGCATGCGGGTCGCGAGGAGATGACCGACGAGGAGCTGCGCGACCTCGTCGCCGGACACCGGGCACTGGGAACCGAGCAGCGCCGCATCGCCCTGCAGGTCTTCGACGCCGGTGACAGGCAGCTGCGCGAGGTCATGCTGCCGCGTCCGGCGGTGGACTTCGTCGACGCCAGCACCTCGGTGTCGGACGCGGTCGTGCTGTTCCACGAGCGGCCGCACTCGCGCTACCCGGTGACGCACGGCTCGCCGGACAACATCGCCGGGTTCGTGCACGTGCGCGACCTGCTCGTCCCCGGCATCGACCGCGACTCGGCGCGGGTCGGGGAGTTCGTACGCGACATCGTCATGTTCCCCGGCTCGGCGCGGGTGCTGCCTTCGTTGACCGAGCTGCGCAGGTTGGGGAGGCAGATGGCGATCGTGGCCGACGAGTACGGCGGCACCGCGGGGATCGTCACCATCGAGGACCTGGTCGAGGAGCTGATCGGCGAGATCCGCGACGAGTACGACACCGACGAGGCGCGTGCGGTCCAGCTGCGCGGCGGTGACCTCGAGGTCGACGGGCTGCTGTCGCTGGACGAGTTCGCCGAGGCGTCCGGCGTGGAGCTGCCGTCCGGTCCATACGAGACCGTCGCAGGCTTCATCGTGGCCCGGCTCGGTCACCTGCCCGAGCCGGACGAGCGAGTGGACGTGGACGACGCGAGCCTGGTCATCAGCGCGGTGGAAGGACGCCGCGTCGCCCGCATCCGGGTGGCGCGCACCCGCGCCGTCCGCTGACTTGTCAACAGGGTCAAGGAGCGGTGCGGTACCGGTAGCGGTGGTGGGTGCGGAAGCCGAGGTCGGCGTAGAGGGCGCGGGCCGGCGCGTTGCCCGAGTCGACCTGGATGTACGCGCGCTCGGCGCCGTGCCCGGCGCCCCACGCCAGCAGCGCACGGGTCACCGCGCGCGCGTACCCGCGACGGCGGTACCCGGGGTCGACCTCGATCGCGGAGATGCCGAGCCAGCCGTCCACCACAACGCCCCGGCCGATGGCCACCGGCCCGTCACCGACCCGCGCGAAACCAACGGTTCCGCCGCCGGTGAGCACCTGCCGTCCCGCTTCTGTGACCTCGCCGCGCGCGGTGTACCGCGCGAGCCACTCTGGGGAGGGCTCCGGCTCGACCGTCACATCCGACGCGTCGGTCACACCGCGCACGTCCGCCGTCTGCACGAGCACCGCCCGTGCGGGAGCCCAGCCCAGCGCGGCGAACCCGTCGTCCTCCGGGGACGGCAGCACGACGGCCGCCCGGGCGGGCAGGTCGCGCTCGGCGTACCACCCGCGCACGCGCTCGGCCGCATCGCCGAACGGTATGCCCGGCTCGCCGACGGCGAGCGCGGAGTTCGCGCGGCCGGTGAACCCGCCGGCTGCGCGCAGCAGCCAGTCGCCGACCGTACCGGTCTCGACGGCCGGCCAGCCGCGTGCCGCAACCCGTTCGAGCTCGGCTACGCGGCGCGGGGCCGGGCGGGCGTGCACGACGCGCGCGGCGATCAGGTCCGCGGCTGCCACGTGGTGCTCCGTGTCGTCGCGGTCGCGGACGGTGAGGACGCCGTCGTCGTCCCAACGCACCAGGTCACCGACGACGTCGGTGGCCGAGCCGCCCGCCACACGTCGCCGGGTCGTAACCCGGTAGCCGACGTCGAGCCGTGTGATCCGTACAGCAGCGGGCATCGCGTCCTTCTCCGGAGCTGGGCGTTAGTCTTGGGTGGTCGGACGTAGCGAAAGGGACCCGTAGTGACGTACATCATCGCGCAGCCCTGCGTCGACGTGCTCGACCGTGGTTGCGTTGACGAGTGCCCCGTGGATTGCATCTACGAGGGCAACCGGATGCTCTACATCCAGCCGGACGAGTGCGTGGACTGCGGTGCGTGTGAGCCGGTCTGCCCGGTCGAGGCGATCTACTACGAGGACGACACGCCCGACCAGTGGCAGGAGTACTACAAGGTGAACGTCGAGTTCTTCGACGAGCTCGGTTCGCCGGGCGGGGCGTCGAAGGTCGGCAAGCTCGACCGCGACCACCCGGTCGTCGCGGCGCTGCCGCCGCAGGCCGAGGGCGAGTGACTGAAGAAGCCCCGTCGACGCCGTTGCCCCAGCCGGTGTCGGCGCGGCTGCCGGCGTTTCCCTGGGACCAGCTCGCCGCGTACAAGCAGACGGCGGCCGCCCACGAGGGCGGCATCGTCGACCTGTCCATCGGCGCCCCGATAGACCCGGTGCCAGCGGTCGTACGCGAGGCGCTCGGTGAGGCGGCGGACGCGCGCGGTTACCCGCAGGCATCCGGCACCGCGGCCCTGCGCGAGTCGGCCGCCGGATGGCTCCAGAGACGGCTCGGGGTCACGCGCGCGGACCCGGCGGCGATCGTCCCGACGATCGGATCCAAGGAACTGATCTCCTGGCTGCCGACCCTGCTCGGTCTCGGGCCCGGCGACATCGTGGCGATCCCGGAGCTCGCCTACCCCAGCTACGACGCGGGCGTACGCGTCACCGGCGCGGAGGTCGTCGCTACCGACGGCCTGCTGTCCCTCGGCCCGCGCCGGGTCAGCCTGGTGTGGCTCAGCACCCCCGGCAACCCGCACGGGCGGGTGCTACCCGCCGAGCACCTGGCGAAGGTCGTCGCGTGGTGCCGCGAGCACGGCGCGGTGCTGGCGTGTGACGAGTGCTACGCGGAGTTCGGCTGGGAGGCCGAGCCCGTGTCGGTGCTGCACGAGAGCGTCGTGGGCGACTCGCCCACCGGCGTGCTCGCCGTGCACTCGCTGTCCAAGCGCTCCAACCTCGCCGGATACCGCGCGGGCTTCGTGGCCGGCGACCCCGAGCTGATCGGTGAGCTGCTCGCCCTGCGCCGCCACACCGGGATGCTCGTGCCCGCGCCGGTGCAGGCGGCGATGCGCGCGGCGCTCGACGACGACGCACACGTCGAGGCACAGCGGGAGCGGTACGCCAAGCGCCGCTCGCTGCTCTGGGACGCGGTGGTCGCCGCCGGCTTCCGGGTCGACCACTCCGAGGCCGGCCTTTACCTGTGGGTGAGCCGCGACGAGAGCTGCTGGGACACCGTCGACTGGCTCGCGAAGCGCGGCATCCTCGCGGCGCCGGGCGAGTTCTACGGCGCCTCCGGCGCCAGGCACGTACGCCTCGCCCTCACCGCCCCAGACGAGCGCATCGATGTTGCGTGCGCTCGTCTCACGGCCTGAGCCCAAACCAGGCTACGGCTGGTCGGGTGAGGGTGGTGGGAGGAACCGGGCGTGGACCCGGTGCGGCGGCACCCGGCCCAACGTATGCTCCCAGCCGGTCGAATCGTTGCCCGACCGCCACTTGCGATCCCGCAGCCGTACGTGGTCGAGGCTGAGCACGTCGGCGCGAGCCACCAGCCAGAACGCCATCGCGCGGGTGTGCCGCGCGGGCGCGCCGTCGCCGAGCCGTACGTGAAAGCCCCGGCCCGCCCCACGGGTCACCGCGCGCACGCCCCAGTCGTGCGCGACGGCCGCCCGCACGTCGGCAACCTCGCTGCCGGCCGTCGGGCGCAGTAGACAGGTGAACGCCGACACGCCCGCCCGGCCGGTCAGGGCGTCCGACAGCACCCGCGCCTTCTGCTCGTGCTGCTGGTACGCGGGGCCGTACGCGCTGCGCTGTACCGCCTGCGCCGCCTTGTGGATCGGCATCTGTTGGTACCCGTCGACATGCGCGAGTGCGGCGTAGAACTGCGCCGTCGCGTACGCCGGGTCCTTGAGCCTGCGTCGCGGTCCCCAGCCCTGGGAGGGGCGCTGCTGGAACACGCCGACCGAGTCGCGGTCGCCGTAGTCGAGGTTGTGCAGCTTCGACTCCTGGTACGCGGCGGCGTACGCGATGGTCACGGCGCGCTGCGGCATGGCCTCGCGGATGCCGACCGCCAGGATCGTGCTCGCGATTCGCGCCTGCTCCGGGTCGAGGTCCACCGCCCCCGCATCGGTCTGCGCGGTGCAGTGCTCGGGCGTCAGCGGTTGCTTGCTCGACCCGGTGCACGCCGCGGCCGTGCCAACCAGGGCGAGTACGAGGCCCGCCGCCAGCATTCCACGGCGCCCAGCGCGTACGCGTCTCAGGAGTCCTCCCCTCATGGATCGACCGCAAGGATACGGAGACGCCGGGGTCAAGATCTGTTCCGCATGGCCGCAACGCGTAGAAACCTGCGCGCTGCGGCCGGAAGGGATGGATCTTGGTGTGAGTTAGCCGAGCAACCGCAGCGCGCAGAGGGCGTACGTCCGGGCGGCGACCACCAGGTCGTCCAGCGCCACCGACTCGTCCGGCCGGTGTGCCTGGGTCGTCGCCGAGCCCGCGCCGAGCACGACAACCGGTACGCCGGTGTCCCGGGCGACGAAACCGCCGTCACACGCAGCGGTCCAGCCGCTGACCGGCTCGTCCGGGCCACCGGCGTCATGCACCGCGCCGCCCGCTGCCTGCACGAGCGGCTGATCGGTCGCGGTCTCGAACCCCGGCATCTCCATCGTCATCTCGACCGTGTACGAAAGGCCACGCTCGCCGAGACCGAGCGCGTCGATGCCGCGGTCGACGGCGTCGCGCACCGCGCGGCCGGTCTCGCCGGGCAGCAGCCGCCGGTCGGCCGAGATGACGCACTCGGCGGGAACGGTGGACGTACCGGTGCCGCCGGTGATCTGCCCGACGCTCCAGGTCGGCGCACCGGCGAGGGGATGGGCGCGCGTGGCGAGTTCCTGGTGCCACCGCTCGATCTCCGCCACGACCCGCGTCGCGCCGTAGATCGCGTTGCGGCCGTCGGCCGGGTTGCCGGAGTGCGCGGCCTGGCCGGTGACGGTGATCTCCAGGTACGAGTCGCCCCGCGCCGCGACGACCGTGCGCAGCTCGGTCGGCTCGGTCACGACACAGAAGGCGTTGCCCGCCGCCTCGGCGAGGTACGCGCGGATGCCCTTGCCGGTATCCTCCTCGTCGACGAGCGCCGCGAGCTCGACCGGCCCAGCGAGGTCGACCCCGGCCCGCCGCAGCGCGGACATCGCCACCACGGCCGCCGCGAGGCCACCGCGCATGTCCGCCGACCCGCGCCCGTACAGCCGACCGTCGCGTACGACACCGTCGAACGGCGGGACGCTCCATCCCTCGCCGACCGGAACGACGTCGGTGTGCCCGAGCAACAACAGCCCTGGACCTGCACCGCCGGGAAGGGTCGCGGCGACGTTCGGCCGGTCCGGCTCGACGTCGCTCGTACGCACGTCCAGCCCGCGCGCCGCGCACGCCGCGCCGAACGCCTTCGCCGCGGCGCCCTCGCCGCCCGGCGGGTTCTCCCCTCCCGCCCGGACCAGATCGACGGCGAGGTCGCGGATCTCGCCCGCGGTGATGAGGTCGAGTACTGCTTGCTCCGCAGCGGTCATGCGTTCACCGTGTCGATGGCACGGCGCAGCCTGCGCAGACCCTCCCGCGTGCGGTCGGGACCGGTGGACGCGAAGCACAGCCGCAGCGCGTTGCGGAACGCTCCCGATGGGGAGAACGCCGGGCCGGGGATGTAGGCGACGCCCTCGGCCAGCGCCACCTCGAACAGCTGCTGGGTGCCGATGCTTTCCGGGAGCGTGACCCAGCAGAAGAAGCCGCCGTCCGGGTTGGTCCAGGTCGCGAGGTCGCCGAGCTCGTCGACCAGAGCCTGCTGCATGGCGACCTTACGGCTGCGGTACTCCTCGCGCAGCCGCTCCAGGTGCGCCTCCAGGTGCCCGTCCTCAAGGAACCGCGCGACCAACCGCTGCGCCGGCAGGTTGGCGCACGTGTCCATCGCCTGCTTGGCGTTGATGAGCAGCTGGCCGAGCTCCGGCGCGGCGTCGACCCAGCCGACCCGGAGGCCCGGTGCGATGATCTTGGAGAACGTGCGTACGGAGAAAACGCACGGGTCGCCGCCGCTCACAGCGCGCAGCGAGGGCTTGGCGTCGCCGCCGAACCTCAGCATGCCGTACGGGTCGTCGTCGATGATGACCGCGCCCCAGCGGCGGGCGAGGTCGACGAGCAGCTCTCGCCGGGGCGTGGACATGGTGACGCCCGACGGGTTCTGGAACGTCGGGACCGTGTAGATCGCCTTCGGCAGACGTCCCGCGCGCTCGACGAGGTCGGGGAGGGCATCGACGACGAGGCCGTCCCCGTCCACCGGCGCCTCGAGCACCTCGCCGCCGTACGCGAGCACGGTGGCACTGCCATTGGTGTACGTCGGGGACTCGATGACCACGAGGTCGCCCGGGTCGACGAACAGCTTGCAGGCGAGGTCGAGGCCCTGCATGCCGCCGCTCGTGACCGTCAGCCGGTCCGCGGTCGTCTCCTGGTCCGTGCCGGCGAGCATGGCGAGGATCGCCGCACGCAAGCGCGGGTCGCCCTCGGTGGCGGCGTAGTCGTACGCATCCACGGCGCCCAGCTCGGACGCGGCGAGGCTCGCGAACACGTCGGCCGGTATCGCCTCGGCCGCCGGGCTGCCCATCGCGAGCGAGACGATGTCGTGGCTCTGCGCGGCGAGCAGCGACGTGCTCGAGTCGATGACCGAACCGACGAGTGTCTCGGCGCGGGCCGCCAGCCGCAGCCCGCTCGTCTCAGCCGTCACAAAACCTCCCGCAAGATCGTCAGCTCCCAGGGCAACGAGGTGAGCCGCTCCACCCCGTCACCGACTATCACGACCGGCTCGGACAGCTCGTAGCCCCACCCGTCCATCCACATGCCGAGGATGACGTGGAAGCACATGCCCGCCTCGAGGACGGTCGGCTCAGCGCGGCGCAGGCTCACCGTGCGCTCACCCCAGTCCGGCGGGTAGCCGACGCCGATGGAGTACCCGATCCTGGAGTCCTTGGAGAGGCCGTGGGCGCTGATCACCCGCTCCCACGCCCCATGGACGTCGCCTGCCGTACGCCCGGGCCGCATGGTGGCCAACGTCTCCGCCATGCCCTCGGCGACCACGGCGGCGGTGTCGGTGAGCCGGCGTGACGGCTCACCGAGCATCACGGTGCGCGCCAGCGGGGCGTGGTACCTGCGGTACACACCGGCCAGCTCGATCGTCGTGGCCTCGCCCGGCCGTAGCGGCTCGTCGGTGAACGTGAGGTGCGGCGTGCCGGCTCCGGCGCCGGTGGGCAGGAAGGGCAAGCAGGCCGAGTAGTCGCCGCCGTGCTCGGCGGTGCCGTGCGCCTGTGCCGCGAGGATGTCCGCGGCCACGTCGCACTGCCGCCGCTTGGCCGTCACGCCGGTGAGCGCGACCTGCATGGCGTGCTCGGCGATCGATCCGGCGACCCGCATCTGCTCCACCTCGTAAGGCGACTTCACCACGCGCACCCAGTTGACCAGTTCCGCGCTGTCGGCAACGCGTACGCCGGGCAGTCCCGCGGCGAGCGCCTGGTAGGCGCGTACGGTGAAGTACGAGGAGTCGGCCTCGACCGCGCACCGCTCACCGGTCGCGATCAGGCCGCGGTCGGCGATGCGCCGCGCGATCCAACAGAACGGGTGCGTGTCCGGGCGGTGCACGAGGTCCTCGGGGTACCCCTCCACCTGCGCGGGCGGCAACCACGTGGTGAACCCGGCGCCGGCGGCGTCCATCGCCCGGGCGAAGAGCACCGGGTCGCCGTCGACAGGTACGACCAGGCACTGCGGCATGTAGAAGGACCAGGCGTTGTAGCCGGACAGGTAGTACAGGTTGGCCGGGTCGGTCACGATCAGGGCCGCGAACGACTGCCGTGTCATGCGCTCGCGTACACGGGCGAGGCGGCTGGCGTACTCCGCGGGTGGCTCGGGCACGGGAGCCGGCGCCTGCCCGGCGACAGGCGCGGTGACGGGTGCGGCGACGGGTGTGTCGACAGGGATGTCGACCGGGGTGTCGAGGGTCACCATTGACCTCCTTGAACGGTGCTACTTCCGAATTTTGTACTACAATCTCGGAGCGGGTCAAGGGATCATTTCCCACCACGGGAGTTGTTTTGTCCGACAAGACCAGCGATGCGCGCGGCAGCGCGGTGCGGGTGGCCGACCAGCTGCGCGACCGGATCATCGCGGGCGACCTCGAGCCGGGGCAGCCGCTGCGGGAGGTCGCCGCCGCTGGCGAGCTGGGGGTCGCCCGTACGACCCTGCGCGAGGCGTTCCGGCTCCTCGCCGCCGATGGGCTCGTCGAGGTCGTCTTCAACCGCGGCACCGTGGTCAAGACCCTGACCGCCGCCGACGTCCGCGACATCTACATCGCTCGCCGCACGCTCGAGGTCAAGGCCGCCGAGGAGAGCGTGCTCGCCGACCAGGCCGGCCTGGACGCGCTGGTAGACGCGATCGACGCCGTGCAGCAGGCCGAGAGCGCCGGCGCCTGGCGGGAGGTCGGCACGGCCAGTCTTGGCTTCCACGAGACCATCGTGGCGCTGCTCGGCAGCCCGCTGCTCGACGAGTTCTTCCGCAACATCGTCGCGCGGCTCCGCTTGGCGTTCGGCGACGCCGGGGACGACGAGACGTTCCACCGGCCGTGGCTGCCGCGCGACGCCGAGATCTGCACGATGCTGCGGTCCGGCCGGCGCGCCGAGGCGGCCGCCGAACTGCGCGCGTACCTCGACGGCTCCGAGCGCGCCGTCCTGGACCGGATGCGCATGACGGGCCTGCTCGAGGAGTCGGTGGAGCGCTAGGCCGTAGGGTCAGCCGCATGAGTTCCGTTGGAACGTATGAGAGCCCGCTGCCCGCCGCGCTGGACGAGCTGTGGCAGCGCCGTACCGAGCTGGACGCCGCCGACACCGAGGTGCGTACGGCGGTGCTCGACGCGGTCGACCAGCTCGACGCCGGTCGGGTGCGGATCGCGTTCGTCGACGAGAGCACCGACGAGGTCGTCGTCGACGAGCGAGCCAAGCGGGCGATCCTGCTGTCCTTCCGCGTACTCGGCATGACCGAGTCGCAGGCGGGCGACTTCCGCTACCACGACCGGATCCCGTTGAAGGAACGGTTCGACGGGGTGCGCGTGGTGCCGGGCGCGGTCGTGCGCTGGGGTTCGTATTGCGCGCCGGGTGTCGTGCTGATGCCGTGCTTCGTCAACATCGGCGGGTGCGTCGGCGAGGGGTCGATGGTCGACACGTGGGCGACCGTCGGGTCGTGCGCGCAGATCGGCGCCGGAGTGCACCTCGCGGGCGGCGTCGGTATCGGCGGCGTGCTCGAGCCGCCGAACGCGGTCCCGGTCGTGGTCGAGGACGAGGTGTTCATCGGGTCGCGGTGCATCGTCGTGGACGGCGCTCGCGTACGCCGGGGCGCCAAGCTGGGCGCGGGCTGCGTGCTCACCAAGACGACGCGCGTGTACGACGCGGAGACCGGCGACGAGCTGCCGCGCGGCGAGGTGCCGGCGTGGTCGGTCGTCGTGCCGTCGTCGCGTACGAGGAGCTTCCCGGGCGGCGAGTTCGGCATGCCGTGCCTGCTCGTGCTCAAGCGGTTGCCCGAGGGCGGCTCGCACGACAAGCTGCAGCTGAACGACATCCTGCGCGAGCACGGCGTAGCGGACTGAGAAGGAGCGTCACGTGACCGACTGGCAACTGGACCCGATCGACCGGCTCTCTGGCCGGGGCGAGCGTGCCACGCTCGAGGGCATGCTCGACGCGTACCGCGCCGAGGTGGTGCGCAAGGTCGCCGGGGTGACCGAGGACGAGGCGCGGCGCCGGCTCGTGCCGTCGATGACGACGCTGGGCGGCCTCGTCAAGCACCTGCGGTGGGTGGAGGTTGCCTGGTTCCAGCAGCGGTTCGCGGGCGTGCCGAAGGACCAGTTCCCTGGGGAGCCGTCGAGCGAGGATGTCGAGTTCCAGCTGCAGCCAGATGAGTCCGTGGCGAGCGTCGTCGCCGACTACGAGCGGGCGTGCGAGCGGTCCCGCGAGATCGCCGCAGGCCGGTCGCTTGACGACACCGTCCCGCACCACGCGCTCGGGCAGCTGTCGCTGCGCTGGATCTACGTGCACATGATCGAGGAGACCGCCCGGCACGCGGGCCACGCGGACATCCTGCGCGAGCTGACCGACGGCACGGTGGGCGACTGGCGCTGAGTTTCGACGCCCCGGCGTGGGCGGGGCAAGATGGGTGGCGGAGGTGGTGACATGTGCTTCTCGCCCGAGGCGATCCCGCCCGAGCTTCCGGAGGAGACGCCGCGCCAGCAGGCGACCGGTGAACGGATCGTGCTCAGCTCGTCCGACGGCGCGACGTTCGCCGCGTACACCGCATCGCCGGAGGCTCCCGACGACACCGGCGTGGTGATCTTCCCGGACGTACGTGGCCTGTTCGGCTTCTACGACCGGCTGGCCGAGCGGTTCGCCACGGCGGGCCACCGCGCGATCGCCTTCGACTACTTCGGCCGTACGGCCGGCACCGAGCTCCGCGACGCCGACTTCGAGTTCATGCCGCACGTCGAGCAGATCGAGAGCTCCCAGGTCGCCGCTGACGCGGCGAGCGCCGCCGATCGGTTGCGCCAGCAGGGAGCGACACGGGTGTTCACCGTGGGCTTCTGTCTCGGCGGCGCGCTGTCGTTCGGTCAGGCGGTGGACGACAGGTACGCCGGCGTGGTCGGCTTCTACGGCGTGATGCGCACCGACAGGTTCCAGGGCGTCACCTCACCGCTCGACACCGTGGAACGGTCCCAGGTGCCGGTGCTCGGCCTGTTCGGCGGCGCCGATCCGGCCGTGCCCGCCGACGACGTCGCCGCGTTCGAGCAGGGCCTCGACCGTGCCGGCGTGCCGTACGAGACGCACACGTACCCGGGCGCGCCGCACAGTTTCTTCGACCGTACGCATGGCGACCACGTGGCCGAGTGCACGGACGGTTGGCGGCGGATGCTCGCCTTCATGGAGCGAGAGCCGGCAACGGTTTAGCAGGTCACGCCTAACGGGAAGGCTGCAAGCATGGCAAAGATCGCATTTCTACTCGACGACAACTTCGAGGACTCCGAGTTCCGGGAGCCGTACGACGCGGTGACCGGTGCAGGGCACGATGCCGTCGTGCTCGGGCTCGAGCAGGGAAAGAAGGTCGCGGGCAAGAAGGGCAAGGAGAGCTACACCGTCGACGCGGGGCCGGAGGCGGCGAACGTCGCCGACTTCGACGCGGTCGTGATACCCGGCGGGTACTCGCCCGACCACGTGCGTACGCAGGACCGGCTGGTCGGTCTCGTACGCGACGCCGTCGGCGCGGGCAAGCCGGTCGCGGCGATCTGCCACGCCGGCTGGGTGCTCGCCGAGGCGGACGTGGTGAAGGGCAGGAAGGTCACCTCGGTCGGCAACATCCGCACCGACCTGGTCAACGCGGGCGCGGACTGGGTGGACGAGGAGGTCGTCGAGGACGGCAGCCTGATCACGTCCCGCACGCCCGCCGACCTGCCGGCGTTCAACGCGGCCCTCCTGCGCCGTCTCGGCTCGTAGCCCAGCGTCGTAGTGTGGGTGGCGTGGCATACCAGGTCGAGAAGAGCGAGCAGGACTGGCGCGGTCAGCTGACTCCGGAGGAGTACAGCGTGCTCAGGGAGGCGGCCACCGAGCGGCCGTTCACGGGCGAGTACGTCGACGAGAAGACCGTTGGTGTGTACGAGTGCCGGGCGTGCGGCGCCGAGCTGTTCACCTCCGAGACGAAGTTCGAGTCGCACTGCGGCTGGCCGTCCTTCTACCAGCCCACGGAGAACGACGCTGTCGAGCTCGTACCGGACGACTCACTGGGGCAGCGGCGCACCGAGGCGCGTTGCCAGCGGTGCGGCTCACACCTTGGGCACGTCTTCGAGGGTGAGGGGTACGAGACCCCCACCGACCAGCGCTTGTGCATCAACTCGGTGGCGCTGCGCCTCGCACCCGCCGAGTAGTCGCGCCGCGTTTCCGCAGGCAGGCGGGGTCGCGCCCGGTACCGGCCCGCCCCGTGACACGATGCCATCGTGGTGGTCGTTCTCGTTCTCGTGCTGGCCGCGGTGCTCGGGGTGGTCGCCGTGGTCGCGACCGGGCGGGGCGGTGCACTCGGCGAGCAGGAGCCGGACCGGCCGCCTGTACGGCTACCGGCGGGCCGCCAGGTGGAGCCGCGCGATCTGGACCGGCTCCGCTTCCCGCTGGCGTTCCGCGGCTACCGGATGCGCGACGTCGACGAGGTGCTCGACCGGCTTGCCGGTGAGATGAGCGAGCGGGACCGCCGCATCCACGCGCTCGAGGGCGAACTCGCCCGCGCCGCTCCCACCCGAGGTCACCGCGAGCGCACCCCGTCGACCGACTGGGGAGAGCGCGACGAGGGCGGCGAGTGACCGGCCCCGTACCCGGTACGGACGGCCGGCCCCGGTGCCCATGGGCGGTCTCGGCTCCTGACTACGAGGCCTACCACGACGCGGAGTGGGGGCGCCCCATCCGCGACGACGCCGGCCTGTACGAGCGGCTGACGTTGGAGGCGTTCCAGTCCGGGCTGTCCTGGCTCACCATCTTGCGCAAGCGGACCGCGTTTCGCGCCGCGTTCGCCGGTTTCGACCCGGCGAAGGTCGCCGGGTACGGCCGAGGCGACGTCGAACGGTTGCTGGCCGACGCGGGCATCGTGCGCAACCGGGCGAAGATCGAGGAGGCGATCGCGAACGCCCGGGCCACGCTTGCGGTACCAGACGGGCTCGCCGCACTGATCTGGTCGTACGCGCCGGACGGTTCGCGTGCGGCGCCGCGCACGACCGCGGACGTGCCCGCGACCACGCCGGAGTCGACCGCGCTCGCCAAGCGGCTGCGCGGCCTCGGGTTCAGGTTCGTGGGGCCCACCACGTCCTACGCGCTCATGCAGGCCGCCGGACTGGTCGACGACCACCTCGCCGGCTGTGCGTTCCGCCCGGCGAAGTGATCACTCGCCGAGTAGCTCCGCGATCTGGTCGGCCGCCCGGATGGCACGCCGTCCGAACACGTGCAGCCGCTCCTCGGGCATCCGCGCCTCCGGGCCCGTGATGGAGAGCGCGGCCGTGGCATGGCCGCCGTGGTCGCGGACGGCGGCCGCCGCGGTGTGGATCGCCGGCACGCGCTCGGCGAACGACAGGGCGTAGCCGCGCTCCCTGATGGCGGCGAGCTGGGTGCGCAGCACCTCGGCGTCGACCGGCGTCGTCGGTGTCGCCGCGGTGAGCGGTCGAGCGAGCGCCTCCTCGACCTGCTCCTGCGAGAGGTATGCGAGCAGCACCTTGCCCGGTGCTCCGTGGTTCAGCGGGATCGGCTCGCCGAGCTGGGTGTACGTGCGACGCAACGGCTGCATGCTCTCGACCTGGTCGACGACCGCGCGGGTCAGGTCGGGTAGCAGGACGTGCAGGCCGACGGTCTCGCCGGTCTCGTCGCGTACCTGTCGCATCGTGGGGAGCGCGGCGGTACGCAGGTCGAGTCGCGAGTGCAGGGCATGGGCCAGTCGCAGGACGAGCGGCCCGAGCCGGTACCGCCGGTTGTCGCCCTGCTGCACCAGGCCACCCGCCTGCAGGGCGACGAGTAGCCGGTGGGTGGTGCTCGTCGACAGGCCGGTGAGCTGGCCGAGCTGGGAGATGCCCAGCTCCGTGTGCTCGCCGGTGAAGCACCGCAACAGCAGGACGGCGCGGTCGATGGCCTGCACGCCGGTCCGCCGGGGCGGTTCGACGTGCTCCGCTGGCGGGTCCGGGCCCGTTGACGCTGGCATTGACACCCCCACCAGGCAACTCTAAACTGCCGCCATCCTGCATGACGAACAGGTATCCCGCAATACAGGATGATGCCCATGGTCCTTCCGCTCGACGGCTTCCGGGTACTGGACCTCACGCGGTTCCTCTCCGGGCCCTACTGCA
>JBOHBN010000113.1:0-7231 GCA_050698355.1 Streptosporangiales bacterium | reverse complement strand
CGGCGCGGCCGACGGGATGGCGGGTGATGCGCGTGTGGCTCCAGTAGGTCAGGGTGCCGTGTTCGTCGCGGGTGGCGAAGGCGTGGCCCTCGCCGGCGAGGAATGCGGCCACGGTGGCGCCGAACAGCCCGGCCCAGTAGCGGTCGCTGGCACTCACGGGACGGGCTCGCAGATGCCGCGCATCGTGATCTCGGTGAGGCGGGCGTGGATGCGCCGTCGTTCCTGGCAGAGCAGCACGAAGGCGCGTTCGTCCTTGCGCATGAGCGCACTGTCGATGGCGATGTTGGTCTGTCGCAGCCGTAGCTGCAGCCGTTCCCACATGACGGCCTCCCGCTGGGGAGCAGGGATCTTCTATCCCGGCTTGACTTGACGTTCAATCCCGGCTAGACATACTCTCATGGTCAAGGCAGCAAAGAAGGTCGACGTGGTACGAGCTCTCGCCCGCAAGGGGCGCGCCGTCAAAGTCTCCGACGATGGCGACCACGAGTCCTGGCGCTGCACCTGCGGTGAACGTCACCGCACCTACGTGCCTCGCCACACTCAGCTCACCACGTCCACCACGAACAAGATCTACAAGCAGATGATCGGCTGCCCGCTGTTCGGGAAAGGATGGCTGTCATGACCTACCGCGTGAATGTCTACCGCGAGGAAGGCTTCTGGATGGTGCAGATACCGGAGCTGGATCTGCTCACCCAGGCACGCCGCCTCGACGAGGTCGAGCGTATGGCCCGCTCGATCATCTCTCTGGACCAGGAAGTCGAGAGCGACTCGTTCACCGTGTCGATCCACACCGACCTCGGCCTGGTCGGAGACCAGATCGACGAGGCTCGCAGTCTGCGCGCTACCGCCGACGAGGCCAACCACAAGGCCGCCAAGCTCGCCCGCGAATCGGCACGACAGCTCTACGCCGACGGCCTGCCGCTGCGCGACGTGGGGGCGCTGCTCGACGTGTCGTTCCAGCGGGCACAGCAGTTGGTGAAATCGTAGGACGCCGGTCGGCACGCGTGGGAACGACGAGTAATCGCGTGTGTGAACGTGCCGACCGGCGGATGTGGAGACAACTCTCCCGGCAAAAGCGTGGCATAACTCTTCGTGTTTGGCAACTACGCGGCGCGGCGTGTCATGCGCGTCCGCTGCAACGCGATGACCTCGGCCGCGTCGTACCCGCGGCCGGGTGAGATATATCCGCGGCGCCGCCAGTCCCGCAGCGTCGCCGTGCTCGGCACCGGGAAACCGTGATGCGTCAACGCCCGGATCACTTCGCGTGCCGTCAGCCTCACGACGCCTCCTGCTGCCCCACCTGCCACCGCACGAGCTCATGCCCAGTGTAGATGCGCCCACAGTCGCCACACCGCAACGCGTCACGCTCGTCGGTCCAGAACAGCGGGCCGCCGCACTCACCGTCGGTGAACAGCACCCAGCACTTGCCGTAGGGCGGTTCCGGGGCGAACCCGGCCAGCGACCGCACCTGCGAGCGGACACCGGCCAGCTCGGCGTGGTACTCGTCGACCCACGGCTGCGCGATGATCCACGGGTTGTGGCCGCGCAGGTAGCCGCACAGCGCCGTCGGTGTGGCCTCACGGGCGCCGCGCATACCGCGTTCATCAGCCACCTGGGCACACCACGAGGTGAGCGCGGCCATGGCACCCGGATGCGGTTGATGGCGGTCGATGCCGGTGCGGATGTCGGTCGCGGAGATCACGTCGTCGTTGGCCGGCGAACGGGACTCGAACACCGCGGTGCGCCGCCCGTCGTCGCCACCGACTACCGGCACTGCGGTCATGGCGAGCAAGCACGCCTCGACTTCGCGCAGCCACCGGATGAGCCGCTCCGAGCAGCGCCAGCACGCGTAGGCGTCCGGCTCGGCCTGGATCATGCGGTCGGTCGTCGAGCAGATCGCACAGCTGTTCACATCTCCTCCAGGGGCTCGAACTGGGCATGGTGGACCAGCAGGCATTCGATCGAGCAGAAGTGCTGCTCGTCGCCGTCGTCGCCGGTGGCGACGACGAGCCACCCGCGGGGGATGCACTCGTCGGGTAGGCGCTGCCAGGTGTCGCAACCCTGCTTGTCGCACAACCACGCCAGGCTCACACTGCCTCCTCGTTGCCGTTCTCCGGGCCGATGCCCAACATGGCCAGCCACTCGGCCAACTCGTCGGCGTCAGCCGCCGCACGGGCCAATGTGAGCCGCGCGCGGCGTATCTGCTCCGCGGTGAGCTCCGAGCGGCGGTCACAGCTACCGATGGCGTGCTGGTTGAACTGGCTCATGACGCCTCCTGCGTGTTCCACCGTCGCCGGTGTTCGTCGGTGGGGCCGTCGTCGGGGAGGCCGACCAGGCGGCGCAGGCGGATGCATTCACCCAGCGGCAGCGGCCCTTTGCCGAGCGGGTCACCGGTGGCGCGTAGCCGGCCGTGGTGCTTGACGCAGTAGCCGAGGGCGAAGTGTCTGCCCTCGCAGCCCTCGACGCGGCACACCGGCAGGGGTGGGGCGAAGCCCCACGGCCGCCCGGCCTGTTTCCAGGCGACGAAGTGGCGTTGGCAGTAGCCGGAGTAGCGGCCGGCGGCGGCGCACCAGGAGATGCAGCAGGTCGGGGTCATGCCACGTCCTCGGGTCGCTCGCCGGTGATCAGCGCGATCAGATCGACGACGGTGCAGGTGATCCACTGCCTGCCGGGGTCGGCCACACCGTGGCGTTTGTGCGCGACCAGGCCGACGAGCGCGTCATCGTTGCCCCGCTCGGCCTCGGCCTCGACTGCCCACTTGGCGAGCTCGATACGGGTGGTGTCCTTGCATTCGACGACGATGCGGCCGTGTGCCGTGCATAGGCCGCCGATGTCGCCGCGGTCCTTCGCGCCGTTGCGGGCGCGGCGGTCTATGCGGTCGTCAACGTGGGCGGCGAGGTAGTCGGCGATCAGCCGCTCGAAACGGGTGCCGGCGGATCTGGCGGCCAGGTTGGTACGGGTCATCAGAACTCCTCGATTCGCTCGGATTGGTCGTAGTAGTCGGGATCGGCGGGGGTCCACGGGAACGTCCTGCCGTGCTGCAACGTGGCTGGCCAGGAGCGGGCCTCGCGGGAACCGCGCCAAGCCATCACGTCGACCTTGATCGGTCGTTCCCGGTTGGTGCGCTGCTGCTCTGCGGTCAGCTCCGGTGGTTCCTTTGAGCGGCGCAGGCCGTAGCCGTATTCGGGCCAGCGCAGCCACAGCGACGATCCGGACGGGCGCATCCGGCGGTCGCCGTTCACGTCGGTGGCGTGGCCGGCGTGCGCTTCGGTGATGACGGCCGTGTTGTGCCGCACCCGCACTGAGTCGATCGCGTGGACGAGCTCACGGGCGAGCTGCTCGTTGTTCGGGTCACCGGCGTGCAGGCGGTACAGCGGGCCGAGTACTAGCAGGTCCGGTGCCGTGGCGGACATGGCGTGTTCCAGCCAGGCCAGGTCGCCGCCCTTCGTGAGGTCGAGCCCTTCCGGGCGGATCTCGACGAAGAAGTTGTTCTTCCAGTCGGCATCG
Source organism: Streptosporangiales bacterium (assembly GCA_050698355.1). Taxonomy (GTDB): domain Bacteria; phylum Actinomycetota; class Actinomycetes; order Streptosporangiales; family WHST01; genus JBOHBN01. Next base: position 3,724 of record JBOHBN010000113.1, on the reverse strand, counting down.
CCCAAGCCGGTCGCGTGACGCGCCACGTTCACGTCACGCACCAACCGGCGGTAGCGGCGTCGAGTCTGCTGCTCAGAGTTCTCCGCGTCGACCACCAGCACCCGCAGGAACCGGTCGCCCTCGCCGAGCATCGCCGCCGTGAACGGGTGCAACCCGCCGCACAGCGCTGCGGCGAACTGGCTCACCAGGACCGACTTGCCGGAGCCCTCCGCGCCGGTGAGCACGATCCGCTCGCCCCGCTCGAGCAGGCCCGGCACGAGCCAGTTGTAGGAGTCCTGCACGGCCAGCAGGTCCGCCAGCGAGGTGGGCTGGTAGTCCTGCCGGGACACGCTCGTCGTGGCCTCCTCGCAGGCTTGCCGCAGCTGCCCGACCGCCGTGCTCACGTCGATGCCGTCGCCGCGTTCCCAGTCGTCAGCCATCTGCTGCTGCACCCGCATCAGCGACTCGCCGAGGCCACGCTGAGCGGCGATCTCGGCCAGCCGCGCCGCGTACTCGGCGGCGTGAGCGGGCACGTGATGGCCACCGTAGATGTCGAGGATGAACGACCCGTCGAGCTTCGAGAGCATCCCGTTCGCCTGCACCTGGCTCAGCACGGTCGTCGGGTCGACTGGCTGACCGCGGGTGAGCATGTCGCTGATGACGGCCGCCAGAGCGCGGTGCTTACCCGACCACCAGGCGTCCTTGTCCAGCGTCTGCAACGCGTGGCCGGCCATATCAGGATTGGCGAGGACCGCGCCCAGGAGTGCTCGTTCGGCGGCGATGTCGTAGATGATGCTCATTGCTCGGCGAACCTCCGCCAGTCCTCACTGCCAGTGGGTTTCGACTGGTAGTCGCGGGCCTTGTCCAGCCACGTCGAGAACGCCGCGTTCCAGCTCACCTGCCTCCGATCGTTCGCTTCGGCGTGGTTACGGAACCGAAACACCTCACGATCCACGTTCAACCGATGCTCGGAGGCGAAGGAGTGGTGTCTCTCGGTCGGTTGCCAGTCTTCGGGGAGCTTGGTCGCGCGCTTGCGCGCGGAACTCCCTTCCTTTCCTTTCCCTTCCTTTCCTTTCCCACCGGTAGTGGTACCGGAGTCCTCCACGACCGTTCCGGTAGCACTACCGGAACGGTCCGTTCCCGCACTTGACGACAGGTCCGAGGGAGGCGGGATATTCGACGGAGAGGGCTTCTGGATCCTCTGGTGGTCACTCCAGTTGGTGACCGCCAGATAGCACCGCCCGTCCACTTCGTAGCGCACAATGCGCCCGTGAGCGGACAGCGTCTCCAGGTCCTCCTCGATGTCTCGCAGCGACACGTCGTCCAACGGCCAGATGTCGCCCTTGATCAGCCGAGCATTGTCCTTGGTGCGGCCCTGGTCGTCACAGTGCGTCCAGAGACCGATCCACGTCAGACGTGCTCGCAATGGCAACGTCGACACGTCCTCGGACCGGAAGAAGCCCGGCTTTATCGTACGAATACGGGGCATCAGGCGGCACCCTTCTTCGGCGCGCCACTCTCGCCGTGCTCGAAGCGCGCCGACCGGGCTGCCTGACACGCGCCCAAGAGCTCGGCGCCCACACCCAGCCGGGAGCGGAACCGGCATCCCGCGTAGCTCGTCTCGATAACCTTCATGCCGCCACTCCTTCCGGGTTGGCCGACACGTATCTGCCGAGGTCGTCGAGGAACACCCACGCGCCGTGGTGCAACTTGAGCGGCACCGAGAGCGGAACGTCCCACCGGTGCACCAGCCACCCGTAGACGTAGCCCGCGCTCCGGTGCGACTCGATGTCGCCGTGACAGTGCTCGCACAAGTGCAGGAGGTTCGACGGGGCATTGATGTCCGCCAGGCGGCTTCCGCCCATACCCCGCGGGATCCGGTGGTGGATCTGATCGCCACGACCACCACAGCGTTCACAGCCGCCACCCGAGCGGACCATGACGAGCTTGACGACCGCCCTGGTCGGTCCTGTCTTCCTCATGACGTACCTGCCATCTGGTATGCCTGCCGCACCAGCGCGCCGAGCGACTGGACCGTCACGGCGATGTCGCGCGTCGCTCGAACGTGGTCCGCCGCTGCCTCGCGTTTCGCCAGCGCCACCCGGTAGGCGGTGTAGGTGGTCGCGCACTGCTCGCCGACCCACGCGTCCCGCTCGGCCGCCGTGGCACCATCCCGGCGGACCTTCGGGCAGTCCTCGGACAGCATCGCCCGACGGTGAACCGACTGATACTCGAGCTCGGCGTTCGTCTCCTCGTCGCGGGCCAGGCGGAGTTGCTGTTCCGCCTGGCTGATCTCGGTGACGCAGTGACGGAGCTTCCGCTCCACGTCGACCGGCGAGAGGGACTGGTACGGCTCACTCATTGCTGCCTCCGCATGGTCTTCGTGGGACGCAGCCGGGCGACGTACTTCTCCATCTCCGCCTCGTCCGCGGCGCCGATCTCGCCGCCCTGCGACCATTCGGCGTAGTCGTCGGCCATCTGCTGAAACGCCCAGCCCTTCGACGCCATGAGCTCCTTCGCCTCGGCGCGCAGCGTCGCCAGCTTCGTCGACACGGGCGGCCCGGCGTGAGGGTCAGGTTCTCCCGTCGGGATCGCCAGGGCTTGCAACAGGGCGGTCCGGAACGCGACCGACATGGCCTTGCTCGATGCCTTGTCCTCGGTGTCGTTGGCCTCGCCGGGAACCACCGCAGTGAGACTGTCGCCGTCCGGTCCGTAGAACGTGTAGGCCACGGTGACGGTGACGCCACGCTTGCGCTTGCCGTCCTTCGCGGTGAGGTCGTCGGAGTGCAGATCCCGAATCTCCGGGGTGACGACGACCCCGTGTTCCCGCAACGCTGGCGCGACCTTGTCGAGCACGGTGTCGATGCCACGGAAGTTGAACTTGTGGAAGTCGTTGAAGTCCTTCTTGCCGATGGACCGCACGTCGGCCATGACGGCGGCGAGGGTGGTGACGATGTCGCTCATGCCGCCACCTCCGGGATGCCGAGTAGCTTGTCGAGCTTCTTCGACTGCACGTTCGCGACGTAGTTCGCCTGTGCCTTGAGGTAGCTCGCGAAGGCCACGTCCCCGGCGTCGGCAGGGATGAGCTCGTAGTCGTGCGGCTTGATGTGCAGGATGAACGCGCGGTCGACGGGGATCATCGAGTGCTCGCCCTCGCCGTCGAGGTAGACCTCGGCGTGCCGGTAGGCTGCGACCTGTAGGACGTACTCGCCGAACACGTAGTTCGAGGTCTTGTAGTCGACGAGGCACCGGCCGAACTGTGGGATGTCCTGGATGGAGTCCAGCGTGCCGGCGTAGCCGTGCGTGCGGTTCGCGACGGTGAGCTCCTCGTAGACCGAGGTCGGGCCGAAGTCGCGGATGAACTGCGCGTACCCAAGCACGTAGGGCTCCACGTCATCGGGAACGTCGATCTCTTCGCCGCGCACGTACTTCTCGGCGAGCGCGTGCACCGCCGTTCCCCGGACGGCCGCCGTGTCCTTCTTCTGGTTCGGCAACTCCTTGAGGAAGTTCGCGGTCGGCCGCGGACCACCCGAGTCGAGCATCCGCTTCACCTCGTGGATGTTCTCGACCACGTACTCCGCGACGACTCTCGCCGACCAGTACTTCAACGCGTCCTTCGGCACGCCCTTGAGCGCCGTGGTGACGCCGATCGCCCACCGACCGTCGATCTTGTACCGGTGGTAGTTCGGGTACTCGACCCGCTCGATGCCCATCACTCCTCCATCCCCTTCGCGTATTCGATGCC
>JBOHBN010000112.1:0-1288 GCA_050698355.1 Streptosporangiales bacterium | reverse complement strand
GCTGAAAGGGCGGGACCTGGATGCTGCCGTCTTTCTTCAGCCCCAGCGTCATGACCTTCGCGTGCACGCCGATGGCGGGGATGGTGATCTGGGTGGGTTTCGACGCGGGCAGGTACGGGCTCGGTGTCGTGGTGCTGGTCGACGACTGCTGGTGCGGCGTTGCTGTGGTACTCGATGGTGCCGAGCCCGGTCCGGACCCTGCGGCGGTGTGCGCGGGTTGCGGCGGGGACTGTTGGCCCAGCGCCGCGGACCCGATGAGCCCGACGCCGGCCAGGGCGAACACGGCGGTGGCCGCCGCCACGAGAACGCGGCGACGGCCACCGTGCGCGGGAGGCTCTGGTTGCCTACCCTCGGGGTCACTCACCCCGGGTCCTCACTGGGTGCGGCGCCGGCGGTACCCGACCCCGGCAACCGCGACCGCGGCGGCGAGGGCCGCGCCACCAAGACCGAACTCGGCGCCGTTCTCCACACCGGCGGTGGAACCACCACCGGTGCCGGCACCACCAGCCGGCATGGCCGACAGCGGCCCGCACAGCGCCGGCGCGGTCGCGGCCAACGGCAGCGACTTATCCAGCGGGCTCTTCTCCTTCTGCGCCTTCTTGCCCATCGTCGCCGGGTCGAGACCGTGCACCACGACGACGGCGTTGCCCGCCTTGATCTGGCTAGCGACCGCGTCGGAGACGGTGAACGTGCGCTGGTAGTGGTAGCTCGACCCGCCCGGGACCCGCTTGACCGCCAGCGCGGACTTCGGGCTGGTGTCGCCCTTGGTGGTCAACGTCGCGCCGATCTTGCCGTAGTCGCCCTGCGCCTCAGGGGTAGAGACCACACCATCACCGTTGCTGTCCGCGGACGGCGTAGGGCACTGGCCCTGGCCCTTGATGTGGAAGTGCTGGGCGTGCGGGAACGGGCCGCCCTGGAACTTCGCTGCCAGCCCCGAGGTGTCCTCGGTCACCTTGACCTGGTTGCCGCTCAACCCCACGCTGATGCTGCCGGAGGCGTCCTGGCCGTTCAGCGGGTTCAACGTGGCCTGGTAATGGTCCCACGAGGCGGCCGAGGCAACCCCCGACGCACCCAGCGACAGCCCCACCACCCCGACCGCGGCGAGCGCGGAGGCCGCCAGCCTCCTCGTCTTCTGCTGCATTCTCGTTCCTTCCCTGCCGGCCCCAGACGAATCCAGGCCCGCGCCGTTGGTACGTGAACTGCGCACACGCAGCACGCTTTGACCGTTGCTGACCCCTATTCGCACTGGTGGCGCCCGCGGATCACCTCCGAACGCCGCGGGACAGGA
>JBOHBN010000111.1:0-18245 GCA_050698355.1 Streptosporangiales bacterium | reverse complement strand
CTTCAGGGCGCAGCGGCGTACTCGGTGGTGACCGCGTGGTGGGCGGTTCCGGTGGTGGTGGCGAGCAGGGCGGCGCCGTCGATACCGGCTCCGAGCGGCGCTCGCGGACCGGCCTCGGGGCAACGCTCCGCGAGCAGCTTCAGGAACCGGGTGCGTACGGTCTCCGTCGCGAGCAGGATGCTGCCCGTCCAGGTGAACGGCACCTCGCCCGCTCCCGCGCCGGGGAAGCCGCGGCGGACGGTCACGCACGCGGTGTCCGCGAGCTGGTCTGCGGCCCGCGCGCAGAGTGCGGCCGCGGTCTCGTCGCCGTCCGCCGCCGCGGCCAGGACGTCGCGCGCGAACGAGGCGACCTCCGCGACGAGGGTGGGCGCGGCCAGCACCCGCCGTACGAACGCGCGCAGCTCACCGAACCGCGTGGCGGCCATGCCGGTCAGTACCGTGGGCGCTGCGCGTCCTTCGGAGGCGGCCATCGCCGCACGCAGCCCCCGCTGGCCGAGCCACGAGCCGCCGCCCGCGTCGCCGAACAGGTACCCCCAGGCGTCGACGTGCAGCCACAGCCCCGCCGCGTCGATCGCCGTGCAGACCACGCCGGTGCCCGCCGCGAGCACCACGCCGGCCTCCCCGCCGAGCGCGCCCGCGTGGGTGGTGACGCCGTCGCCGGTGACCAGCACCCGGCGTGCGCCGGTGCGCTCGGCGACTTCGCGGCCGAGCCGATGCGCCTCGTCCCCGGGTGACGGGCCCCCGGACAGGCCGCAGGCGATGGTGCCCACCGGGCCGGGCGAGCCCAGTTGCTGCCACGCTGACACCACGGCGTCGGCCTGTACGGCCACGGGGTCGATGCCGGCGCCCCAGGAGAACCCGGGCGCCGCGACCGGCGTGCCCACGGGCGTCGAGGCGACGGCGATACGCAGACCACTCTGGCCGCCGTCAACGGCGAGATCGACGCTCACCGCAGCCTCCCTCCCTGTCCGCCGGCGTCCAGCCTAGGGCGTCTCGCCGCACGCGGACGCCGTTGTCGGTGCCCCCGGTTAGCATGGCTGCGCCCGAAGTGGCATGCCGCTCCGGGCGCCCGACTGTAGGAACGTGTTTGGAAACTGACCTTGTGGAACGGGGTTGACCGGAGTTGTCGGACATCTCGGTGCTGGCTGATGCCCGGGTCACAAGGGGTTGACCTCGACATGACCTTTCCAAACACGTTCTCAGACCCGCCCGCCCATCGATTGCCTGCCGGAGGCCGGTTCGCGTGAGTGATCGCCTCATCATCCGGGGCGCCCGAGAGCACAACCTCAAGGACGTCTCCCTCGACCTGCCGCGAGATGCGCTGATCGCGTTCACCGGCCTGTCCGGGTCGGGGAAGTCCAGCCTCGCCTTCGACACGATCTTCGCCGAGGGGCAGCGGCGGTACGTCGAGTCGCTCTCGGCGTACGCCCGGCAGTTCCTCGGCCAGCTGGACAAACCGGACGTCGATTTCATCGAGGGGCTCTCGCCAGCGGTCTCCATCGACCAGAAGTCCACCTCGCGCAACCCACGGTCCACGGTCGGCACGATCACCGAGGTCTACGACTACCTCCGCCTGCTCTACGCGCGCATCGGCAAGCCGCACTGCCCGGTCTGCGGGCGGCCGATCGCCCGGCAGACCCCCCAGCAGATCGTCGACCGCGTGCTCGAGCTGGAGGAGGGCACCCGGTTCCAGGTACTGGCTCCCGTCGTGCGCGAGCGCAAGGGGGAGTACGGCGAGCTGTTCCGCGAGCTGCAGACCAAGGGCTACAGCCGGGCGCGGGTCGACGGCACCACGCACACGCTCGACCAGCCACCGACCCTCAAGCGGTACGAGAAGCACACCATCGAGGTGGTCGTCGACCGGCTCGGCGCGAAGAAGTCGGCACGGCGGCGGTTGACCGACTCCATCGAGACCGCGCTCGAGCTGTCCGGCGGCACGGTGACGCTCGACATGGTCGACATGCCGGCCGACGACGAGAACAGGGAGCGCACGTTCTCCGAGCACCTGGCGTGCCTGTACGACGGCCTCGACTTCGACGAGCTGGAGCCGCGGTCGTTCTCCTTCAACAGCCCGTTCGGTGCCTGCCCCGACTGCACCGGGCTGGGCACGCAACTCGTCGTCGACCCCGAGCTCGTCATCCCCGACCCGGACAAGTCGATCGCCGACGGCGCCATCGCCCCGTGGAGCGGCGGGCACGTCAGCGAGTATTTCACCCGCCTGCTCGACGCCCTGGCCGACACGATCGGCTTCTCCACCAACACCGCCTGGCGCCGGCTGCCGGCCAAGGCGCGCAAGGCCGTGCTCAACGGTTACGGCGACCAGGTGCACGTTCGCTACCACAACCGGTACGGCAGGGAGCGCGCCTACTACACCCGATACGAGGGCGTCCTGTCGTACATCAGGCGCCGGCACGCGGAGGCGGAGACCGACACCAGCAGGGAGCGGTTCGAGGGCTACATGCGCGAGGTGCCGTGCCCCTCCTGCGGCGGTGCGCGGCTGAAGCCGGTCACCCTCGCGGTCACCATCGAGGGCAGGTCGATCGCCGACGTCACCGCGCTGGCGATCGGCGACGCGGCGGTCTTCCTGCGCGGGCTGCGGCTCTCGTCCCGGGAACAGCAGATCGCCGAGCGGGTACTCAAGGAGATCAACGCGCGACTCGGTTTCCTGGTCGACGTCGGCCTCCACTACCTCACCCTCGACCGGGCGTCGGCGACGCTCGCCGGCGGCGAGGCGCAACGCATCCGGCTCGCCACCCAGATCGGTTCCGGGCTGGTCGGCGTGCTGTACGTCCTCGACGAGCCGTCGATCGGCCTGCACCAGCGCGACAACCACCGGCTGCTGGAGACCCTCGTACGGCTCCGCGACCTCGGCAACACGCTGATCGTCGTGGAGCACGACGAGGACACCATCCGCACCGCCGACTGGATCGTCGACATCGGCCCGGGCGCGGGCGAGCACGGCGGCCAGATCGTCTACGCGGGTGAGGTCAAGGGCCTGTACGGGCACGAGGGCTCGCTCACCGGCGCGTACCTGGGCGGCGACAGGGAGATCGCCATCCCGGAGGTCCGCCGGCCGCGTCAGCCGAAGCGGCAGCTCGTCGTGCGCGGCGCGCGTGAGCACAACCTGCACAACATCGACGTCGCGTTCCCGCTCAGCTGCTTCATCGTCGTCACCGGGGTATCCGGCTCCGGCAAGTCCACGCTCGTCAACGACATCCTCTACACCTCGCTGGCGAAGCAGATGTACAACGCGAAGACCCCGCCGGGCAGGCACAAGCGGATCACCGGGGTCGACCAGGTCGACAAGGTCGTCCACGTCGACCAGAGCCCGATCGGCCGTACACCGCGGTCCAACCCGGCGACGTACACCGGCGTGTTCGACCACATCCGCAAGCTGTTCGCCGCCACGCCCGAGGCCAAGGTCCGCGGCTACCTGCCCGGGCGGTTCTCCTTCAACGTCAAGGGCGGGCGCTGCGAGGCGTGCTCGGGCGACGGCACGCTGCGCATCGAGATGCAGTTCCTGCCGGACGTCTACGTCCCGTGCGAGGTATGCCACGGCGCCCGCTACAACCGCGAGACGCTCGAGGTGCACTACAAGGGCAAGACGATCTCCGAGGTGTTGGAGATGCCCGTGGAGGAGGCGCTGGAGTTCTTCCGGCCGGTGAACGCGATCGCGCGGCACCTGCAGACGCTCGACGACGTCGGCCTCGGCTACATCCGGCTCGGCCAGCCGGCGCCGACACTCTCCGGCGGCGAGGCGCAGCGCGTGAAGCTCGGGTCGGAGCTGCAGCGCCGGTCGACCGGCCGCACGGTGTACGTGCTCGACGAGCCCACCACCGGCCTGCACTTCGAGGACATCCGCAAGCTCCTCGGCGTGCTGCAGCGCCTGGTCGACGCCGGCAACACGGTGGTCGTGATCGAGCACAACCTTGACGTGGTCAAGAGCGCCGACTGGGTGATCGACCTGGGCCCGGAGGGCGGCTCGGGTGGCGGCACCCTCGTCGCCGAGGGCACGCCGGAACAGGTGGCGGGGGTGCCGGACAGCTACACCGGCCAGTTCCTGCGCGAGATGCTCGGCGCCAGCGTCGCCGTACTCGGATGATAACCCCGTGGTGATCATGAAACATGTTCGTAGTCATGACTACGACGACCTTTCATGATCACCCGAGTGGGCGGCAGGTGCGCGAGCGGCGGGGTGCGGCAGTGCGGCTACTAGGGTGGGGGCGTGGCTGACCCCGGCTCCTACCGGCCGGCATCCGGGTCCGTGCCCGACTCGCCTGGTGTCTACCGGTTCCGTGACGTGCGCGGCCGCGTGGTGTACGTGGGCAAGGCGAAGAGCCTCAGGTCCCGCCTGAACCAGTACTTCGCCGACGTCGCCGGACTCCACCCGCGTACCTACACGATGGTGCACACCGCCGCGTCCGTCGACTGGGTGGTCGTCAACACCGAGGTCGAGGCGCTCCAGCTCGAGTACTCCTGGATCAAGGCGTACGACCCGCGGTTCAACGTCAAGTACACCGACGACAAGAGCTACCCGTACCTGGCCGTGACGCTGAATGAGGAGTATCCGCGGCTGTTCGTGTACCGGGGGCCGAAGCGCAAGGGCGTGCGGTACTTCGGGCCGTACGCGCATGCGTGGGCGATCCGCGAGACGCTCGACATGCTGCTGCGGGTCTTCCCCGCACGCACGTGTACGAGCGGGGTCTTCAAGCGGTCCCGCCAGATCGGGCGGCCCTGCCTGCTCGGGTACATCGACAAGTGCTCCGCGCCCTGCGTCGAGCGGGTGACGGCGGAGCGGCACCGCGCAATCGTCGACGACTTCTGCGAGTTCATGTCGGGGCGTACGGCGCCGTACCTGCGCCGGCTGGAACGCGAGATGCGCGCGGCATCCGGCGAGCTCGACTACGAGCGCGCCGCGCGCCTGCGCGACGACATCGCGACCCTGAACCGCGCGTTGGAGAAGCAGGCGGTCGTGCTCGCCGACGGCACCGACTGTGACGTCGTCGCGATCGCGGAGGACGAGCTCGAGGCAGCCGTGCAGGTGTTCTACGTGCGCGGCGGCCGCGTGCGCGGCCAGCGCGGGTGGGTCGTCGACAAGGTCGAGGAGGTCACGACCGGCGACCTGGTGGAGCAGTTCGTCACCCGCTCGTACGGCGAGGGCGAGGTGCCCCGCGAGGTCCTCGTGCCCGAGCTTCCCGGCGACGTCGACGCGCTGCGGGAGTGGCTCGCCGAGCGGCGCAGCAGCCGGGTCGACCTGCGCGTGCCGCAACGCGGGGACAAGCGCGCGCTGCTGGAGACGGTGGGCCGGAACGCGAAGCACGCGCTGGCCCTGCACAAGACCAGGCGAGCGAGCGATCTGACCGCGCGCAGCCAGGCCCTGCAGGAGATCCAGGACTCGCTGGAGCTTCCCGAGGCGCCGCTGCGGATCGAGTGCATCGACGTCTCCAACCTGCAGGGCAGCGACGTGGTCGCCTCGATGGTGGTCTTCGAGGACGGGGTGGCGCGCAAGAGCGAGTACCGGCGATTCGTGATCAAGGGTTTCGCCGGCCAGAACGACGTCGCGGCGATACATGAGGTCGTCACCCGCCGGTTCCGCCGGCTGCTCGAGGAGCGGCAGCGTACGGGCGAGCTGGACGCGGTCGTGGAGGCCGACGGTACGGAACCACCGGCGCTGATCGACCCGGAGACCGGGCGGCCGCGGAAGTTCGCGTACCCGCCGAACCTGTTCGTCGTCGACGGCGGCGCTCCGCAGGTCGCGGCGGTGCAGCGCGCGCTCGACGAGCTGGGGGTCGACGACGTCGCAGTGTGCGGGCTGGCGAAGCGGCTCGAGGAGGTGTGGCTGCCGAGTCAACCGGATCCCGTGATCTTGCCCCGTGCGAGCGAGGGCCTGTACTTGCTGCAACGCGTCCGCGACGAGGCGCACAGGTTCGCGATCACGTTCCACCGGCAGCGGCGATCAAAGGGAATGACGCGTAGTGTGCTGGACACCGTTCCCGGGTTGGGGGAGACGCGGCGGCGGGCGCTGCTACGCCACTTCGGCTCGATCAAGCGGTTGAAGCGGGCGACGGTCGAGGAGATGACCCAGGTGCCGGGTATCGGGAGGCACACGGCGGAGACGGTGGTCGCCGCGCTCGACTCGTCCGGCAGCACGGCGAACACAGGGGGGAACGGGACGCGCAGTGGTGGTGGGTGAGGAACCCGCGGTCGGCGGGGAAGCACAGCCTGGCGGTCCGCCGCCAGACATCGTCGTCGTCACCGGCATGTCCGGTGCGGGCCGCAGCACGGCGGCGAAGTACCTGGAGGATCTGGACTGGTACGTCGTCGACAACCTGCCGCCGTCGTTGATCGGCACGCTGGCCGACCTCGGCGCGCGCACGCAGGGTGGGGTGTCGCGCATCGCGGCCGTGGTGGACGTGCGCAGCCGAGCGTTCACCTCCGACCTGCTGGAGGCGGTGCGCGAGCTGCGCATGCGCGGGATGCGTACGAAGGTGCTCTTCCTGGAGGCGGCCGACGACGTGCTCGTCCGGCGGTTCGACAGCGTCCGCAGACCGCACCCGCTGCAGGCCGGCGAGCGCATCGTGGACGGCATCGCCCGGGAGCGGGTACGGCTCGGCGCAGTACGCGGCGAGGCCGACCTGGTGATCGACACGAGCGACCTGAACGTGCACGACCTGCGGCACAAGATCGTGCAGGCGTTCGCGGGCGCCGACGAGCCCAGGCTCCGGGTGACGGTCATGTCGTTCGGCTACAAGTACGGGATCCCTGTCGACGCCGACATGGTCGTCGACACCCGGTTCCTGCCCAACCCGCACTGGGTTCCCGAGCTGCGGGCGCTGACCGGGCGCGATGAGCAGGTCCGCGAGTACGTGCTCGAGCGCTCCGATGCCAAGGAGTTCGTGGACCGGTACGTGGAGCTCCTGCTCGTCGTCGAACGCGGCTACGTGACCGAGGGCAAGAGGTTCTCGACGTTCGCCGTAGGCTGCACCGGGGGCAAGCATCGCAGTGTCGCCATCGCCGAGGCGCTCGCGGAGCGGCTGGCTGGAGACGGGGTCGACGTGCACGTACACCACCGCGACCTGGGCCGCGAGTGACGGCTGCACGGGAAGGCAGGGGCGGCCCGCGCGTCGTGGCGCTGGGCGGCGGCCACGGCCTCGCCGCCTCGCTGTCCGCGCTGCGGCTTGTGACCCGGAACCTCACCGCGGTCGTCACCGTCGCCGACGACGGCGGGTCGAGCGGTCGGCTGCGTAGCGAGTTCGACGTGCTCCCGCCCGGCGACCTGCGGATGGCGCTCGCCGCGCTGTGCCGCAGCGATCAGTGGGGCCAGACCTGGAGCCGTGCCCTGCAGCACCGGTTCATCAGCGAGGGACCGCTCGACGGCCACGCGCTCGGCAACCTGCTCATCGTCACCCTGTGGCAGCAGATGGGCGAACCGGTGGCCGCGCTCGACTGGGTCGGTCGCCTGCTCGGCGCGCAGGGCCGGGTATTGCCGATGTGCAGCCAGCCGCTGGGCATCCGCGCGCACGTACGAAAGGAACGCCCCGGCGGCGGCTCCACCACCTGCACGGTGACGGGCCAGGCCGAGGTGGCGACGACCGAGGGACGCGTGCAGAGCGTCGAGCTGCTGCCCGCAGACGCGCCGGCGTGCCCGGAGTCGGTCGCCGCGATCCGGGCGGCGGACTGGGTGGTGCTCGGACCGGGTTCGTGGTTCACCAGCGTCATCCCGCACCTGCTCGTCCCGGAGCTCTGCGCCGCGATCGTCGAGTCGCGTGCCCGCAAGACGGTCGCGCTGAACCTTGCGGCGCAGGCAGGGGAGACGGCGGGGTTTTCCCCGTCGGAGCACCTCGCCGTACTCGCCGAACATGCGCCGTCACTCGAGGTCGACGCGGTGGTGGCGGACGCTGAGGTGACCGGCGACGCTGGGGAGCTGGACAAGGCGGCAGCCGCGCTCGGCGCGCGGCTCCTGCTCGAACACGTCGGCATGCGAGACGGCACGGCCCGGCACGATCCGCGCCGGTTGGCGAACGTCTACCGTGCCCTGTTCACCGAAGTAGCGACGAACGAGGAGAAAGCGAAGGGACTGAGCTGATGGCGATGACGGCCACGGTGAAGGACGAGCTTGCACGGATCTCGGTCACCAAGCCCTGCTGCCGCAAGGCCGAGGTGGCGAGCATCCTGCGATTCGCCGGCGGTCTGCATCTGGTCGGGGGGCGCATCGTCGTGGAGGCAGAGCTGGACACCGGCGTGGTGGCGCGCCGGCTGCGCAAGGACATCGGGGAGGTGTACGGGCACTCGTCCGAGCTCGCGGTGATCGCCGCGGGCGGGCTGCGCAAGGGGAGCAGGTACCTCGTCCGGGTGGAGCGCGACGGCGAGCAACTCGCCCGCCAGACGGGCCTGGTCGACGCCCGCGGGCGCCCGGTGCGCGGGCTGCCGCCGCAGGTCGTGTCGGGCGCAGGGTGCGACTCGGAGGCGGCGTGGCGCGGGGCGTTCCTCGCGCACGGCTCGCTGACCGAGCCCGGCCGCTCCAGCGTCCTCGAGGTCACCTGCCCGGGCTCGGAGGCGGCGCTCGCCCTGGTGGGTGCGGCGCGGCGGCTCGGTATCGGTGCGAAGGGACGCGAGGTCCGCGGCGTCGACCGCGTCGTCTTACGCGACGGCGACGCGATCAGCGCGCTGCTGACCCGGCTCGGCGCGCACGACAGCGTGCTGGCGTGGGAGGAGCGCAGGTTGCGCCGGGAGGTGCGTGCGACGGCGAACCGCCTGGCGAACTTCGACGACGCCAACCTGCGCCGTTCCGCCCGTGCGGCCGTCGCGGCCAGTGCCCGGGTGCAGCGGGCCCTGGAGATCCTCGACACCGACGTGCCGGCCCACCTCAAGGAAGCCGGCGAGCTGCGCGTCGGCAACCAGCAGGCGAGCCTGGAGGAGCTCGGTCAGCTGGCCGACCCGCCGCTCACCAAGGACGCCATCGCCGGGCGGATCCGGCGCCTGCTCGCGATGGCGGACAAGCGGGCCGCGGAGCTCGGGCTGCCACTGACCGAGACGGCGCTGCCCTCCGACGCGATGGCCCCGTAGCAACGTTGTCAGTGTCTGGTTGAGCTATGGCTCAACCAGACACTGACAAGGTGCGGCGAGGCGGTCAGTCGACCTTGCCGGCGGAAACGGACCAGCTGTCGCACCTGCCGCCGTCGTTGCCGACCCAGCCGCGGATGTAGAACCACTGGTCGTTGCTGTGGAAGCTGCCGTGGGTGCGGTAGTCCGGGTGGGTCTTGTAACCCTCGACCGCGTTGTCGCCGACGTGCGCCTCGGTGTACCGGACCCGGTTCTCCGAGAGTCCCATCGACGAGTAGTTGCGCCCGATGAAGAGCCCTGCGAAACATTGCCCCTGCAGCTCGGTCCTCCGGCTGAGCCGGGTGTACTTCTTCACCTTGGGATACGCCCTCTGGTAGCGCACGCCGTACGCCTGGCTGATCCCGACCATGCCCTGCACGGCGTGGCCGTACTCGTGCGCGGGCGTCACCGTGAGGTATTCCCGGTACCTCGACAGCGAGTACTGCTGCGCGCCCGGCACGGAGTAGTACATGGTGTGGTTCGTGCCGCAGTAGAAGGCGATCGGGATGTAGCCGATATCGCCAGAGCTGCACGGCGAGTTCGGGTGCTTGCTCTGCGAGATGACCGTGCTCGGCGCCCGGAACGTGACGCTGTCGTCCTTGCTGAGCTGCTGCCGCCACGCCTTGTTCAGGCACGCGGTGATCTGGTGCACGAACCGCTTGTACGGGCTCGTGCTCGTCGAGGTGATCCGGGCGCCACAGTTGACGGTCTTCATCGACCCGGTGTCGTACACGCCGTTGTCCTTCAACGTTTCCTGGACGCTGGAGCCGCCACCGTCACCGTCGGTCGACGAGTCGGTCGGGTAGCTCGTGGTCGGTCCGCCGGTGCTACCGCCGGTCAGCGTGCCGGCTGCCGTGGGCGTCGAGGTTATGGACGAGTAGCTCGGTGAGTAGGAGTACGTGGAGCTCGGCGAGGACGAGGAACTTGCCGACGAGTCGTCGTCACCACCTGCGAGCGAAACGATCACCACGACGAGCACGATGAGGAGCAGTGCCCCGCCACCGCCGCCGAGCAGGATCGGTACGAGCGGCGACTTCTTGCGTGGTGGCTCGTGGAAGCCGCCAGGGCCTCCGGGGCCGCTGAAGCCCGGCCCGCCGGGGCCTCCTGGCCTTCCGGGACCGCCGGGTGGCGGGCCGCCGGCGGGCGATGGTCCCCGGTAACCGGGTGGTGCGGCCGGTGGCGGCGCCGGCGTGGGGGCCGGCCCGAGCGGGCGCTGTGGCGGTCCTTGCGGCGGCCGCTGAGGTGGCCGCCGCGGCGGGCGTTGGGGTGGCTGCTGCGGAGGGGGTCCGGGCCGCGGCCCTCCGCTCCGCGCGGGTGGCGGCTGCACCGGGCCCGGCCATGGCTGGTTGGGCGGCAGGTGCGGTGGTCGCGGAGGGCCGCTCGGCCCTCCCCGACCCGGCCCGCCAGGACCCCAACGACCGCCCACCATGTGTGACCTCCCCGGATGCGTAAGACCTCGTGCAGGGTAGTGGGTTGCGGCAGCGCCATGGTGTGCCGGTCCAATCGCGTACGGCCCCTCATTTGGACGTGGTCATTGGAATGGGGCAGAGGCACATGGGCGCGCTCGATGACGCTACGCTGCCGGTCGTGTCTCAGCCCGTCAGCAGAATCCGTTATGTCCTTACCCGCCTTACGGCGGTGGCTCTCGCTCTTTTCTGTGCCGCCGCAGCGGTGCTGGCGCTGCCGGGGGCGTCCGCGATGGCGTCGAGCGGATCTGTCATACGCGACAAGGTCGCGATGAAGGTCATGGCGGACGGGTCGGCGAAGGTGGTCGAGCAGATCACCTACGACTACGGCTCGGGCGGCACCGGGTTCACCCGTACCTTCCCGACCAGGGTGCGCTGGGACGATCGGCACGACCGGCTCTTTCGCGTGCACGACGTCAGCGCCCGGTCCGGAGGCTCCTCGGTACCGACGAAGGTGCGCGCGGGCGAGGGTTCCACCAGCATCGACGTGGCGACCGGCACCCGGGTGAGCGGGCGGAGGTCGTACACGCTGAAGTACGTGGTCGACGGGCTGGTGGCGGACTCCGCGCACGGTCAGGCGATCACGTGGACGGCGGTCAGCGACTGGCAGGTGCCGGTCAAGAAGGCCGAGGTCGACGTGGTCGCGCCCAAGCCCGCCACGTACGCCTCGTGCGTGGCCGGCGCCACCGGCGCGGCGAAGCCCTGCACGCTCGCCCAGACGGGGCTGGAGGGTTTCGTCGGCGCGAAGTTCCTGCAAAACGACCTGCCGGCGGGCGGCGCGGTGAACATCACCGTCGGGTTACCCGCGCACACGGTGGCCGCGAAACCGATCCTGATCAAACGCCACACGCTCGCCACGGCGTTCTCCGTCACGCCGTTCACGGTGATCGCGTTCGTCGCGCTCATCGTGCTCGTCGCGTTGGGCCTCTGGCTGGTGTGGCGCCTGCGTGGCCGCGATGCGCGGGCGGTCAGCGCCGGGCGCAGAGCCGGTGGCCGGCGACCGTTCGTCGAGGACGGCGATGACATCGTCTTCGCGCCGCCGGGCGGTCTGCGGCCCGGCCAGGTGGGCACCGTGGCCGACGAGCAGGCCGACGTCGTGGACGTCGTGGCGACGGTGTTGGACCTCGCCATCCGCAACTACGTCTTCATCGAGGAACTGCCCGGCGTCCGCCCCGACTGGCGGCTGCACAAGCGCAACGAGCCGGGCGAGGAGCTGCTCGCGTACGAGCGGGCGGTGTTCGACGAGCTGTTCGAGCACGGTGACGCCGTCCTCGTCTCGGAACTCTCAGGGGTCCTCGCCGACGACATGGCGCGGTTCCGCGGGCTGATGTACCGCGATGTCGTCGCCCAGGGGTGGTTCGCCTCCCGGCCGGACCAGGTGCGCTCGCGGTGGACGTGGACCGGTGTGGGGGTCGCGGTGCTCGGCGTCGTCGCGACCATCCTGCTCGCGCTCTTCACCTTCCAGGCGCTCGTCGGGATCGCGGTCGTACTCGCCGGCGTGGCCATCGCGGTCGCTGCGGAGTACATGCCGTCACGTACGGCTCGCGGCAGCCAGGTGCTCGGCGAGGTCGGCAGCCTGCGCCAGTACCTGCAAGGCGCCGACCCGCAGGACATCCCCGACGAGCACCAGGAAATCCTGTGCGCCCGGCTGATCCCCTACGCGGCGCTGTTCGGCGCCGAGGAACGGTGGGCGCGCGCTCTCTCGGAGTCGGTGGACGCCGGCGAGGAGGGGTTCACCTGGTTCGCCGGAGGCGATGGGTGGCGCCGCGAGGACCTGGACGACTCGGTGCGCAACTTCCTCGTCGCCGTCACCGGCGCGGTGTCGACGTCGCGCACGTTTCGCAGCTTCGCGGGCGAGGCAAGCACCGTCTGACCCCCGCAGGTCGCGTTGATAGGCTCGACGGCCTAGCGATTCGCATGGCCGAGGTCTAGGTTTCTCCGGCCGCATGGCCGACAAGTGACGAGAGGTAACAGCGGTGACTGTTCGCGTAGGTATCAACGGCTTCGGGCGTATCGGCCGTAACTTCTTTCGCACCGCGCTCGCTCGAGACGACGACATGGAAGTCGTGGCGTTCAACGACCCCATCGGCGACATCAACACGTTCGCGCACCTGGTGAAGTACGACTCGGTCCTGGGCCGGCTCGATGCCGAGGTGAAGGTCACGGACGGCGGCCTCGACATCGGGGGCCGGACGGTGGAGGCGTTCGCCGAACGCGACCCAGGCTCGATCCCGTGGGGCGACCGCGGAGTCGACGTGGTGGTCGAGTCGACGGGTGTGTTCACCAAGGCCGACGACGCGCGCAAGCACATCGACGCGGGCGCCCGCAAGGTCGTCATCTCCGCGCCGGCGAAGGGTGAGGACGTCACCGTCGTGATGGGCGTGAACGACGACGCGTACGACCCGTCCGCGCACACGATCGTGTCGAACGCCTCGTGCACCACCAACTGCCTCGCCCCGCTGGCCAAGGTGCTGAACGACACCTTCGGCATCCAGCGCGGCCTGATGACCACGGTGCACGCGTACACCCAGGACCAGAACCTGCAGGACGGCCCGCACAAGGACATGCGCCGCGCGCGTGCCGCGGCGATCAACATCGTGCCCACGTCGACCGGTGCGGCGAAGGCGATCGGGCTGGTGCTACCGGAGCTGAACGGCAAGCTGGACGGGTTCGCCATGCGGGTGCCGGTGGTCACCGGCTCGGCGACGGACCTGACCGTGACGGTCAGCCGGTCCACGACGGTCGACGAGGTCAACCAGGCGTTCCGGGCGGCCGCGGACGGCCCGCTCAAGGGCATCCTCGCCTACAGCGACGCGCCGCTCGTCTCCACCGACATCATCACCGACCCTGCGTCCTGCGTGTTCGACGCGGGGATGACCAAGGTCATCGACGACCAGGTGAAGGTGCTCGGATGGTACGACAACGAGTGGGGCTACTCCAACCGCCTGGTCGATGTCGTGCGGCTCGTCGGCGCCGGTGCCTGAGTCATGGCGATAACGACGATCGACGACCTGGAGGTCGCCGGGCAGCGGGTGCTGGTCCGCTCCGACCTGAACGTCCCGCTCGACGGTGAACGGATTTCCGACGACGGTCGGATCCGCGCGAGCGTGCCGACCATCGAGGCGCTCGCTGCCAGGGGCGCCCGTGTGGTCGTGTGCGCGCACCTGGGCCGGCCGAAGGGCCAGGTGCGCCCCGAGCTGTCGCTCCGCCCGGTCGCGCGGCGCCTGGAGGAACTGCTCGGCAGGCGCGTGGCGTTCGCGACCGACGTCGTCGGCGACTCGGCGTCCGCTGCCGTCGCCGGGCTGGCGGACGGCGAGGTGGCGCTGCTGGAGAACCTGCGCTTCGAGCCGGGGGAGACGAGCAAGGACGACGCCGAACGCGCCGCGCTGGCCGACCGCCTCGCCGGACTGGCCGAGCTGTACGTCGGCGACGGTTTCGGTGCGGTGCATCGCAAGCATGCAAGCGTGTACGACGTGCCGCAGCGGTTGCCGCATGCCGCCGGCGGGCTGGTCCTCGCAGAGGTCGACGTGCTGCGGCGGCTGACGACCGACCCGGCTCGCCCGTACGTGGTCGTGCTCGGCGGGGCGAAGGTCTCCGACAAGCTCGGCGTGATCGACGGCGTGCTCGGGACGGCCGACCGGCTCGTGATCGGCGGCGGCATGCAGTACACCTTCCTCAAGGCGCTCGGCCACGAGGTGGGCCACAGCCTGCTCGAGGCCGACCAGGTCGACGCCGTCCGCGGATATCTCGACGCGGCAAGGGAGAAGGGCGTCGAGGTCGTGCTCGCCGACGACATCGTGACCGTCGACGAGCTAGCCGAGGGCGCGGACTCCCGGGTCGTACTGGTCGACCAGATCCCCGCCGACCGGGAGGGCGTGGACATCGGTCCCCGGACGCGCGGGAAGTTCGCGGAGAAGCTCGCTGACGCGCGTACGGTGTTCTGGAACGGGCCGATGGGCGTCTTCGAGATCGAGCCGTTCGCAGCCGGCACCCGGGCCCTCGCACAGGCGGTTTCGGAGATCGACGGGCTCAGCGTGGTCGGCGGCGGTGACTCGGCGGCCGCGGTGCGGGCGCTCGGCTTCGCCGACGACCAGTTCGGGCACATCTCGACCGGCGGCGGCGCGAGCCTGGAGTACTTGGAGGGCAAGACCCTTCCCGGCCTCTCCGCGCTGGAGCAGTGATGGCGAAGCGCGCCGGCCGCAAGCCTTTGATGGCTGCCAACTGGAAGATGAACCTCAACCACTTCGAGGCCATCGCGCACGTGCAGAAGCTGGCGTGGTCGCTCTCCGAGCAGCACTACGACGCGGTCGAGGTGGTGGTGCTCCCGCCGTTCACCGACCTGCGCAGCGTGCAGACGCTGGTTGCCGGCGATCGGCTGCTACTGCGGTACGGGGCGCAGGACCTGTCGATGCACGACTCCGGCGCGTACACCGGCGACGTCTCCGCCGCGATGCTGGCGAAGCTCGGGTGCTCGTACGTCGTCGTCGGCCACTCCGAGCGCCGCCAGCACCACGGCGAGGACGACGCGACGGTGAACGCGAAGGTACGGGCGGCGATCAAGCACGAGCTCGCACCGATCATTTGCGTCGGCGAGAGCGAGGAGACCCGCGCGGCGGGCGAGGCGGTGCCGTACACGCTGAAGCAGGTCGACGGCGCGCTCTCCGGGGTGTCCGCGGAGGCGCTGAGCGGCGCGGTGCTCGCGTACGAGCCGGTCTGGGCGATCGGCACGGGCAACACCTGCTCGCCGGAGGACGCCCAGGAGGTGTGCGCGGCGATCCGTACCCGCCTGGCCGAGCTGTACTCAGGTGACGTCGGCGAAAGGGTGCGGGTGCTGTACGGCGGCTCGGTCAAGGTCGACAACGTCACCGCGATCATGCGGCAGCAGGACATCGACGGCGGCCTTGTGGGCGGCGCCAGCCTCGATCCGGAGACGTTCGCGCGTCTCGCCCGCTACCCCGAGATCCCGGTCTGACCGGGTCCGTTGCACGGAGCCGGTTCGCGCTCGGGGGGTCGTCGCCGGTATCCTCGAAACGTCGCCGGGCGGCGATCGACCCCGGCGCCAGCCCCCGGCAGCGCAGGCGATTGGAGTTCACACCGGTGATCGAGCTGATCCTGTCGATCTTGCTCGTGCTCGCGAGCCTGTTGATGATCGTGCTCGTCCTGCTGCACAAGGGCAAGGGCGGCGGGCTGTCCGACCTGTTCGGCGGCGGGTTCACCTCGTCCGCGGGCAGCTCGACGGTCGTCGAGCGCAACCTCGACCGGTTCACGATCGTGGTCGGGGTCGTGTGGTTCGGCAGCGTGATCGCACTGGCGATCCTCACCAAGACCTGATCGCAGGACCTGGTCGAACGTCAACGCGTGCCGCCACCCTCGGCGGCGTGATCCAGACGTTATCCTCGTCCCTGCTCCACTCCACATCCGCGCCTCGAGCGCCGCACATGAAGGGTGAAACCGTGCCAGGTGGTAACGCGATTCGTGGTAGTCGCATCGGCGCCGGCCCGATGGGTGAGGACGAGCGTGGCGACGAGGCTCCCCGCATAAGGGTTCCGTACTGGTGCGCGAACGGTCACGAGAGCCTCCCGTCGTTCGCCAGCGACGTCGAGCTGCCCGAAACGTGGGAGTGCCCCCGCTGCGGACTGCCCGCCGGTAAGGACGAGAAGAACCCGCCGGCGCCGCTGCGCAGCGAGCCGTACAAGAGCCACCTCGCGTACGTGAAGGAGCGGCGCAGTCCGGAGGACGCGGCGGCGATCCTTCAGGAGGCGGTCGAGAAGCTGCGATCCCGCGGGATGCGTTTCTAGAAGACCGGGCCCAGCGGGTGAGCGAGCCGGTGCGGTTCCAGCGGGTCTCCGACGCGACCCCGGAACAGCCCACGCTCGTCGCCGGTGACGTGACCCTCCGGCCCTGGCGGCTCGGTGACGCGTCGACGGTCCTGCCGCTGTACGACACCGAGGTTGCCCGCCTGTTCGGCCTCGGTGGCGACGTGCCGCAGCTCTCCCGGATGCAGGGGGCGATCCTGCGCTGGCGGCAGGGCTACGCCGACGCCCGCAAGGTGGTGAGCTTCCTCGTCGTGCGCACGTCCGACCCGGTGCCGGTCGGGATGTGCCAGATCAAGGACGCGGGCGACGGCGTCGGCGTCGTGTCGTGGACGACGTACGCGCCGTACCGGCAGCGCGGGTACACCACCACGGCGGTGCTGACGTTGTGCCGGTACGCGTTCTCCGACCTCGACATGGCGCGGCTCGAGGCGTACCTGGAACCGGGGCACACGGCCTCCAGCAGGGTCGCCAGCCGCGCCGGCTTCACCCGCGAGGGCCTGCTGCGGGAGAAGGTGACGCTCGACGGGTCGCGGCGCAACCTCGTGCTGTACGCGCGGCTCGGCAGCGACCCGGCCCCGGTGCTGCCGCTGCGCAGCCGCGGGCGCCGCTGAAGCGGTTGCGGGGGAGCGCGGGTGGGTCAGCGGGGTTTGCGTACGTCGTCGGGGAGGCGCGAGGCTGCGGCGTCGTCGACGAGGAAGAGCGTGCGGGAGCGGCCGCGAGCGCCGGCGCCGGGTACCTGGACGGGTCCCGCGCCGGAGAGGGCGAGGCGTACCGCGTCGGCCTTCTCCTGCCCGGAGGCGAGCACCCACACCTCGCGTGCTGCCTGGATGGACGGCAGCGTCAACGAGATCCGCGTCGGCGGCGGCTTCGGCGCGCCGCGTACCGCGACGACCGAGCGGTCCTCGTAGAGCGCCGGCAGCTCGGGGAAGAGCGAGGCGACATGCCCGTCCGGTCCCAGACCCAGCAGGAGCACGTCGAACTCGGGTACGTCGGCGTGGTTCTCCGGTCGGGTGACGGCGGTTAGCTCCTCGGCGTACCGCTCCGCCGCGGCCTCCGGGTCGCTGCCCAGCGGGCCGTCCGATGCCGGCATGGCGTGCACGCGGGCCGGGTCGACGCGCACGTGGTCGAGCAGTGCGCTGCGCGCCGCGGTCTCGTTGCGGTCCTCGTGGCCGGCGGGTACGAACCTCTCGTCGCCCCACCAGACGTCGAGCCGCCGCCAGTCGACGGCGTCGTGGGCGGGGGAGGCGGCGAGCGCCGCGAGTGTCGCCGTGCCGATGCCGCCGCCGGTCAGCACGACCGACGCGTGCGCCCGGCTCGCCTGCGCGTCGACGATCCGGGTGACCAGCCTGGCGGCCGCCGCCTTGGCGAGAACGTCGGCCTCGGGGTGCACGATGACGTCTGGGGTGCTCATCGACGGCCGCGCTTCTTCTGCCTCTGCTTCGAGGCGCGCTCGGCGTGCCGTGCGTACGCGGTGAGCGTCTCCGCGTAGATCTCGTCCGGGTCGAGCCGGCGCAGCTCCTCGGCGAGCAGCTCGGGCGTGCTCCGGCGCTGCAGGGCCACACGTCGCGGCCGGTCGCCGGGACGCTCCAGCGTGGCCAGCCGCCCGTCGGGCCGGTCGATCGTGATCGCGCCGCCAGGTACGGTGAGCGACGCGCTCGTGATGCCCGGCCCGCGCGACACGTTGCGCTCCACCGGCACGTCGAGGGTCGCCTCCAGCCAGCTGGCGAGCAGCTCGGCGCTCGCGTTGCCGCGCGCCGCGGCGACCGCCCCGCCGCGTACCTTGCCCGGGTTCTTTTCCAGGGCCGTGGCAAGCAACGTGCGCCACGGCGTCAGCCGCGTCCACGCGAGGTCGGTGTCGCCC
>JBOHBN010000110.1:0-7840 GCA_050698355.1 Streptosporangiales bacterium | reverse complement strand
CTCATGCTCTGACAGCGGCACGTCGTCCTCCCGAAGAGGCCGGATCCCCCTTGCGCCTACCGGCCGGTACTCCCAGCATACGAAGCTGCCGGGCAACGCGGAAGGTACAGGCAAAGGTACAGCCAAGTGATTCACTCCGGTGTGCCCCGGTGGCCCTGTTGTCCTCTCTACCAGTGTGCCCACTAGCGCGTGAGTCCATGCGAACATCCCACACACCATGCATGCTATCCCGCGAGAGCCGCACGCCTTAGAAGGCGCCGCGCCTTCGCACGGACGCTGCGCGCGAGAGGGATGCCGGCGTCTAGGAGACGCTGCATCTGCTCGGCATCCGCGCCGGTGACCAGGTCGCTCACCCGTACGCGGTGGTCCGGGCGTTCTTCGATCACGACCTCGTCACCTGTCCGCACCTGGCCGGCGGCGAGGACCTTCAGCATGGCGCCGACCCTGCCGCTCGCGTAGAAGCGGAGGTGGAACCGCTCCTCCCCCGTCCGGTGGGACAGGTTGTCGCAGGGCGTACGCGGCATCCGCACCTCGAACCGGGCCGTCCCGATCCGCCACCGTTCCCCGATGACGGCATCGCTGACCGGCAGCCCGACGGTACGCAGGTTCTCCCCGAACAGCCCCGGCGGTATCGGACGGCCCAGGTCGACGGCCCACCAGTCGGCGTCCTCGGTCGAGTACGCGTACACGGCCTTGTCCGGCCCGCCGTGGCTCCGGTCGACCTGCCGGTCGCCGGCAAGACCCTGCTCGTCGACCCCCACCGGGCCCTCGACCGGGCGCTTGTCGATCGCGGTGTCGTGGAAATGGCCGGGCCGGACGCGGTGGACAACGTTGACGGTGACGAGCCGTGCGACACCCACATCGACCCCCTCCTTCCTGCGCCTACCTCCTGCTGATCACAGGCAGGCGTTGCCGCGGCTCCACGCCGTACGCACGCCGTCGCGAGCCGACGACACCCGCTCACGTACGGCCTCATCGGGGAGCTCGAAATCCTCCAGCAGCCGGGTCAGGCCGAGCTCGGTCGCGGCCACGACCGCCGCGTCGGTGCCGATCTCCCGCTCGGCGAGCACCCCGATACCGGCGGTCAACGCGTCGAGTGCGGCCAGCTCCTCGGCCGAGAGGCGCAGCGTCACGGCGCCACTGTCAGTCATCGTTGCCTCCCGTACTTGCGTTCCGGATGAAACGCTTACGTTGCATAGGAGCATCATGCTATGTTCACCCGCGATGGGCAAGGGCGTGGACGAGGACCTGCGGCAGGCGACCATCGCCGTGCTCGCCGAGGCCGGCTGGGCAGGCGTGACCATGGAGCGGGTCGCCGAGCATGCGGGGCAGTCGCGCGTGACGCTGTGGCGGCAGGGCGTGAACCGCCAAACGCTGCTGGACGCGCTCGTCACCAAGCTTGCGGCCGACTACCGGGAACGGATGTGGCCGGTGCTGGTCGCGTCCGGGTCCGGCCGCGACCGGCTCGAGAAGGCCATCGAGGCGCTGTGCGAGGTGATCGACGACCACCTGCCGCTGGTCCTCGCCTCCGACACGGTGTTCCACCATCAGCCCGAGTCCGGGCCTGGCATCGTCTACCTCGAACCGTTCGACCGCCTCCTGCGCGATGGGGTCGCCGACGGCACGCTGCAGGTTCCCGGCCGCGTCGACGACGCGGCCGACACCGTGATGAACGCGGTCACCTGGACCTACGCGCACCTGCGGGGCCGCCACCACTGGTCCCGCAACCGCGCGCGGGACCAGGTGCGAGCGGTCGTACTTCGAGGAGTTGCCGCCGATGGATGACTCCGGACTGGTACGCCGGCTCGGCACCCGAGACGCCGTAGTGATCGGTCTCGGCGCCATGATCGGCGCCGGGGTGTTCTCCGCCTTCGCGCCCGCCGCAGCGGCCGCCGGCGCGGGTCTGCTGATAGGCATGGCACTCGCGGCACTCGTCGCCTATTGCAATGCTGCCGCCTCGGCGCAGCTCGCAGCGCAGTACCCGGTGTCCGGCGGCACCTACTACTACGGCCGCCAGCAGCTGGGCCACTGGTGGGGGTTCGTCGCCGGCTGGGGGTTCGTCACCGGCAAAATGGCATCGTGCGCGGCGATGGCGCTGACCTTCGCCACGTACGCCGTCCCCGACTCCGGCTGGTTGCAGCGGCTGGTCGGCGTCGCGGCCGTCGTCACGCTCACCGCCGCCAACTACCGCGGCATCACCAAGACCGCCACGTTGACCAGGGTGCTCGTCACGGTCACCCTGCTCGTGCTGCTGCTCGTGGTGGTGCTCAGCCTCACCGGCGCCCGTACGGGAGCGGCGGACCTCTCGGCCGGGACGGCGTGGGCGCCCGGCGGCGCGTACGGCATCCTGCAGGCAGGCGGCCTGCTGTTCTTCGCCTTCGCCGGATACGCGCGCATCGCCACGCTCGGCGAGGAGGTGCGCGACCCCGCCGTGACCATCCCGCGGTCGATCGTCATCGCCCTGGCGACGACGGTCGGCGTCTACCTGCTGATCGGTGCCAGCACGCTGCTGGTGGCCGGGCCCGAGGTGCTGGCGCGATCCACCGCGCCGCTGGCCGCGGCCGTCGACGCCGCGGGCGCCGGTTGGGCGCAACCGGTCGTACGCGCCGGTGCCGCCGTCGCCAGCCTGTCCAGCCTGCTGGTCCTCGTCGCCGGGATCGGCCGCACGAGCATGGCGATGGCCCGGCAAGCCGACCTGCCGCCGTGGCTCGCCGCCGTCCACCCGCGCTACCGCGTACCGCACCGGGCCGAGCTCCTGATCGCGGGCGTGGTCATCGCCCTCGTGCTGACCACCGACCTGCGCGAGGTCATCGGCTTCTCGTCGTTCAGCGTGCTCACCTACTACGGGATCGCGAACGTCTCGGCGTTCACCCAGAGGCCGGAGCACCGGCGCTGGCCACGCGCGCTGAACATCGTGGGCGTCATCGGTTGCGCCACGCTCGCGTTCACGTTGCCACCGCAGGCGGTCGTCGCGGCGCTGGCGCTGTTCGCCATCGGAATCGCCGGCCGCGCAGTGGTGCTGTACCGAAGATCGTCGTAGTAGGACGCGCGATACGGTCCTCGCATGCGCACAACGAGAGGCGCCCGGGCCGTACCGGTCGCCGTAGCACTCGCGGTCGCTGCCTTCTCCGGCTGCCAGGCGTCCGGCAGCGGCGAGCCGACGTCCGGATCGAGCTCGTCGACCGGGTCCACCGCGGTCGCCTCCAGCTCGCACAGCCCGCGCCCCAGCGCGACCCCGGCGCATCCGGGCAAGCCACAGGTCATCGTCAAGAACCTGGACGTACCGTGGGGCGTGGCGTTCCTGCCGAACGACGCGGCCCTGGTCAGCGAGCGCAACACTCACAAGATCAAGCGCATCGCGCCGGGCGGCAAGGTCACCACCGTCGGGAAGGTGAGCGGCGTCACCGATGACACGTCGGAGGGGGGCCTGCTGGGCCTCGCACTCTCCCCCACGTACGACCTGGACCATCTCGTGTACGCGTACATCACGACCGACACCGGCAACCGGATCGTCCGGTTCCGCTACGACAAGCGCGGCATCAGCCGCCAGGAGTCGGTGTTCACCGGCATCCCCAAGGCGACCATCCACGACGGCGGCAGGATCAAGTTCGGCCCGGACGGCATGCTGTACGTGACGACCGGGGACGCCACCCGAGCGGAACGCGCCCAGGATCCCAAATACCTCGGCGGCAAGGTGCTGCGGATGACACCGGACGGCGAGCCCGTTCCCGGCAACCCGTTCTCCGACTCGGTGGTGTGGACGGTCGGGCACCGCAACCCCCAGGGCCTGGCGTGGGGCCCGGGGAAGGACCCGACGCTGTACGAGGCCGAGTTCGGCCAGAACGCGCTGGACGAGGTCAACGCTCTGCATCCCGGTGAGAACTACGGCTGGCCGGACGTCGAGGGCACGATCGGGCCGAAGAAGGAGAAGTTCACCCCGCCGCTCGTGACCTGGCCCACCGACAAGGCGTCACCGTCCGGGCTGGCGTACGCGGCCGACTCGCTGTGGCTCGCGACGCTGCAGGGTGAGAACGTCTACCGGATGCGCGTGCACGGCGACGGCTCGGTGGGCAAGCCGCGCGCACTCCTCGACGACCGTTACGGCCGGCTGCGCACGATCGTGACCGCGCCGGACGGCTCGCTCTGGGTCACCACCTCGAACCGGGACGGCCGCGGCTCCCCCACCAAGAGCGACGACCGGATCATTCGTATCCCCCTCCACCAGAAGGGTTCGCCCACGTCGCCTTCCCCCACGGGTAGCGTTTAACCAGAAGCGGCAACCCACTGCCCCCTCCCGAAATGATCACGGTATGTAACTCGTTTCCTACTTCCCACGGCCTGCAGGACGTGGGAAGTAGGTACTCATCGTGAGAAGTACCGGTAACGGACGTCGGTAACCGTTACGGACGTCGGTGATTCACACGACGAACCCGACGGGCGCTTCGCGCGGCGCGGCCTCGCCGGGTGAACCGGTTCGCGCGCAACTGGCGGGTCGGCACATCGAGCAAACTGCTGTCCGCGCGTTGCTTTCGGTCAGTCGTTATTTAGGTGTTCAAGAAGCAGTTCCCTTACTCGCTTGGCATCCGCCTGGCCGCGCATCGCCTTCATCACGCGGCCGACGAGCGGGCCGACGGCGGCGGCCTTGCCGCCGCGCACCTTCTCGGCGACGTCCGGGTTCGCCGCGATCGCGTCGTCGACCGCGGCGGCGAGCGCGCTCTCGTCGCTGACCACCGCGAGCCCGCGCGCCTCGACCACGGCGTCGGGCTCGCCCTCCCCCGCGAGCACCCCGTCGAACACCTCGCGGGCGAGCTTGTCGGTGAGCTTGCCCTCCGCGACAAGCACGCTGATGCGGGCGACCTGCTCCGGCGTCACACCGACCACACCGAGCTCCACGCCCCGCTCGGTCGCGCGGCGGGAGAGCTCGTTCATCCACCACTTGCGCGCCTGCTCCGGCGATGCGCCAGCGGCGACCGTACGCTCGACCAGGTCGACCGCGTCGGCGTTGACCAGGTCGCGCAGCTCCTCGTCGGAGAGCGACCAGTCCCGGGTGATGCGCGCGCGCTTCGCCGCCGGCAGCTCCCGCAGCCCGGCCCGGATCTTCTCGACCCACTCGGCGTCCGGTGCCACCGGGACGAGGTCGGGCTCAGGGAAGTACCGGTAGTCCTCCGCCTCCTCCTTGCTCCGGCCGGTCACCGTCGTGCCCGGGCCCTCCTGGAAGTGCCGGGTCTCCTGCACCACTCGCTCGCCGGCATTCAGCACACCGGCCTGCCGCTCGATCTCGTGGCGTACGGCACGCTCGACGCTGCGCAGCGAGTTCACGTTCTTGGTCTCGGTGCGCCTGCCCCACTCGCTCGCACCGTGCGGAGCGAGCGACACGTTGACGTCGCAGCGCAGCGAGCCCTCCTCCATCCGCACGTCGGAGACGCCGAGCGAACGGCACACCGCGCGCAGCTCGGTCGCGTACGCGTGCGCGACGGCCGGGGCGAGCGCGCCGGTGTCCGGGATCGGCTTGGTCACGATCTCGACGAGCGGGATGCCGGCCCTGTTGTAGTCGACCAGCGAGTGGTCCGCGCCGTGGATTCGCCCGGACGTACCGACGTGCATCGTCTTGCCGGTGTCCTCCTCCAGGTGCACCCGCTCGATGCCGACCCGTACGGTCTCGCCTTCGACCTGTACGTCGAGGTAACCGTCAACGCACAGTGGCTCGTCGTACTGCGAGATCTGGTAGTCCTTCGGCATGTCCGGATAGAAGTAGTTCTTCCGGGCGAACCGGCACCAGCTCGCGATTCCGCAGTTCAGCGCGAGTCCGATCATGATCGCGTACCTGATCGCGGCCTCATTGACCACCGGCAGCGATCCGGGCAGGCCGAGGCACACCGGGCACACCTGGGTGTTCGGCTCCGCGCCGAACGCCCCGAGGCAGCCGCAGAACATCTTCGTCCGGGTGCCCAGCTCGACGTGCGTCTCCAGTCCGAGCACCGGCGCGTACGAGCGCAGCGCCTCGTCGTACGGCACGAGCGTTTGCACGGTCACAGCGCGGTCGCCTCCTCCAGCAGCCGGTGCCCCCACCGGTCCACGAACGCCGCCTCCAGCGCGGCACCCACCCGGTACGCGCGGTCGTCGGCCAACGTCGGCGCCATCACCTGGACGCCGACCGGCAGCCCGTCCTCGGGTGCCAGCCCGCAGGGCACGCTGATCGCCGCGTTGCCAGCCAGGTTGGAGGGCACGGTGGCGAGGTCGGCGAGGTACATCGCCATCGGGTCGTCCACCCGCTCGCCCAGCCGGAATGCCGTCGTCGGCGTGGTGGGCGAGCAGAGCACGTCGACCTGCTCGTACGCGGCGGCGAAGTCGCGTGTGATGAGCGTGCGTACCTTCTGCGCCTGGCCGTAGTAGGCGTCGTAATAGCCGGCCGAGAGCGCGTACGTGCCGAGCATCACCCGGCGCTTCACCTCGGCGCCGAACCCCGCCTGGCGGGTGAGCGCCATGACCTCCTCGGTGCTGCGGGTGCCGTCGTCGCCGACCCGCAGGCCGTAGCGCATCGCGTCGAACCGCGCGAGGTTGCTGGACGCCTCGCTCGGGTTGATCAGGTAGTACGCGGGCAGCGCGTAGGTGAAGTGCGGGCAGGAGACCTCGACAACCTCCGCGCCCAGCTCGGTGAGCAGGTCCACGGCCTCGCGGAATCGCTCCTCGACGCCGGACTGCCAGCCCTCACCGGACAGCTCGCGGACCACGCCAACCCGCATGCCGGCGACGTCGGCCCGGCGCGCGCCCTCGACGATCGGCGGCACCGGCGCGTCGATGGACGTGGAGTCGCGCGGGTCGTGCCCGGCGATGGCCTCGTGCAGCAGCGCCGCATCGAGGACCGTGCGGGCGAGCGGCCCTGCCTGGTCGAGGCTGGAGGAGAAAGCGACCAGCCCGTACCTGGACACCCCGCCGTACGTCGGCTTGGCGCCGACGACACCGCACACCGCCGCCGGCTGCCGGATAGAGCCTCCGGTGTCGGTGCCGATCGCGAGCGGCGCCTCGTACGCGGCGACCGACGCGCTCGAACCGCCGGACGACCCGCCGGGAATGCGGTCGAGGTCCCACGGGTTGCGTGTCGGCCCGTACGCGGAGTTCTCGGTGGAGGAGCCCATCGCGAACTCGTCCATGTTCGTCTTACCGAGGATGACGACGTCCGCGTCGCTGAGCCGCGCCGCCACGGTGGAGTCGTACGGCGGCTTCCATCCCTCGAGGATCTTCGAGCCGCAGGTGGTCGGCACGCCGCGCCGGGTGAGCACGTCCTTCAGCGCGAGCGGTACCCCGGCGAGCGGGCCGAGGGTTTCGCCGGAGGCGCGCTTGGCGTCCACGGCCTCGGCGTCGGCCAGCGCACGTTCGCCGTCGATGTACAGGTAGGCGTGCACCTTGTCGTCGACGGCGGCGATGCGGTCCAGGTGCGCCTGCGTGACCTCGACGGCGGAGACCTCGCCGGACGCCATCGTCGCGGCGAGCTCCGCGGCGGTCATCGCGGTCAGCCCCGTCACGATTCCTCCTCGAGGATGCGCGGCACGCGGAACCGGTTCTCCTCCACGGCCGGAGCGGCGGCGAGTACGTCCTCGCGGGTGAGACCCTCGCGCGGCTCGTCGGACCGGAACACGTTGGTCAGCGGTACGGCGTGCGACGTCGGCGAGCTTCAGCGACGCGCTCGATGGCGTCGAGACGCCCCGCGTGCAGGTCGTGATCAAGGACGCTGACGGCAAGACTGTCGCGGCCGAGAAGGCGCCGCGAGTCGGCGGGAGGAACACAGACGACGGGTGTCGCGTGCCGGTCTCGTTGACCGTCCCGGCCTCGAACTTCTACG
>JBOHBN010000109.1:0-12091 GCA_050698355.1 Streptosporangiales bacterium | reverse complement strand
GTCCGAACGTTCGGACGCAACGTCCCGGTGTGGCGTAGCGCGCGCCTTGCTAACGTTCGAGGAGAACAGCCGTACCGACCGGGAGCGCCTCATGACCCAGCCAGGCGACCGCGGCTGGCAGGCACCGGACCGTCCCAACGGGGACCGGCACCACCCGGACCAGGGGCCGCCGCCGTCGGACTGGTACGGGCAGCTGCCGTCGGCGTGGCCGGAGCACGCGCCGCCCCCGCGTCCACACGCCCCGGCACCGCCGCGCCCCGTGGCGCCGCCGCCCTACGCCGGGCCACCGCTCCCACCACCGGTGCCGCCGGGCCGGCCGATGCCCCCGGGTGCGCCCGGATGGGTCCAGCCCGCGGCTTGGAGGCCCGCGCCACCGCCGCGCCGCGTCGCACCGCCAGTGCCGGTGCCCGATGCTCAGAACACGGGGCACCCACCACCGCCGAAGATGCAGCTACCACCGGCGCCCGGCTACCAGACCGAGGCGCCCGAGCTGCCGACCGCCAAGCGGGTGCCCGACGACCTCCCGCTGGTGATCCGGCCGCGGGTGAGCCGGTGGATCCTGCTGTTCGTCACCGGACTGCTCGCCGTCGTTGTCGTGCCCACGACCGTGGTCCTTGCCAGCACAGGCTGGCCAGCGGCCCTGCTCACCCTCGTCGGCACGCTGCTCGGGTACACGCTGCTGTGCAGCTTCGTGATCTACACCCAGGCATCCGGCGGGCCGTTGCTCTCCGCCGACCGCGACGGGGTGTGGATCAGGGCGCGCAAGTGGCCGGTCAAGGCGGTTCGCGTCCCGTGGGAGCTGATCGCGGAAATCCGTACAAAGCGCTGGCTGGTGGAGAAGGTGCTCTGCGTCGTCCCCCGCGACGACCGCGTCGGCAGGTTCAACGACCTGTGGTCGGCAGGCGACCAGATGATGAACTCCGCGTACTTCGGCACGCCGCTCACCGCGTCGGTGGTGTACGGCGACACCTCCGAGGGGGAGGCGTTGCGCAGGCTCGCCGAGCTCTCGGCCGGGCGTTCCCGTATCAACGTCCCCTTCGCGTGATCATGAAAGATGGTCGTAGGTATAGCAGCGAACATCTTTCATGATCACCGGATAGCGGACATGGCGATGCCCCCGCCCGAACGGACGGGGGCATCGCGACGAACAGACGGTGTGGCCGGCTCTACTTGAGCCAGGCCTGCCACACATCCTTGTTCTGACTCATCCACTTGGTCGTCGCCTTGGCCTGAGCGTCCTCGCTCTTGCCAGCATCGGTGCGCATGCTTTCCAGCGACTGCAGCTGATCCGGGGTCATCTTGAAGTTCTCGAACCAGCCCTCGACCTTCTTGTTGCTCGAAGCGAAGTCCTTCGAGGTGATCGTGTGCAGCTTGTCCGGCTTGCCCCACGCGTTCTTCGGGTCCTTCAGGTACCTGATGTTGTACTTGGAGAATGCCCAGTGCGGGTGCCACAGCGTCACGACGATCGGCTTCTTCGCACCGATCGCCTTGTCGAGTGCAGCCAGCATCGCCGGCGTGCTGCTCGGCACGACCTTGTAGCCGGCCTTCTTCAGCCCGTACGCCGGTACGACCTTGTCCTTCAACAGACCCATCTCACCGGCGGACGCCTCGATGCCGGTGATCTCACCGTTGAACTTCGACGCGTTGCCCTTCAGGTCGCTGAGAGACTGCGCCTTGACGTAGTCGGGCACCGCGAGGCCGAGGTCGGCCGGCTGGAACCAGACGCCGACGTCGTTGACCTGGTCGCCGTACTTTTCCCAGTACTTCTTGTGGGTGTTCGGCAGCCAGACGTCGAAGAAGGCGTCCAGGTCACCGGTGGCAACACCATTGAACAGAGGTCCAGCGTCGAGCTGCTTGGTGTCGACCGTGTAACCCTTCTTCTCCAGGATCTGCTTCCACACCTCGGTGACGGCGAGGTCCTCGTCCCACGGGATGTAACCGATGGTGACGTTCTTCGAACCGCCGCCACCGCCGCTGAGACTGCCGGAGTTGCCACCCCCGCCACACGCCCCCATGGCGAGTGACATCGCACCCGCGATCGCGACAGCCGCGAAGGCCCGTCGCATTCTCTTGGTTCGCACTTTCGACTCTCCTCGCCTTCGACTCTTCATAGGTATTCGTGCAGCACGGCCCGGCGGTTCAGCCGGAGGATCAGCCGCCTCCCCCCATGACCGCGCCACTTGCGGCGCGGCCACGCTTGCCTTCCTCCATCGCCGACGCCATTTCTCGCTCCTCGTCCGCGGTATCCCCGGGGGAGCGCGGCGCCTTCGACCGCTTCCTGCCCCGGCGCTGCGCGAGGTCGGCCAGCCCGCCGGTCAACCGGTCCAGGTAGATCGCCAGGATGACAACCGAGATGCCGCCCTCGAAGCCCTGAGCGATGTTGAGCGACTGCATGCCCGCGACAACGGGGATGCCCAGGCCCGGTGCGCCGACGAGCGCCGCCACGACGACCATGGACAGCGCGAGCATGATCACCTGGTTGACGCCGGCCATGATCGACGGCATCGCGAGCGGGATCTGCACCTCGCGCAGGATCTGGCTCGGCTTGGAGCCGAACGCGTGCGCGGCCTCGACGACCTCACGGTCGACCTGGCGAATACCCAGCTCGGTGAGCCGCACGCCGGGCGGGATCGCGAAGATGATCGTGGCGACGATGCCGGGCGCCACGCCGATGCCGAAGAAGAACACCGCCGGTAGCAGGTACACGAACACCGGCAGCGTCTGCATGAAGTCCAGGACCGGTCGCACGATGACGCTCGCGCGACCGGACTTGGCCGCCCAGATGCCGACAGGAACCCCGATCGCGACCGCGATGACCGTCGCCACGATGACGAGGGCAAGCGTCTGCATCGCCCGCTCCCAGTAACCCATGCTGTCGATCAGCAGGAACGCGATGATCGTGAAGATCGGCAGGCCCGGCTTGCGCTTCACCACGAGCGCGATCGCCGCGAGGATCGCGGTCAGCAGGTACGGATGCGGCAGCGTGAGCACGTAGTAGACGATGTTGCCGAGGAATTCCAGGATCGCGTGGATCCCGTCGAACAGCGCGGCAACGTTGTCGGTCAACCAGTTGATGATGTCGGCGATCCAGCTGCCGAGCGGTATGGAGGGAAGCTCAGGCACTGCCGGTCACCTTCTCCGGTTGCTGAGTGACGGCCGAGCTGTGGTCCGGTTCCGCGCCATTATCGATGCCGGGGTCGGATCTGATCGCGGACAGGATCGCCTGCTCCGGAACCACACCGACGAGCCTGCCGTCCTCGTCGACGACGGCCAGCGGATCGGGCTGCTCGCCGCTGAGATGGGCGAACTCGATCAAGGTGCGTGCCTCGGCCACGGCCTCGAAGTCGTGCATCAGCGCCGTGCGGATGTCGTCGCCCGAGGATGACGCGCGCATCAGCTGCTCGCGACGGGCGATACCCAGGACGTGCCGATCCTGGTCGAGCACGTAGATGCCGGTGGCACCCGCGGACTCGAGCTTGTCGAGCACCTGGGTGGCCGAGTCGGTGATCGACGCGACGAGCAGCGGCTCGCGCATGATTGCGTTGGCGGTGAGCACCCTGGTGCGGTCGACGTCGGAGACGAAGTCGCGGACGTAATCGGTCGCCGGGTTGGAGATGATCTCCGGCCCGGTGCCGAGCTGCACCATGCGGCCGTCCTTCATCACCATGATCCGGTCGCCGATTCGCATCGCCTCGTTGAGGTCGTGCGTGACGAACAGGATCGTCCGCCGGATCTCACCCTGCAGCTCCATCAGGAGGTTCTGCATGTCCCGGCGGATCAACGGGTCGAGCGCGCTGAACGGCTCGTCCATCAGCAGGATGTCGGCGTCGGTCGCCAGCGCTCGCGCGAGGCCCACGCGCTGCTGCTGGCCGCCGGACAGCTCGTCGGGCATGGCGTCGATGCGGTGGCCCAGACCGACGTGTTCGAGGGCGTCAGCCGCCTTGCGCGAACGCTCGCGCTGGCTCACGCCTCGCGTCTTCAGCCCGTACGCGACGTTCTCCCTGATCGTCCGGTGCGGGAAGAGCGCGAAGTGCTGGAAGACCATGCTCATGCGCTCGTTGCGCAGCTTGCGCAGATTGCTGTCTTTCATCTTCCGGATGTCGTTGTCCTCGAACAACACAGAACCTGCGGTGGGCTCGATCAACCGGTTGATCATCCGGATCAGTGTCGACTTGCCCGAACCGGACAGCCCCATGACGACGAACAGCTCACCACGCTCGGCGGTGAACGACACGTCGTCGACGGCAACCACTCCGCCGTCGCGTGCAAGCGCTTCGCGACCCGCATCGGACTGCAGGCCGGCGACGGCCTTGCGTTCCGGGACGCCGAAGACCTTGGTCACGCCGCGAGCTTCGATCACATATCCTCCTCGCGTCGACCTAACGGACAAGTTGCGCGGGCACGCACTCCGGGTGCTTCCTGCAACAGCATGTCACCCGCAACTCCCCCCGTAGACAGCGTTGCACACCGTACGGGTAGTTCCGGTGAGAACGTCACCAACTCGTTACCACCCGGCAACTCGAGCGGCACCAGGGCCGATGAGGACCCCGCCGCCTGCCTGGGCACGCCACATCGTTGTGGGCCCCCACGCGCACTTCACCGTATCCACCGGCCACAGCGGACCGCACATCGAGGCGCACGCTACGCAACCGGACGGGTCACGCTCGATCACCGCAGGGGCTCGCCCCGACGACGTCAGGCCGGCCTGAGCACCTCGCGCCCGCCCAGGTACGGGCGGAGCGCCTGCGGCACGCGGACCGAGCCGTCGGCCTGCTGGTGGTTCTCCAGGATCGCGACCAGCCAGCGGGTCGTCGCGAGGGTGCCGTTCAGCGTGGCGGCGTACGCCGGCTTGCCCTCGCTCTCGCGGTAGCGCACGCCAAGGCGCCTGGTCTGGAACTGCGTGCAGTTCGAGGTCGAGGTGACCTCGCGGTAGGCGCGCTGCGACGGCATCCACGCCTCGCAGTCGTACTTGCGCGCGGCCGACGAGCCGAGGTCACCTGCTGCGACGTCGATGATGCGGTACGGCACCTCGACGTTCGCCAGCATCTGGCGCTCGAAACCCAGCAGCCGTAGGTGCTCGTCGTGCGCGTCCTCCGGGCGGCAGTAGACGAACATCTCGACCTTGTCGAACTGGTGCACGCGCAGGATGCCGCGGGTGTCCTTGCCGTACGACCCGGCCTCCCGGCGGAAGCACGACGACCAGCCGATGTACCGGCGCGGGAACGAGCGGCCGTCGAGGATCTCGTCGGCGTGGTACGCGGCGAGCGGTACCTCGGACGTGCCGACGAGGAAGAGGTCCTCGTCGGGCAACCGGTACACCTCGTCTGCGTGCTCGCCGAGGAAACCGGTGCCCTCCATCGCCTCCGGCTTCACGAGCACGGGCGGGATCATCGGTGTGAAGCCGTTGTCGACGGCCGTACGCAAAGCGAGGAACAGCAACGCCTGCTGCAGCTCCGCGCCGACACCGGTGAGGAAGTAGAACCGCGCGCCGGACACCTTCGCGCCGCGCTCCATATCGATTGCGGCGAGGCCTTCACCGACCGCGAGGTGGTCGCGTGGCTCGAAGTCGAACGTGGGGCGGTGCCCGACCTCCTCGAGTACGGTGAAGTTGTTTTCCCCGCCGGAGGGCGCGCCTTCCTCGACGACGTTGTCGAGGGCGAGCATCAGCGACCGGTAGCGTTCCTCGGCCTCGCCCTGCTCCGCTTCGGCCTGCTTCACCTGCGCCGCGAGGTCCTTTGCCTTTGCCAGCAACGATTCCCGCTCCTCGCCTTGGGCGCGGGACACCTGCTTGCCGGTGGACTTCTGGTCGGCGCGCCACGTGTCGTAGCGCGCGACGGCGGCGCGCCTCGCCTCGTCGGCGTCCAGCAGCGCGTCGACGCAGGTCTCGTCGGCGCCGCGGGCACGCTGCGATGCACGCACCACTTCGGGCTGCTCGCGTAGCAGTCTCGGGTCAATCACGAGACGAGGCTACTCGCGTGCGTGCGGGGACCCGCTACGGGTTATCGCCGTCACGCAGGCGGGCGAGCCAGTCGGCGGCAGCACGGAACTCCTCGTCCGACGTGCCGCGGCGCACGAGCGTCGGCTCCCCGTCGGCGCGCGGGTAGCTGCCGAGGAACCGGATGTCGGCGCACACCCGGTGCAGGGCGGAGAGCGCCTCGCCCACGCGCCGGTCGAGCAAGTGGCCGTCGGCGTCGATGGAGAAGCAGTACCTGCCGTGCCCATTGCCGGTGGGCCGCGAGTCGATGCGCGAAAGGTTGACCCCACGTACGGAGAACTCGGTGAGGATCTCCAGCAGGGCACCGGGATGGTCGTCGCGGATGAACGCGACGAGCGTCGTACGGTCGGCGCCGGTCGGGTCTCCCGGTGGGGACGGTTGGCCGACGAGCACGAACCGCGTGACCGCGTCCGGCCGGTCACCGATGCCGTCGGCGAGCGCGCGCAACCCGTACTGCTCCGCGGCGAGCGGCGCCACGATCGCCGCGTCATAGTCCTGGGACCCGGCCACGTCGGCGGCGGCCGCGGCGGTCGAGGCGCTCGGCACGACGGTCGCGTCGGGCAGGTGCGCGGTCAGCCAGCGCCGGCACTGCGCTGCCGCGTGCGGGTGGGTGGCGAGCCTGCGTATCTTGTCCAGTTCCATGTCGCCTCGCGCGGCGAGCACGAACCGAACCGGAAGGAACACCTCGCGGGTGATCATCAGCGGGTGACCGGTCGCCAGCTCGTCGAGCGTCGCGGAGACCGCGCCCTCGACGGAGTTCTCGATCGGGACCATCGCCGCGGTCACGTCGCCTCGGCGCACGGCATCGAGCGCGGCGGGAACGCTCTGGTACGGCTTCGTCGTCACGGTCGACGCCTCGGGCAGCCGACGCAGCGCCTCCTGTGTGAAGGTGCCCTCCGGGCCGAGGTATCCGTACTGCGATTGGGAAGCGCGGGGCATGGCGTCGAGGGTATCGAGCGGGCTACTACAGTCCGTTGCGTGGATACCCAGGAGCTGCGCGAGCTGCTTGCCTCGGTCGCTGCCGGCTCGACCCAGGTCGAGGCCGCGGTCACCCAGCTCGCCGCCGGGCCGCTCTCGGAGACCGGCTTCACCGACCTCGGCTTCGCCCGGCTCGACACCAACCGCGGCGTGCGTACCGGCGACCCGGAAGTCGTGTACGG
The DNA here is from genome assembly GCA_050698355.1 of Streptosporangiales bacterium. Lineage (GTDB taxonomy): Bacteria > Actinomycetota > Actinomycetes > Streptosporangiales > WHST01 > JBOHBN01. Next base: position 4,936 of record JBOHBN010000109.1, on the reverse strand, counting down.
CGCGGGCAAGACCAGCGCACAGGTAACCGCGTTGCTGGCGGAGCTGGCCGGTCAACCGACGGGGCGGCAGGCGATCGCGACGCGGTTGGACGTGGAGACGCGCGCGGCCGTGCGCGAGGCGTTCCCCGATGCCGACATCGACGATGTCGCCCGGTGCGTTGCGGTCGGTACGCCGCGCGCCACGCACGGCCGGGTCACCGTCGTCTCCGCGGGCACCAGCGACCTGCCGGTCGCCGCCGAGGCCGCGTTCATCGCGCGCGGCTTCGGTGCGGTGGTCGACCGGGTCGACGATGTCGGCGTGGCCGGCGTGCACCGCCTGCTCGCCGCACGCGAGCGCCTCGACGCCGCCGACTGCCTGATCGTCGTGGCCGGCATGGAGGGCGCCCTGCCAAGCGTGGTGGGCGGGTTGACCGGCGTACCGCTGGTAGCCGTCCCCACCTCGGTCGGGTACGGCTCGTCGTTCGGCGGCCTCGCCGCGCTGCTCGCCATGCTCAACTCCTGCGCCCCTGGCATCACGGTCTGCAACATCGACAACGGTTTCGGCGCGGGAGTATTCGCCGCCCGGGTCGCGCGACGCGCCGGGCAACACCCGACATGATCGGCTGGATCGACTGCGTCGGCGGCGCGAGCGGCGACATGCTGCTCGGCGCCGTCGTCGACGCGGGCGTACCGCTTGAGGTGTTGCAGAGCGCCGTGGGCGCGATCGGTGCTGAGCCCATCGAGCTCGTCAGCGAACCGGCGAGCAGACACGGCCTTGCTGCGACGAAGGTGGACGTACGCGCCGGCGAGGGCGGTGAGACGCGCACGTGGGCCGACGTCCGGGAGATGCTCGCTTCGGCGGGCCTGGAGCAGCCGGTACGCGACCGCGCCGAGGACGTCTTCGCCCGGCTGGCACGGGCGGAGGCACGAGCGCACGGCATCGACGTCGAACTCGTGCATTTCCACGAGGTCGGTGCGCTCGACGCGATCGCGGACATCGTCGGTGCGTCCGCGGGGATGCACGCCCTCGGGCTCGACCGCGTGGTCGTCTCGCCCGTCCCGCTCGGTTCGGGCCTCGCGAACGGCATGCACGGCGGGATCCCGGTGCCCGGCCCGGCGGTGCTCGCCGTCCTGGGGGAAGCCGGTGCGCCCGTACACGGGGGCGAGGTGCCCGTCGAGCGCACGACCCCGACCGGCGCCGCCCTGCTGGCTTCGCTGGCGTCGGGATGGGGCGCCATGCCAGCGATCCGCGTCTCCGGTGTCGGCGTGGGCGCGGGAAGCATGGACATGCCCGAGGTCCCGAACGTGCTCCGACTGGTGCTCGGCGACCCGACCGACGCCGGTGACGGTGTCGTCTCGACCGACCTGCTCGTCGAGGCGAACGTCGACGACCTCGACCCGCGGCTGTGGCCGGCCGTGCTTGAACGGCTGCTTGCTGCGGGCGCGTCGGATGCGTGGCTCACCCCGATCCTGATGAAGAAGGGCCGGCCGGCGCACACGCTGGCTGTGCTCGTTCCCGCGGCGCGCGTACACGAGGTACGGCGAACCGTGTTCACCGAGACCTCGACCATCGGCGTACGCGAGACGCAGGTGACCAAGCGCGCGCTCGCCCGGGAACGCACCGAGGTGGAGGTCGGTGGGCGGCGCATCGGCGTCAAGGTCGCGCTGCTCGACGGGCGGGTCGTCAACGCGCAGCCGGAGTACGAGGAGGTCGCTGCCGCCGCCGCCGCGCTCGGGCGTCCCGTACGTGACGTCCTCGCGGATGCGGCGGCCGCGGCGCGAGCAGCCCGTACGGCGTAGCCACGAGAACCGGCGAGCCTCCGGCGTGACTACGCGAGGTCCGCTGCCACGAAAACTCCGTCAGCTACGGGTGGTTCTGCCAGAATCACGGCAGTGACCACGGAGGTGGCGGGTGACCACGCTCGACGAGCTGGCGGTGCGGGAAGCTGCCATGCGTTGGTTGGATGATCGCACCGGCCAGGGCACTCGCACGGTTACCCAGCCCGAGGTCGCCAGTTTCCCTTTTCTTGGACAACAGATTCCGCTGCTACTTCGACAGCAGGGAATCTGCAAGCCGCGGAATCTTGACGCCGCCCTGGCAATCCGGACCACATGGACGCCGCCAGGGCGCATCCCACCCTACGTTGACGAAGTAGGGCCGGAGGGACTGATCCGGTACGCGTACCGCGGCCAGGACCCGGATCACTGGGACAACGCGGCTCTACGCCGGGCCGGGCGCCTCGGCCTACCTCTTGTTTGGTTCGTGGCCGTCGGTAGGGGCATCTACCACGCGCAGTACCCCGTCTACGTCATAGCGGACGAGCCTGAACGGCTCCGTGTCGCACTCGCGGTCGATCCAGCTCAACGGCACCTCGGCGCCGCAGCCGAAACGGACCCGGATCAACGACGGTACGTGGAGCGCCTGAACCGGTTGCGGCTGCACCAGCCGATCTTTCGAGCCCGCGTCGTGTCCGCGTATGGCACTGCATGTGCGATGTGCCGACTACGTCATGCCGAGTTGCTGGACGCGGCGCACATCCTGGCCGACACGCACCCACGCGGTTCCCCGGTCGTACCTAACGGTCTTGCGCTCTGCAGCATCCACCACCGCGCCTTTGACCGAAACGTGCTCGGCGTCCGGCCTGACCTGGTCGTGGAAGTCCGTCGCGACATCCTCGACGAGATCGACGGCCCCATGCTGCGATATGGCCTACAGGAGATGCATCAACAACGCTTGCACGTCCCACATGCATCCGCGGCGAAGCCCGATCCCACGCGGCTCGATGAACGCTACGAGGAGTTTCGCGCCGCCAGCTAACCCCCATACCGGTCCTGTCTGGCTAACCGTTACGGGACTCTTCGAGGCCAGGTCGGGCTGTTCGATGCCTGCAGGCATCGAGGAGCCGTACTAAGCCCACATAACGTGGTCATTTGGGACCGTCATCTGGAACTGCGCGAGCCTAACCTGCGGGCCGTTGTTGGGGTGACCTCGCGGAATGCGAGTGCCCGCATGACGTCGGTGAACTGGCGCGCGCGGCGGAGCCGTGTGCGCACGTCCGTGGCTGCCGTCCTGTCGCCGAACGGCACCTCGACCTCGGTGGCGCGGAAGTTCTGCCGCAGCAGGTCGATGGTGAGGGCCGTCTCCACACCGAACCCGGACGCGAGCGGGCGGGCGGCGTCGAACGCCGCGCGGGTGAGGCACCGCTGGGTGGCGAGCGGCCGCGTCGCCGTCCAGCCGGTCGCGCGGTTGATGCCCTCGCGCGCCAGCCGTGCGAGCAGGCCGTCCGCGGCTGCGTCCCCCGCCGCGGGGACCACGCCGATCGTCATGTCGGCCAGCCCACCGCGTACGGGGGTGACCAACGGCCCGGCAGCGGCGGCGGTCGCGCCGAGGCCGGCGTCGAGGAACAGCAGGTGCCGCAGTCGCTTCCTGCGCTCCCGGTGTTCGAGCACGCCGACCGCCTCCGCCCCGCTGACCATCGCGGCGGCCCTGCCCTCACCGCGATCGTGGCGGACCACGAACGCGCCGGCCGCATCCGCGATGTCGGCCGTTCGGTCGGAGGAGGCGTCGTCCACGACGACCACGACGTTGACGCCTTCGAGGTCGTGGGCGGCACGCACGGTCGCGTCTATCCGGCCGGCGACGTTGCGCGCCGGTACGACGACCGCCACATCGGGCTGCACCATGCCGTCACTCTACGCGTTCGATCGTTCGCTCGCGGCTGCGAGCAACGTGCGGACTGCCGGGAGCGCCCGCTCGCGGTCGGCGGGCACCAGTCCCAGCCTGGTACGCCGATCGAGGAGGTCCGACTCGTCCAGCGCGCCCTCGTGACGGAGCCCGAAGAGCAGCTCCGCACCGGTGACGTGGAGGCCGTCCGCGACCGGCCTAAGCAGCGCCGGGTCGCCACCCGCCATCGACACCACCCGCGGCGCCTCGGTGCCGTACCTGTCCACAAGACGCCTGGGCGCCTGCACCGCATCGAGCGCGCTCGGCGACGCCGCACCCACGAGCGGCAGCCAGCTCGTCCGGCAGCGGCGGGCCGCAAGGCCACGGGTGCGAGCCGCGGTGTCGACGGCGTCCTCTGCCATCCGCCGGTACGTGGTGAGCTTGCCCCCGGTCACGGTGACGAGCCCGTCCGCGCCGACGGTCACCGCGTGCCGCCGGGAAAGGTCAGCGGTGCTGGCCGCGGCCCTGCCCGGATCGGCCAGCAGCGGCCGCAGGCCGGCGAACGTGCCGACCACGTCCGCGCGGCTCACCGGCACCTGTAGGACCTCGCCCAGCGCACCGAGCAGGTAGTCGACCTCGGCGTCCGACCCCTGCGGCACGTCGGGTAGCTCGCCGTCCGCGGCCACGTCGGTGAGGCCGACGAGCACGAGCCCTTCTCCCCACGGCAGTACGAGCAGGAACCGCGATGGGTCGTCGGGGAACGGCACGGTCAGCGCCGTACCGAAACCGCCGAGCGTGGCGGACCGCAGCAGCAGGTGCGTGCCGCGGCTCGGGCGCAGCGTGACGTCGGGCGACAGGCTGCCCGCCCACACGCCGGTCGCGTTGACCACCGCCCGCGCCCGCAGGTCCAGGCGCGTACCGGTCAGCTCGTCGTACGCCTCGGCTCCGTCACCGCTCACCGTCAGGGCGCGGCAACGGGTCAGGACGCTCGCGCCGTACGCCGCCGCCGTACGGGCGACCGTGACGACCAGCCGTGCGTCGTCGACGAGCTGGCCGTCCCAGTGCACGAGGCCGCGGTCGAACCCACCACGCAGCGCCGGCACCAGCCTCGCGGTCTCGACCCGGCCGAGTATGCACGGCTTGGGCAGGGTGTCGCGGCTGGTGCGGGCCGCTGCGCGCAGCAGCTCGGCGACCTCGCCGACGCCGACGAGCTTCCGGTGCTGCCTGGCGCCCAGGCCGTACTCCGGCAGCAGCTGCGGCAGTGGCCGCGCCAGGTGCGGCGCCGTGCGCTGC
>JBOHBN010000108.1:0-6259 GCA_050698355.1 Streptosporangiales bacterium | reverse complement strand
GGACGGTAGACGTCGACGTGGTCGACGCCGAGCCGGGTGAGCGAGTAGCCGAGGAAGTTTCCCACGGCTTCCGGCCGGCCGTCGAAGCCGAGGAACGCCCCGTCAGGGCTGCGCAGGGCACCGAACTTCACGCTGAGCGCGTAGCCGTCGCGGTCCCGGCTGCGCAGCGCGCGGCCCAGCAGCATCTCGTTGTGCCCGAAGCCGTAGAAGTCGCCGGTGTCGAGCAGGGTGATGCCGGTGTCCAACGCCGCATGGACGGTCCGGATGCTCTCGTCGTCGTCGGTGCGTCCGTACGCACCGGACATGCCCATGCAGCCGAGGCCGAGAGCGCTCACAGTGGGGCCGGTCTTTCCGAGGGTGGTGGTGGGAATCGTCATGTGTCTTACGATGACGCGCCCGGGGTCACCCCGCCAGGCACGGGCGCTCCCAGGGACCGGCAGTCCCTGGATATTCACACCGGGGCGCGGCACAGTGGAGCCATGGATCGCGCCGCCCTTGCGGACCTGCTGCGCAGCCGCCGCGAACGCCTCAGTCCGGCCGACGTCGGCCTGCCGCCCGGGCGACGACGCCGCACGCCGGGTTTGCGCCGCGACGAGGTGGCGGCGCTCGCGGCCATCTCGACCGACTACTACACCCGACTCGAGCAGCAACGCGGGCCGCACCCGTCGCGGGCGGTGCTCACCGCGCTGATGCGCGCCCTGCGCCTCACCGAGGACGAAGGGGATCACCTGTTCCACCTGGCCGGGCAGCCGCGACCCGCGCGCCACAGCACCGACGCGCACGTCAGCCCCGGCGTGCTCTACCTGCTCGACCGGCTCGTCGACACGCCGGCGATCGTGGTCGACGACCTGGGCACCGCGCTCGTCCAGAACCGGACGTCCAAGCTGGTGTTCGGGGAACAGACGACCGGCACTGTACGCGAGCGCAACCAGATCTGGCGCTGGTTCACCGATCCTGAGCTGCAGGCGTTGGTTCCCGAGCAGGACTGCGCGGACCACTCGCGCTCGCACGTGGCAGACCTGCGCGCGACGGCGGGCCGCCGCGGTAACGACCCCGAGGTCGTGACCCTGTTGGCCGACCTGACCGAGGCCAGCCCGGAGTTCGCGGCGCTGTGGGCCGAGCACGAGGTCGCCGTGCGGCGCTCGGACACAAAGCGCATCGTCCATCCCGAGGTGGGACTACTCAACCTGCTGTGCGAGCACCTCACCAGCGACATCGACGGCTCGAAACTCGTGGTGCTGCATCCACAACCGGGCACGGACTGCCGGGAGAAGCTCGACCTGCTGTCGGTGATCGGAACACAGGACCTACGCCCGGTCAGCTGAGGTCCTGACTGCTGGGCTCCACGAACTCGAGGACCGGCGGCGAACCGTCTTACGGGGCAGCAACGCCGGCCGTGTCGATCAGTCGGGTAGTTCGGCGATGCGAGTGGCTATCTGACCGAGTGTGGCAAGTTCGCCCGCACTGAGGTGGTCGAGGAAACGCGCGCGGACCGAGGCGAGGTGTCCGGGGGCCGCCTGCTCGAGTACGGCGAAGCCGTCTCGGCAGCTGGTCGCCGCCATGGTCGGACTCAATGACCGGTTCCGGGATGCGCTGGCCGACCGGCCAGATGTGCCAGCCGCCGAGTTATACCTGCGGCGTAGCGGGCCTGGCTTCTGCCTGCACGAGCCGCTGCGGGCCTACAGCGCCCGCACCCGGCGACTGCTCACGTGCATCGAAGAGGTCGGCGCGGCTGTACCGACCACGATGGCCGGATATGACCTGGTGCACCTGGACTACCAGCCGGCCAACGTCCTCGTCGACGACACCGGTGCGCTGACCGGCATCGTCGACTGGGACGGCGCAGCGCGCGGCGACGCCGGCTTCGACCTGGTGGTGCTGTTGTTCGGGCTCCATGCCACTGCCGAGTCGGCGGCGGCGATCGCCTTGCTTGAGGATCGGCTGCGATGCAGGTTGTCCGGCGACCTGCTACGCACCTACTGGGCGCACATGAGTCTTCGCCTGGTCGACTGGGCGATCCGGCACCATGGACCCGATGAGGTAGACGTGTGGCTACAGCTCGCCGACCACGGCCTCCACCACGAACTATGATCAACGGCAGCATTTGAGTCACGTGTGAGTGCGACGTGAGTCCGGTCCAGCTTGGTGATCGGGCGGCACCTCAGCGGTCAGCTCCGGCGCGCATACGGCGAGTCGCCACATATCTACCCGATGCCTTCGGCGCGCTACCGTGACCCTGTGAGCAGCCAGCGAGTGTCCGGTGGGGTGGTGCACAAGCTGCCGGTAGACCTGCGCAAGGCGCTGATCGCCAACACCGCGGCTCTCGATGCCTGGAATGACATCACGCCCTTGGCCCGCAATGAGTTCATCTGCTGGGTCGACGATGCCAAGCAGGAGATGACCCGAGAGCGCCGCATTCGCCGGACCCAGGAGGAGCTGGAGGAAGGTCAGCGCCGGCCCTGCTGCTGGCCGGGGTGCAAGCACCGCGAGCGCACCGGTAGGTAGCGCGCCGGGCGCGGGCACGCTCTTGATCGTGGGAACGATACCCGTGGTGGACGACGGCTGAGCTTCCCACGATCATGGAGGGTAAGCCCTCAGTCGTGCCCTACTGTTCCGGCCGGGTGCCGTTCCTCGACTGCCTGCTCGCGTCGGCCATCCGGACGACCCAGTCGGGAGTCTCGCGTCCTTCTTTACGGTCGATCGTCACCCGTAGGCGTGCGGCTGCGGCCTGCGCCGGGGTCACCCGTAACGTGTTCGGCATCGGGCCCCTTTCCCTCAGGGTGAGGCTCGTCGCGGCCGACGACCTCGACTCGATCCCATCCACCGTCTACGTCCAAGGGTACGCCGCTGAACTGTTCCTCAGTGAACACCCGCAGCTGCGCGAGCTCATCGGTACCCGCCAGCTCGCTTCGTGCGAGCGCGTCGAGCAGCAGCAATCCGGCCTCCCGGCGCGCCTCGGATTCCTCGTCGAGCGCCAGCTCGGAGGCGTACTCGAAGCGCCGCCACCATTCCTCGCGCCGAGCCGCGCGCTCGCGCTGCCGGGTGGCACCGATGGTCGCCAGCGCACCCAGCATGGCCCCGACGAACGCGGACACCGGCGTCACGATCAGTAGCCACAAGCTCATGCCGTCCATACCCGTTTACCGTCAGTCGCCGTCGTCGGAATCAACCGTGTTCACGCCGAGGACACCGGGGATGTCGTCGAACTCGGCCGCGAGGTCGGTGAGCGAACCGCGACCCTGGACCGCGAGGATGACCGACACCCGTCCGGCGGCGTCGGCCTCCTCCTGCGGGGCTGGACGCTGGGTGTGCGAGACGCTGCGCAGATCGGTGACGGTGAAGCCGCGTTCGGTGCACCTGGCGAGGACGGTACGCAGCACGTCGCGCCCGCTCACATAGTCGACGCGCAGGCGGCGGACCGCGTACTTCGAGCCGGGCAGCCATCGGGCCAGCGGTCGTAGCCCGTACACGATGAGGAAGTGCCCGGCGGTGACCAGCACGGCGAGGACGGGCATGCCGGCGCCCGCGGCCATGCCCACCGCGGCGGTGAGCCACACAGCCGCTGCCGTGGTGAGGCCGCGGACGGCGTCTTGACGGACGAAGATCAGGCCGCCGCCGATGAAGCCGATGCCGGAGACGATCTGGGCGGCGATCCGGGACGGATCCAGCCGGACGTCGGGCGCGATCACGTCGTTGAAGCCGTACTTCGACACGAGCGTGAACAGTGCGGCGGCCACGCCCACGAGCGCCTGCGTGCGCAGCCCCGCGTCGCGCTGGCGGCGCTCGCGTTCCATGCCGATGGCCGCGGACAGTACGAACGCGATGCCGAGGTCGGCCACCGGCGACCAGCCCAGCGCCATAGCCGGAAAGCTGGCGAGAACCATCGACTCCATGATCGGTCCACGGTACGCCGCGGCAGGGACACGCGACCGCCGCGAACCGCCGCGCTACTGCCGCGGGATCGGCGTGGTGTTGCCGTCCCCGCTCTGGCCACTGGGACCGGCACCGCTCTCGCTACCGGAACTGGAACTCGAGGGTGGTGACTGGATCCGGTCGGGGAAGATCCACAGGCAGACCCTGCGATACATCTGCTCCGGGTACGGGAGGTACGGGACGGATCGCAGCGCCTGTTCCTGGCCGGCGGATTCCAGTACGAACTCGCCATAGCCCAGGACGCGGCCCATCGGCGACCGTTGGAAGCTCATGTCCGTCACGCGGGTGAGCGGCATCATCGCGACCTTGCGGGTGATGATGCCGGTGGTGAGGATGAAGCGCCGCTCGGTCACCGCGAACCAGTCCACCCACCACTGCACAAGCCGGACGATGAACCAGCCGATCGCGAACAGCCCGGGCAGCCAGATGAGCACCTGCACCTGCGAGTCGGACGGCGCGTGAGAGCTGATGATCAGCTCGATGATGACGATCGCCAGCGTGATGAAGAACACCTTCGCCAGCACGACCGGGTGCTGGCGTACCGAGATGACCTGCGTCTCGGCCGGTAGCAGGTACCTACTCACCGACGCCGGCGCGTAGTTGCGCGGCGTCAGGATGTTCATGACAGATTACTCATGAAACGGGCGAGCCCGTCCGCAGCGTCCGCCAGGCCACCGGCGATGCTCCGGACGATATTGGCACTGCCCTCGGGCTGGGTCACCAGGTAGAACACGAGGAACGCGACGAGGCCCCAGACGATGATCTTCTTAGGCATGGGTCCTTCGCACCTCACTCCATGGCTAGCTGACGGTCACGGCGGGTAAACGCCACACTACCGCACACCACTGTGTATCACCCAACGTTCGGCGCAGATCGGCGGACACGCCGCCCGCGCGTGAAGTCGAGACCTCACGCGGCCCCGTACAGGCGGTCCCCGGCGTCCCCGAGACCCGGCACGATGAACCCGCGCTCGTCCAGCCCATCGTCCAGGGCGGCCGTCACCACGCTCACCGAGGCGTCACCGAGCTCGCGTTCCATCGTCGCCAGGCCCTCCGGCGCCGCGAGCAGGCAGATGCAGGTGATCTGCCGCGCCCCCCGGGCCAGCAGCGTCTTGGCGGCCTCGACGAGGGTGCCTCCGGTCGCGAGCATCGGGTCGAGCACGTAGCACTGCCGCCCGGTGAGCGGTTCCGGCAGCCGGGTGGCGTACGTGGAAGCCGTCAGGGTGGTTTCGTCCCTGATCATGCCGAGGAACCCCACCTCGGCCATCGGTACCAGGCGGATCATTCCGTCGAGCATGCCCGCGCCTGCTCGCAGCACGGGGACCACGAGCGGCAGCGGCCGGGACAGCCGCACACCGGTCGTACGGGCGACGGGTGTGGTCACCTCGACCTGCTCGGTGCGAACGTCACGGGTGGCCTCGTAGGCGAGTAGCGTCACCAGCTCGTCGGCGAGCCGGCGAAAGGATGGGGAATCGGTGCCCACGTCTCGCAACGTGCTGAGCTTGTGGGCGACCAGGGGGTGATCCACGACGAGCGTCCGCATGGCGGCACCGTACCGTCTTGACGGGTGGTTCCAAGGGGCGCTGGTAAAGCGAGCGGCTCATCCGCGCCCGATCTGGCAAGGCGGAGGAGGAGTGCGATGCGGGGTTCATCGCGCGACGACGACAACGCAGCCGGGCGGGATGCGGGGAGTCGCGAGTCAGGCGACTTCCCTTGGAACCAGTCGTCTGAGGGCATGGACGTACCTCCCGCACGGCTGGCTGCGTACGAGCCGCTGATGCGGCTGGCGCTCGACGAGGCGGCCGCCGCCGGCGCGTCCGGCGAGGTGCCGGTGGGTGCCGTGCTCGTGGACGCGGGCGGGGAGCTGCTCGCCACCGCACGCAACGCGCGCGAGACCCGTCAGGACCCGACCGCGCACGCGGAGATGGAGGCGCTGCGAGCCGCGTGCGTGCAAACGGGAAGCTGGCGGCTCGACGGCTGCACGCTCGTGGTCACGCTGGAGCCGTGCGCGATGTGCGCCGGTGCGCTCGTACAGGCACGCCTCGCCACGCTCGTGTACGGCGCGGACGATCCGAAGGCGGGTGCCGTCGGATCGCTGTGGGATGTCGCGCGCGACCCGCGCCTGCCGCACCGGCTCGAGGTGCTCGGCGGCGTACTCGCGGAGGCGTCCACCGAACAGTTGCAATCCTTTTTCGCCGCTCGGCGCCGCTCGGGTAAGCTGCCTCCCGGTGGAGTCGCCTAGTGGCCGAGGGCGCACGCCTCGAAAGCGTGTGAGGGGGCAACCTCTCCGTGGGTTCAAATCCCACCTCCACCGCGGCGGTCGCCCG
>JBOHBN010000107.1:0-50122 GCA_050698355.1 Streptosporangiales bacterium | reverse complement strand
TTTAGGCAACCCGTGCTAGCATTGCATGCAATGCTAGCACGGGTTGCCTAAAGAGCGCCGAACGTGACGCCAATCTCCGCGATCAAAGGGCCAAGATCCTTTTCTTCAGGCCGCAACGCGCAGGTTTCTTCGCGTTGCGGCCACCAGGAACGGATCTTGGTCATGGAGTCTGACCGTTTTGCACGCCCAAACGGCGTCCGACTCAGTTCAAGAGGCGGACACCGTGCGCCGAGCGCTGGCGCTGGTGCGCGACGGCACCGACTTCCCGGACTCGTTGATCGGTGCGCTCGGCGCCGACGCCGGATGCGCATATACGGCTACGTTCGACCAACATGCCGCTCGGCTGCCCAGCATGCGACCTGTGCCGACGTCTGCCCAAGACAGCGCCTGAGCAGTCGCCATCTCCCAGTCATAGCCGCGCGGGGCCTGACAACTCGTCCGGACGTGCGCCTCAGCCGAAGCGGTCGACGAGGGAGACCTCGGCGAGCCGCGACAACCCTTCGCGTATGGCGCGGGCGCGCAGCTCGCCGATGCCGTCGACCCGCTGCAGGTCCTCGATGCTGGCCGCGAGCAGCTCCTGCAGGCCGCCGAAGTGCCCGACCAGCCGGTCGCACACCGCCTGCGGTAGCCGCGGCAGCTTGGCGAGCAGCCTGTACCCGCGCGGGCTCACCGTGCTGTCGAGCACCTCGCTGCCGCCGAAGCCGAGCGCGCGAGAGACCGTGGTGATGTCCAGCAGCTCCTTGTCGTCGAGGTTCTCCAGGATGCGCAGTAGCCGCGGCGTGACCTCGCACGGATCGCCGGGGGCGTAGTCGCGGACGACCAGCTCACGGTCGGGTTCGATGCCGGCGATGAGTTCATTCAGCTGCAGCGCGAGCAGCCGGCCGTCGGTACCGAGCTCTACCACGTACGCCTGGATCTCGGCGGCGATGCGGCGGACCATGTCGAGTCGTTGGAGCACCGTGCACACGTCGCGGACCGTGACGTGGTCCTCGATCTCCACCGCTGACAGCCCGCGGGATACCTCGTCATAGCGCATCCGGTAGCGCTCGAGCGTCTGCAGCGCCTGGTTCGCGCTGAACAGCAACGTGCCCGGCTCCTCGATGAGGTGCCTGCGATCGCCGACGTAGAGCTGGATCAGGTGCATGGATTGGCTGACCGACAGCACCGGTCGCCCGGTCTGGACGGCGGTGCGGGCGGCGGTGCGGTGCCTGGTGCCCGACTCCACCGTCGGGATGGACGGGTCGGGCATAAGGTGCACGTTGGCGCGGATGATCCGATTGTGGCCGTTGTCCAGGATGATGGCGCCGTCCATCTTGGCGACCTCGCGCAGCCGCTGCCCGGTGAGCTCGACGTTGATCTCGAAGCCGCCGGTGCAGATCGAGTCGACGGTCTTGTCCAGGCCGAGGACGATGAGAGCGCCGGTGTTGCCGCGGAGCACGCGTTCCAGGCCATCACGCAGCGCCGTACCAGGGGCGACCGCAACGAGCGTGGCACGCAGCAAGTCGCCGTAGTCCTTCGCCACGTGGTTCGCGCCCCCGTGTTTCCGGCAGATGGTGCCGAGCTACGACGAAATCGGTCGTAAGTGTACAGGTCGGTAGCTACGCTGCCCGCGTGAGCGGTTACGGCGTGGTGTCACGGTTGGCGACGCCGGGGGCATGGCCGTACGTGCCGGCGGACGTGGCCTGCTGCTGGTATCGATTCCGGCCGCGAGCAGGGCAGCGGTCACGTCCGTGACCTCGACGACCTCGATCCCTTGCGGGATCGGACCGGGGTCCGGGGGGACGAGCGCCCGGCGGAAGCCGAGCCGTGCGGCCTCGGTGAGCCGCTGGCGAACGCCGGGCACGAGCCGCAGCTCGCCGGCGAGCCCGACCTCGCCCACGGCGACGACGCTGCCGCGCGGGGGACGGTCGGTGGTCGCGCTCGCCAGCGCGAGCAATACCGCGAGGTCGACCGCGGGCTCGGTCAGCCGTACGCCGCCGACGGTCGCGGCGAACACGTCGCTGGATCCGACCGGCAGGCGCGCGCGCCGCTGCAGCACCGCCAGCACGAGCGCCAGCCGGGACCCGTCCAGGCCGGACGTCGTGCGGCGCGGCGTGGACTGCCCGCCCATCGGGGCGATGAGCGCCTGGATCTCCGCGACGAGCGGGCGTCGCCCCTCGAGCGCCACGGTGACCGCGGTGCCGGCGACCCTGCGGTCGAGCCTGCTGAGGAACAGCCCGCTCGGGTCGGGCAGCGAGGCGATGCCCTCCTCGCCCAGGTCGAAGCAGCCCACCTCGTCGGTCGGCCCGTACCTGTTCTTCACCGCCCGGACCATGCGCAGCCGGGTGTGCCTGTCGCCCTCGAAGGAGAGCACGACGTCGACCAGGTGCTCCATCACCCGGGGCCCGGCCACGTTGCCGTCCTTGGTCACGTGGCCGACGAGCATGGTGGGGATGCCGCGCTCCTTCGCGACACGTACGAGGACCCCGGACACCTCGCGTACCTGACCGACGCCGCCGGGTGTGCCCTCGACCTCCGCCGATGCGATCGTCTGTACCGAGTCGACGACGAGGAGCTCCGGTTGGACCTGCTCCACTTGGGCGAGCAGGGCGGCGAGGTCGGTCTCGGCGGCGAGCAGGAGGTTCGGTGTGAGAGCGCCGACACGTTCGGCCCGCATCCGCACCTGCCCGGCCGACTCCTCACCGGTGACGTAGAGCGCGGTGGTGCCTGCCCGGGCGGCCTCGGCGGCGACCTCGAGAAGCAGCGTCGACTTGCCGACGCCCGGCTCGCCGGCGAGCAGCACCGCGCCGCCGTCGACGAGGCCACCGCCGAGCACCCGGTCGAGCTCGGTGACACCGGTCGGGCGGTGCCGGGTGTCTCCGGACGGTACGTCGACGATGGAACGCGCCGGCGCGGCCAGGGGTCGCGCGGCACGGCTGGCCGTGGCGCGACCGGCGGTCGGCGCGGGCCGCTGCTCCTCGACCGTGCCCCATTCCTTGCACGCGGCGCACCGGCCGATCCACTTGGTGGTCTGCCAACCGCAGTCGCGGCACTGGTACGACGCTCGCTCGCTCCTCGACTTCGCCATGCCCGCACCGTACGACCCCGCACCGACAGTGCGCCGCGTACGCGCCGAGGTTGTGGACGGCCCCGAGAATTGTCAGTAGCCCAGCTCGCTACAGCGAGCTGAGCTACTGACACGTTGCAGGGTCCGTGTTACCGCCGCGGCGGGTCGGCGGGGTGGCTCGCGACCAGCCCGCGTTTCGTGCGCTCGGCGCAGGCCACGGCCAGCTCGTCGTACGCCGCGTCGCCCATCAGCTCGCGCAGCTCCGGTTCGTACGACACGTAGAGCTGGTTGGCAGCCACGTGCGCCTCGGTTGCGCCGGAACACCACCACGAGAAGTCGTGCCCCCCGGGGCCCCAGCCGCGCCTGTCGTACTCGCTGATCGTCACGACCAGCACCTGGGTGTCGTCCTGCCGGGCGACCCATTCGTAGGTGCGGCGCACCGGCACCTGCCAGCAGACGTCCGGCTTGGTGTGGTGGATCGGCAGGTCCCGCTCCAGCGCCAGCTTGTGCAGCGCGCAGCCCGCGCCGGCCGGGAAGCCGGGCCGGTTGTGGAAGATGCAGGCACCGTCGGCCGTACGGGTCTGCTCCTCACCGTCGTCGTCGCGCATGGTGATCCCGCCGGCGTGGCCCTCGTCGTGGTACTGCCACAGCTCGGGGGTGAGCTCGTCGGCCCACGCCTGGACGCGCTCCTTGTCGTCCTCGTCGGAGAAGTGCGCGCCGAGCGTGCAGCAGCCGTCGTCGGGACGGTTGGCATAGATGCCCTTGCATCCCTGACCGAATATGCACGTGTAGCGCGAGCACAGCCAGGTCAGGTCGCACCGGAACACCTGCTCCTCGTCGGCAGGGTCGGTGAACTCGATCCACTCGCGGGGAAAGTCCAGGCTCACTTCGGGCACGACACCCACCCTAGTCTGTAGGAACGTCGTCCAACTGCCCCGTCGGACTGAGGCTAGGGTGGCATGGTGCACGACACACCCGGCGTTCCAGACCGTCGCGTCGTCCTGTCCACCGGGTCGACCTATCCGGGGTCGACCGCAACCGCGTTCGAGGTGGCCGTCCGGCTCGGCTACGACGGCGTCGAGGTGATGGTCTCTACCGATCCGATCAGCCAGGACATCGACTCCTTGATCCGGCTGTCGGAGTACCACGAGATGCCCATCATGGCGGTGCACGCCCCGTGCCTGCTGCTCACCCAGTTCGTCTGGGGCAACGACCCGTGGGCGAAGGTGGTGCGGTCCAAGGACGCCGCGGAGAAGCTCGGCGCAGACGTCGTGGTCCTGCACCCACCGTTTCGCTGGCAGTTCGAATACGCCAGGGACTTTGTCGCGAAGATCGACAAGCTGCAGCAGGAGACCGGGGTCACTCTCGCGGTCGAGAACATGTACCCGTGGCGCGGCCCGGTCGGCTTCAAGGCAGCCGCGTACGCACCGCACTGGTCGCCGATGGACGAGGACTACCGCCACGTCACGCTCGACCTGTCGCACAGCGCGGTGTCGCACTCCGATCCGCTGCACATGGCGCGTGGGCTCGGCGATCGCCTCTCGCACGTCCACCTCGCCGACGGCACCGGCAGCAAGACCGACGAGCACCTGGTGCCCGGCAGGGGCAGCCAGCCGTGCGCGGAGTTCCTCGAGTACATCGCGACGTCCGGGTACGCCGGGATGGTCGTGCTGGAGGTCAACACCAGGCGCGCGGAGAGCCGTGCCGACCGGGAGGCCGATCTCGCCGAGTCGCTGGCGTATACCCGCCTCCACCTCGCCGCCGCGCTCGACGGCGGCGACCAGTCCGCTTGGCGGCGACCGCCTCGTGACGCTGCTCGTTGATCCGGCGGTCTGGCCGGCGCGCGGACGGATGTGGTGCCACCTGGTCAGCGACGAGTCCTTCGCCGAGCTGCACGCGTTCGCATCCGGTGTCGGGCTGCCGACCGAGGCGTTTCACCGCGACCACTACGACGTGCCCGCCGATCGCAGGGACGAGGTGCTGGACGCCGGTGCGTACGAGGTGACCGCCCGCGAGCTCGTGCGTCAGCTGCGCGCAGCCGGACTGCGCCGCGACCTGACCTAGCTAGCTCGCGGCGGGCTGTTCGCCGTAGGAGTCGACGATGTCGCGGATCTCCTCGGTCTCGAAGCCGCTGCGCACGCCCCACAGGTACGCGGTTATGCCGAGCGCGACCTCGACGAGCATGCCCCACGGGAACGGCAGCACGGAGTGCTCGAGTGGGCCGTACGTGCCGAAGTAGGAGATGGGCATGCTGCCCAGCAGCAGCCACAGCAGCCATGCCGTCGCCTTGATGTGCGTGCGGCCCTCGGCGCCGGAGAACAGCCACAGCAGCAGGCAGAAGATGATGACCGCCGCGGAGAACGCGATGTCGTAGACGGCGAACGACCAGCCGCCGGGCCGTTGCGTACCCGAGGTGGTGAGCACCCAGCCGCCCGCGTACGCGATCCAGATCCACACGCCGAGGAAGACCGCGCCCAGCACGCCGGCGACGGCCGGCGACAGCCACTGGCGCTTCCACGCGTAGTACCACGCGAACAGTGGCAGCCCGATGAAGGTGGCGGTGAAGACGTTGGCCAGGGTCGCGAAGCCCGCCCAGTACACGATCAGCATCGCGGACAGGAACCCGACGGGGGACCAGAACCAGGCCGCACGCAACCGGAACGGGCGTGGCAGGTCGCTCGCGGTACGCCGCAGCACCTGCAGGCCAACACCGCCCATGACGTACGTGAGCACTGCGGCCGCGCTGATGAACCCGACGAGCTGGTACCAGCTGGGTGCCGGTACGAAGAACACGCAGCCGACGACGCCGGACACAATGAGCGCTACCCAGGGGATCCCGAACCTGTTGTTGGACTGGAAGATCGCAGGGATGTTGCGGTGCACGCCGAGTCCGTAGCCCGTACGGGTGGCGGTACCGAGGTACACCCAGCCCGTGGCCGCGGGCGAGATGGCTGCGTCGATGAGCAGCAATGAGCCGAATGCGGAGAGTGCCGCGATACCCGCCGAGTCAAGGGCGTGGAAGAACGGCCCGTCAGCCCACGCGCCCGACACCAGCTTGTCCCACTGGCCGGTCTTGATGCCCATGTCGCCCCAGTTGATCGCGCCGATGAACGCGACCTGGAGCAGCGTGTACAGGACCAGCGGGATCGCGATGGAGCCCCACGTCGCGAGCGGCACGTTGCGTTGCGGCTTGCGTACCTCGCCGCCGTAGTCCAGGGCCTGTCTGAATCCCAGCAGCGAGAAGATGATCCCCGACGTGGCGATCGCGTGGAAGATGGGCGCGATGCCGCGCGGCACGAACCCGCCGTACGCGTGGAAGTTGCTGCCGTTCAGGACCGCGAACAGGAAGCAGAAGGTGAGCGTCGGGATCAGCAGCTTCCAGATCGTCACCCAGCGGTTGGACTCCGACAGCAGCTTGGCGCCGAAGAAGTTCAGCGCGAAGAAGAATGCCATCAAGATGATGCCGGCGATGATCCCTTGCGGCCAGGTCAGTACGTCGACGCCGTTCTGGTCCTCGAGCAGGTGCAGTGCCTGGAACCTGCCGCCGATGTAGGTGAGCGTCGCCTCCGCCTCGATGGGCGGGATGCTCACCGCCGAGAGCCAGTACGCCCACCCGATGATCCAGCCTGCGAACGACCCGTGGCTGAGGTAGGTGTACCGCACGATCGCGCCGGAGCGGGGGAGCATCGAGGCGATCTCGGCGTACGACAGGGCGACGAACCCGATCAGCAGGCAGGCGATGATCCACGAGACGATCGCGGCCGGGCCGGCGACACCCGCCGCGGCGAGCACCGCGAAGAGCCACCCGGAACCGACTTGGGCGCTGACGCCGAGGAAGAGCAGCTGGGTGAGCGACATCGAACGACGCAGCCCGCGGTCGGCTGACTCGAACCGCCCCAGCCGGGTCTCGCTGCTGTCGAGTTGCTCGCTCATGGTTGTCCCGCCTCCGCTCCATTCGGCGGGTCAGCTTTAGCACAACCGCATGGTGGCTGTCACCCATTACCCGCGCTGCGTATCAGCCCGTTGGATTGTTGTTAGCACCTGGCAGCCGTTCCGGTAATGCGAACGAAACCCTCTGGGCTTCGGTGGCACGATAGAGGCCGAAGACTTCACTATACGGCGTACGCCGTACGGCGTACAACGATAGCTGTCGAGAGGATGTTCCCGTGCCTGCGAGGCGCAGCGGTAGCGGCGATCCGGCCCGAACGCTCGAGCTGTTGTGGCGCCTTCCCGGCACGGCCTCGCGGCGCGGTCCGCGGCAGGGGCTTTCCGTCGACAGCGTCGTGGATGCGGCCACCGCACTGGCGGACAGCAAGGGTCTGGAGGCGACCACGATCCGCCGGGTCGCCCAGTCGCTCGACGTGGCGCCGATGACGCTCTACACCTACGTACCGGGCAAGGCGGAGATGCTCGACCTCATGCTCGATGCCGCGTACGCGCGTATGCCGCGGTGCGACATGGCCGGGCAACCGTGGCGGGAGCGGGTGACCGCTATCGCGCAGGAGAACAGGGACCTGTTCGAAGCGCATCCATGGACGGCGACCGTCTCCGCCAGCCGGCCGCCGCTGGGCCCCGGGTTGATGGCCAAGTCCGAGCACGAGCTGTCCGCGCTCGACGGCATCGGCCTCACCGAGGTCGCGATGAACGACTCGCTGATCCACCTGCTCGGCTTCGTGCAGGGCTGGGCCCGCGCCGCGGCCGACGCTCGCGCGGTGCAGGAGGACAGCGCGATGAGCGACCAGCAGTGGTGGGCCGCCAATGCTGCGGTGCTCACCCGGGTGTTCGACCGGACCGCCTATCCGACCGCCGTACGGGTGGGCTCCGCCGCGGGCGCCGCGCGCGGCACCGGGTACAGCCCGGAGCACGCGTACGAGTTCGGGCTGCGCTGCGTTCTCGACGGCATTGCTGCCCGCATCGCCGACACCTAGGTTGGCCCAATACTGAGTGGGTACACTGCAGCCGTGCTCGACCACATCGCTTTGCAGTGCACCGACGTCCAGCGCAGCCGCGCTTTCTACGAGCGGCTGCTCGGCAGCATCGGCATCACGCCGATGGAGTTCGGCCCGGACGTCGTCGGGTTCACCGACTCGCATGCGCCGTTCTTCTGGCTGGGCCCGGCAGGCGGTGCCGAGCAGCGGGAGTTGCACGTCGCGTTCCGGGTCGCCGAGCGTGAGCAGGTACGCGGTTTCCACCAGGCGGCGGCCGCCCTCGGTGCCGAGGTGCTGCACGAGCCGCGGGAGTTCCCCGAGTACCGCCCGGACTACTACGCGGTGTTCGTCCGCGACCCCGACGGCCACAACGTCGAGGCCGTCTGCCACCGACCGAAGTCGGAGTCCTAGGACGTTCCGGGCTCGAGCACTACGTCCTCTGCCTCGGTTGCGAAGACGTGCAGGCCGAGGTGCTTGGAGATCTCGTGGCACACCCGGATGCCGCGGACGCTGTTGCCGTACGCGTCGAGCCCCGGCGAGTACACGCCGATGCCCATCTTTCCGGGGACTACCGCGAGGATCCCGCCGCTGACACCGCTCTTCGCGGGAACCCCGACCTCGTACGCCCACTGCCCGGCGAAGTCGTACATCCCGCAGGTGTACATCACGCTCAGCACGTCCCTGACGTGACCACGGGGTAGTGCGCGCTCCCCGGTCAACGGGTGCACGCAGCCGTTCGCCAGGGTCGCGGCCATCATGGCCAGCTCGACGCAGGTGACCTCGACGCTGCACTGCCTCAGGTACAGCGCGAGCGTCTCCTCGACGTCTCCGGTAATCATGCCGCGGCTGCGCATCAGGTACGCGGTGGCGCGGTTGCGGTCCGCGGTCGCCAGCTCCGCCTCGAACGTCGCCGGGTCGACGTCGAGCCGGTCGCTACCCGCGCAGCGGCGCAGCGCCTGCAGGATCCGCTCGCACTGTTCAGCCGCGGTCGCACCCCGCACGCAGGAGCTCGTCACGAGCGCGCCCGCGTTCACCATCGGGTTGTGTGGCCGGTTGCTCCGCTCGTCGAAGGTGATGGAGTAGAACGCGTCACCGCTCGGCTCCACTCCGACCCGGGTCAGCACATGGTCGCGACCTCGGTCGGCGAGCGCCAGCGCGTACGCGAACACCTTGGAAATGGACTGCAGCGCGAACGGGATCGCGACGTCGCCGGCCTGATACGTCTCGCCGTCGGTCGTGACCACGCAGATGCCGAACTGGTCGCGCTCGTCGCCCGCGTCCCCCGGTGGATAGTACCCGCGGCCAGAGCGGTAGAAGCTCTGCACCCTGCTCTCGTCTACCGGCAGCTGGTGCCGGTAGAGCTCGTCCAGGCGCTCGTGCACCAGCCGTACGGCGTTCACGACACCATTCTCACCGACGGTGGCGGCGACCGCCCGTAGCGGCCTAGGAGGACAGCACCGCGTCCTGGCGTGCCGGTTTCAGCGTCCAGTCGATGATCCGCTGCAGGAGAGGCCGCGTGCGGCCGCTGCCGTAGCCGGCGTGACAGTCGGGGTCGAGAGTTCCGGCCATCACCCGGCCCGCGGAGCTGCGCTCGTCGACGTAGAGCACCGCGCCTCCGTCACCGTCGCTGATGAGCACGTCCGCATCGGGCGCCGGGGTGTAGAAGCCGTGGCCGTGCCAGCTGACGTCCTCACGGGTCAGTCCTTCGAGCAGGGGATGGCTCGCCATCGTCAGCGTGGACACGTCTACCCGGCGCCACTGCCAGCGCGCGAAGGGAAGCCAGTCCTGGTTGGCCTCCTCGAAGCAGACGATCGTGCCGCCGCCCGCGACGTACTCCGCGAGGCGGTCCCGCGCCCGCACCAGGACGTTCTGGTTGCTCTCCCTCGGCACCCACAGCGCTGCGTACTGGTCGAGCGGAAGCCCGCCGAGCTCCGCTGCCGGCACGATCGCGAAGTCGTCCGCGAAGTCGGGATCGGTGTAGAACGAGCGCTGGAAGTGGACGCCGGAGTAGAGCCCGGCGATGCGTGACTGCCGTTCCGTGCGTGCCCGCCCCGCTTCCTCCTCGGCCCACGCGAGCAGCCGGTCGAGGAAGCCGCGGGCGACCGTGCTGCCGTGGAACACGTGGGTGTCGGCGTCCAGATTCGACGCCGCGACGATGACGCCGCCGGACGAGACGCGGTCGACGTAGAGCCACGCGTCGCCGCCCTGGTTGGCGACCAGTACGTCCGCGCCCTGCGGGGCTTGGAAGTGACCGTGACAGCACCAGCTTCGCTTGCGCGAGTGCCACTCCAGGTCCGCCGCACCGAGCCCGCCGAGGATCGGGTGATCCTGGAGCACGGACGGCTCACCGATATCGTCATCACTTTCCGGTTGCCACCGCGACCCGGGGAACCAGGCCGTCGGCTGCTCGCCCAGCACCACGAGAACGCCGCCGGCGTCGAGGAAGCGCGCGAACTGGTACCGCCGCGAGTGCAGCACCTCACCGTCCGCCGAGCGCGGGACCACGGCGAGGTCGTAACTCTCGAGCGGAACCTCGGCCAACGCCATGAGGTCGACCCGGTCGAAATCCGCGAACGCCTCTCCCGGCACGCTCAGGCCGTGGTGGTAGCTGACGCCGCCATCGATGAAAACCCGTCGGATTGGCATATGCACTCCTGACCACGCGCGAGACCGGGGCCAGTATCTACCCAAATTCCGCCGATTACACTACCTCGGCATTGACAATTGCCTAGCCGCAGCGGAACAGTCGCTGGCAGGCCACGCTGGTCGTCCACGAGTCTCGTCGGTGAGGACGGGGGCGGTCGTCATGGGCACGCCGCTGGTGTCTAGACGTTCGTTGCTCAAGGGTGCCGGTACGGGCGTCGCGGGGGCGCTCGTACTTGCCGGCTGCGGCAACGCGAGCACCGCCGAGCCGGGCGATGGGGGCGCCGACGCCGTCACGGTGAAGGACCAGCGCGGAAAGGAAGTCACGTTTCCGCATCCCGTGCGCCGCGTCGTGACGCTGCCCGTACCGACCGCAGCGATGCTCATCGCCGCCGACCGGTCCGCCGACCACCTCGTCGGCATGGAGCGCAGGTCGTGGATCGCGGCGCGAGACGGCATCCTCGGCGAGATGTTCCCCAGGACGCGCAACCTCCCGCACGGCGTCGCGAGCAAGTCGTTCGTGCCGAACGTGGAGAGCATCCTCGGGCTGAATCCCGACGCGGTCGTGCAATGGGCGGATCACGGGCCCGGCTTGATCACGCCGATGGAGAACGCGGGCCTGAAAGTCGTCGGCCTGGATTACGGCACTCAGCACGACCTGGAAGTGTGGATCCGCCTGTTCGCCGGCATGCTCGGCAAACCCGAACGCGGGAAGGCGATGCTGTCGAGAATGCACGCCGACCTCACTGCGGTGAAAAAGGCGGCACAGAAGGCGAGACCACCGAAACCAAAGATCATCTACATCTTCATGGCCCAGGGCGAAGTCAAGGTCGCCGGAGGGCAGAGCTACAACGACTACTACATCAAGCTCATCGGAGCGAGGAACCCGGCGAGCGAGGGTACGGGGCTCACCGGCAGCGGTGCCGGGGTCGACATCGAGCAGATTCTGGCCTGGGACCCGGATGTCGTACTGCTGAGCAACTTCGACGACGCGACGCCCGACGACCTGTATGGCGACAAGGTCTGGAAGGGTGTCTCGGCGGTGAAGTCGCGGCGGGTCTACAAGATCCCGCTCGGCGGGTACCGCTGGGACCCCCCGAGTCACGAGTCACCGCTCATGTGGCGATGGCTGTCGACGGTGGCGTTCCCTGAGCAGGACGGCATCGACCTGCGCGCGAAGATCGTCGACTACTACCGCTTCCTGTACGGCTACCATCCATCGGACAAGCAGATCGACGAGATCCTCTGGATGGACCTGAATGCGGGATCAGCCGCGTACGAGCAGTTCGCGCGCCGCTGAGTCCCGGCCGCACGCGGACGACCGGGAAACCGTCCTCGCGTTGGACATCGGCGGCACCAAGATCGCGGCCGCGCTCGTCGATGCGGACGGGCACGTGCAGCCGGCCGGACGGGTCGCGACCCCGCGGGAGGGCGGAGACGCGCTCACCCGCCGCGTGCTCGACCTGGCCGAAACCGCAGCCGCGGTACGGCCGCCGGTCGGTGTGGGGGTGTCCGTCGCGGGCGCGGTAGCGTCCGACGACAGTACGGTCACGTTCGCGCCCAACCTCCCCGGCTGGGACGGCCTGCCGCTGGGCGAGCTGCTCGCTGACCGGCTGGGCGTACCGGCACGGGTCACGTACGACGGCCACGCCGGCGCGCTCGGGGAGTACCGGTACGGTGCCGGTCGCGGCTCGCGTGGCATGGCGTTCGTCATCATCGGCACCGGGGTGGGAGGTGGTCTCGTCTTTGACGGGCGGCTGCACCGCGGCGTGCACGGGCTCGCCGGGGCGGCGGGCTGGATGGCCGTCGACGCCGCCACAGCCGAGACGCCGTCCGCACCCGAGCGGGGTGCGCTGGAAGCGGTCGCCTCAGGGCCGTCCCTCGTCGCCGCCGCGCACCGCGCCGGTCTTGCCGACGTCCGCGTCCCGCATGACCTGGTCGAGCTCGCCGCGCGCGGCAGCAAGAGCGCGGGGACCGTCATCGACCATGCGGTGCGGTGCGTGGCGCGCGCGGTGGTGAGCATGGTGAGCCTGCTCGACCTGGACACTGTCGTGCTCGGCGGCGGTGTCGGCACGGGAGTGCCTGACTTCGTGACCGGAGCGCGGACCGCAGTCGCCGCCCTGGCCCAGCCTGCTGCGCGGCCGGACGCGCGGGTGGTGGTGGCCGCACGCGGCGACGACGCGTTTCTCGTCGGCGCCGCCGCGCGCCTGCTCAGCGAGTCACCCGCGTAGCCCGATCCGGATGCGATACCGGTCGCCGCGCATGACCGTGCTGACGTACTCGGCGACGCCCGCGGTGTCGAACGTCCTGCGACGCACGTAGAAGCCGCAGCTCCCCGCGCGGACGCCGAGAAGGTTGGCGTCGCGCTTGCGGATCGGGCCGACCTCGAACGTCTCCTCCGCCTCGGTGGGGGCGAAGCCGTAGGTGCGCCCGAGGTGCTCGTACAGCGAGGTGTCGGTGAGGTCGGCATTCTCCAGCCCGGGAAAGCGGTGCGCCGGCAGGTGTGCCGCCTGGATGCCGATCGGCTTGCCGTCGCCGGTACGCAACCGGGTGACGACCACGAGCGGGTCGCCCTCCTCGAGTGCCAGCTGGCTGGCGACCTCGTCCGAGGCCGCGCGCAGCTCGACCCTCACCACCTCGGCGCCGGCGCGCATCCCGAGCCCGGCCATCTCCTCGGTGAACGAGGAGAGACCGCGCGGTCCGGCAGTGAGGGTCGGCTCGCGTACGAACGTTCCCCGGCCGGACAGCCGCACCAGCAAACCCTCGGCGACCAGGTCACCGACCGCTCGGCGGATCGTGATCCTGCTGGCGCCGTACCGTTCGCAGAGCTCTGCTTCGCCGCCGATCCGCTCGCCCGGCTGCCAGTCGCCGCGCTCGACTCTGGCGCGCAGGTCAGTCTTGACCTGGTGGTACAGCGGGATGGGGCTCGACCGCGAGACGGCCTGGAAGTCGGAGCCGCCTACCGAACGTACGACCGGTGTTGACCGAGCTGACATGCTGTCATAATAGTATGATCTGACCTGCGAGGAGAGGTGCCCGTGCCCACCAATGGCCTGTTCGTTCCACGCTTGCAGCGGTTGCTCGACGCGCTCGGCGACCAGGACGAGTCGTTCGACGCGGCTGCGACCCTGCTGGCCGACACGCTCGCGGCGGACAACCTCGTGCACCTGTTCGGCAGCGGGCACTCGGTCATCCCTGTCATGGACGCCTTTCCCCGGTACGGCAGCTATGTCGGCCTGCACCCGCTGATCGACCCGCGGCTCGCCTGGTGGGAGGTGACCGGCCCGGGCGGGGCGCCGGAGCTGCTGTGGCTGGAGCGCACCGAGGGCTACGTCGAGAACTTCCTCGCGCACCGGCCCATCCGCGCGGCAGACTGCATGGTGGTCTTCTCGCACGGCGGCAGGAACGCCGCCCCCGTAGAGGCGGCGATGTACGCGCGCGACCGCGGCGTACGCGTTCTCGCCGTGACCTCGCGGGCGAACCTCGACCGGCCGAGCAGCCACTCCTCGGGCAGCCGGCTGGCCGACCTCGCCGACGTGGTCATCGACACCGGCGTGCCGCCCGAGGACGCGCTCGTCTCCCTCGACGGCTGGGACGTCCCGGTCGCGGGAGCCTCCACGGTCGTGGCGTGCGCCTGCATGGCGGAGCTGAACGCCCGTACGGCCGCGTTGCTCGCCGAACGCGGGATCCGGCTGCCGACGTTCGTCTCGCCCACGGCCGCGGGTGTCGCACCGGACCACAACCAGGGCGTCTTCGACGCCCACCAGGACCGCATCGCACACGCGGCGATCCGGCCAGCCGAGGTCACGTTGTGACCGACCCGGGGCTAGCCATCTCCGCGTGGTACGGCGGCGGCCGTACCCGCGCGACGATGGTCCGGCCACCAGGTCCAGGCGACGATGACCGCTGGCGACACGACGTCCAACGGATCGCGGCCACCGGGATTCCCAACCTCCGCTGCTGGGTCGACTGGGCGAGCGCGGAACCCGAACCGGGCGCGTTCGACACCCGCGCGCTCGACCTGCTGCTCGATCTCGCCGAGGACGCCGGCCTCGGCGTGTACGTGCAGGTCTACCTCGACTCCGCACCAGACTGGCTCGGGCAGAAGTTCCGCGATGCCCGGTACGTCTCCGACGGCGACGTGCCCATCGACTCGCAGGGCAGCCCCGGCTACTGCTACGACCACCCGGGCGTACGGGAAGCCGCGGAGCGGCTGCTGCACCGCCTCGCGGCACACCTCGCGGACCGGCCCGCGTTCCGTGGCTGGGACCTGTGGAGCGAGCCGCACATCGTGCAGTGGGGCTACTTCGACTTCCTCGTCGAGCCGGCGTCGTTCTGCTACTGCCCGCACACTCGGGGGAGGTTCCGCGAGTGGCTGCAGAAGCGCTACCCGTCGCTCGATGCCGTCAACGCCGCCTGGTACCGCACCTTCTCGACCTGGGACGAGGTCGAGCCGCCGCGGTTCACCACGCTGATGACGGCGACCTCGTCGCTGGACTGGCAGCACTTCTTGCAGGACAAGCTCGCGCAGGACCTCGCCTGGCGCCACGACGCCGTACGCCGTGCCGACACGCACGTGACGAGTAGCCACTCCGCCATGCCCTGCTTGCTCACCCTCCCGACGAGCGACCACGGCTCGCCCGACGATTGGCGGATGCCGGCGAGCGTAGACGTGTACGGCACATCGTTGTACCCCAAGCATCTCGGTGCCGCGGAAACCGCGGACCCGGCGTTCAGGTCGGCGCTGCTCACCGCGACGTACTCGGCCTGCGACGGGCCGTTCTGGCTAGGCGAGCTGCAGGGCGGCCACGGTTACGTCGGCACGTTCGCCGAGCCGGTGAGCGGCGACGACGTGCGCTCGTACGCGTGGCAGGCCATCGCCCACGGCGCCAAGGGGCTGCACTTCTACGCGTGGTACCCGATGACGACGGGCATCGAGTCGGGCGGCTTCGGCCTCGCCGACCTGTCCGGCGACCCGACCGAGCGAGCACTCGCGGCGGGCGAGGTCGCGCGGGTCACCGGCGCACACCGGCAGGTGTTCGCCGACGCGCGACCGTTGCCGTCGCGGGCGGCGATCCTCTGGGATGTGCACGCGAACGCGCTGTGGGCCGCGATGGGCGAGACGTGGCACTACGTGCCGAGCCGTGCGTACGTCGGGTGCTATGCCTCGCTCTACGGAGCGCGGCTGCCCGCCGATTACCTGCACCCCGACCGGCTCGCCACCGACGGCTACCGGGTGCTGTACCTGCCGTTCGCGCTTGCGCTGTCGCGGCACGCCGCGGACGCTGTCGCGGCGTTCGTGCGCGACGGCGGTGTCGCGGTCGCCGAGGCGCGTGCCGGATGGACCGATGACACCGGAGCCTGCGGCGAAGCGATCCCGGGCCTCGGTCTCGACGCGGTGTTCGGCGCCCGCGAGCTCGACACCGAGCGGCTCGGGAGCCCGGAGGAGCCGGGGCGGGTAGCGATGCGGGTCACGCGTACGCACCCGCTGCTGCCCGGAATCAGTGAGGGGGACGAGATCGGCGGCGCGCTGTTCCGGCAACGCCTCGAGCCAGCGGAGGACGCCGACGTGCTCGCTGTCTTCGACGACGGCTCGCCGGCGATCGTCGCGCACCGGCACGGCGAGGGGTGGGCCGTGCTCACCGGGTCGCTGATGAGCTTGGCGGCGCATGCGATGGGCGACGAGGGGGCGCGGCGGTTCCTCGCCGGCCTCGCTGATGCCGCGGGCGTCGAGCCGCCTGTCGAGGTGCGCGCGGGCGGCGCCGAGGCTGCTGGTGTCGAGGCGAGGCTGCTCTCCACCGGCGACGGCGTGCTGCTCCTCGCGCTCAACCACGACTCGCCTGCGGTCGACACGTCGTACGCGGTCGACGGCACGTACGCACAGGCGCGCGATCTCGTACGGGACCGTGACGTTGCGATCCACCACGACGGCGAGCGGACCGTGGTCGCTCGCTCGCTCGATCCTGCCGAGGTAGCCGTCGTGCACCTCTCCAATTGAAGGAGTCGCGATGAGAACACTTCGCTACGCCTCCGCGCTCGCCCTCCCGGCGTTGCTCGGCCTCGCGCTCACCGGCGGCGGTGTCACGCAAGCCGCGCCGCGTGCCGCGGCCTCCGGCGCGCCGGCAAAGGCCACCGTCCACGTCGACGCGAAGCACGTCGTGGACAAGGTCAGCCCGCGCCTGGTCGGCGTACACGTGCCGGCATGGAATGAGACCGCGTATGTCAACGGCAACGTCGACCCGCGGCTGGTGCGCGAGATGCGGCGCAGCGGGTTCAACTACCTCGTGTTCCCGGGCGGTGCCTTCGGTTACGACTACAACTGGAAGAAGCCCAACCTCCCCACTGAGATGACGACCGACCAGTTCCTCTCGCTCGGCAAGAAGCTGCACACCACCCAGAAGATCAGCGTGAACCCGACGGCGTCGCCCGAGCTGGCCGCCGACTGGGTGCGGCACGTCAACCGCGAGCGGCACGCGCACGTGCCGTACTGGGAAATCGCCGACGAGCCGTACCTGCACATGAGTGCCGACGAGTTCATCGCGAAGATGCGCGCGTTCGTCCCGGCGATGAAGCGTGCTGACCACTCCATCAAGATCGTCACGAACATCTCCGCGCTCGACCCGACGTTCTCCAAGAAGGTGATCCGCGAGGTCGGCGACCTGACCGATGTCTGGTCGATCCACTTCTTCCCGCTGTCGCCGGCGTCGTACAGCGAGGACAAGAAGGCCAAATTCTACGCCGACCTGCTGAAGACCCCGCAGGACCTGGACGACCAGTTCGCGAAGGTGCGCTCCTGGGTGCGCGACGACTACCCACACGGCAAGTTCGAGTACCAGATGGGCGCCTGGGCGCCCGTCACGTACGGGCCGACGGACTGGAGCGTGAACTCGCTTCCCGACGGGCTGTGGGCGGCCGACGTCTACGGCATGGCCGCGACCGCCGGAGTCGACGCGGCGGCGAGCTGGGCACTGATGAACCCGTACCCGCCGGGGCACGGCGACTTCGGCCTGCTCAGCCCGAACAAGAAGCCGTACGTCATCGACGACGCTGCGCGGTTGTTCTCCCAGCACTTCGGGAAGCTGCTCGTGCACAGCACGTCCAGCACCGGCAAGCTGTCGGCGTACGCGAGCCTGTCGAAGAACAAGAAGACGCTGCACGTCCTGCTGGTGAACAAGTCGCCGGATGCGGAACGCAAGGTGACGTTCGCGCTCGACGGGTTCCGCCCGCGCGGTGACGCGTCCGCGTGGATCCTCGACGGGCCGACCACGCCGGACCACCTGTTCGACTACGGCGTGCGGCGCGAGACCCTGCACGGGATCTCGGGCTCGACGTTCAGCTGGACGGTGCCGTCGTACTCCGCGGTGGCACTCGATATTCCCGCCAAGTCGGCGCACGGCTCGCTCGCTGCGCCGCCGAACCTCGCGCTCGACAAGGTCGCGTCGGCGTCGTCCGAGGCTTTCCAGCAGAAGGGCATGCCGTGGCACGACGACACATTCGGGGCGGGGATGGCCGTGGACGGTGACCACCAGACACGCTGGGCATCGGACTTCTTCGTGAAGGAGCCGCAGTGGTTCCAGGTGGACCTCGGCCAGTCCCAGGCGTTCGACCGGGTCAAGCTGTCGTGGGAGTACTGGTCGACGGCGTACGACGTGCAGGTGTCCGACGACGGTGACAGCTGGCGTACGGTCGCGGACCGCTCCGACGCGACACAAGCCAAGGCCGCGCCGCAACCGGTGGACGTCGTGACGCTGGACGATCCGGTGACCGCCAGGTACGTGCGCATCCACATGACCGGCCGGCCCGACCAGTCCGGCGCGAAGGCCGGAACCTCCCAGTGGACGCCCGACGGTTTCTCGCTGTGGGAGCTCGGCGTCTACCTGCGTTGACCATGGTGATCATGAAGCATGCTCCGTGCCCTTGCACGGAGCATGCTTCATGATCACCCGAGTGGGCAGAACGGGTTGCAGGGTTGGGACCGCCCCGACCAGCCGCGGCGGCCCAGGATCGTCGCGACTTGTGCTGCGGTGGCGCAACTGTCGGCGTACGTCTCGTGCCAGCCATACCGCAGGGTGAGAAACCCTTCTTCGCTTGACAGGTTATCCCTGGCGCGGTCGCGGAACATCCCTTCGTCCACATGTCCGATCCGGCCGTCCAGCTCGACCCGCACCCGGAAGTCGCCGTAGTCGACGTCGATCCACTGGGTCCGCGCACCGATCTTGCGGTGGCCTTGGCGGGTTCCGCGCGGCAGGCCATGGCCTCGCTCGACCCCGCGGAGGTAGGCGAGCTCGAGCGGTGTCTCGGCGCCGTCCGATACATCGGCAAGCGCACCCTGAATCGGCTCGCGCCAGCGGATCTTCTTTCTCGCGGCGAGTGCCGCCCCAAGCCGGTCTGGTGTGGTCTTGCGCCGTTGGCATGCCCTGCTCACCCAGTCGATGGCATACCGCGGCGCGGTCGGTATCGACGAGGTCGAGGACGGTGTCCTCTACGTTGGTCATCGCGGGTACGCGTACCAGGTGACGGCTTCGAGGTAACCGGTGCGCGTAGTGGATGCGGATGCCAGGCTGGGGCCTGACTCGCCCGCGAGACCGGCACGGTTAGGTGTACGCCGAGGATCGGCTCGTCGACCAGGTCCCACAGTTCTGCGGCCGTTTCATGGCTCGCAAAGCAGCCCACCCCAGATCTCGGCCAGGCGCGGCACCGGCCCGGCGTGTGTGAGGAACACCCCAGGATGCAACCGCTGCCACCTGTCGGCGACGAGACGGGCCTCGATCACCTCGTCAGTACCACCGCCCCCGATGACCTGCGCACGTGAGAGCGCACCGGCCTGGTCATTGGCCAATTCCAGGAGGGACGGGTGCATGGCTGAGATCGGGGCATGCGCTGAGCGTGCTCGGGAGCGGGCAGCGTCGGGGCCACTCGGCGGTGATCTGTGGAAAGCGCGCATCCGCTCAACTACCGGGATAGGGGTTTAGGCAGCGGAGCGGCGTGCAGCACGGTCAGCGCGGATACCGCCCGGGTGAGCGCCACGTAGAGCAGGCTCAGCCCGCGCGGCCCGGCTGCGAGTATCTCGGCCGGTTCCACCACGACCACGTGGTCGAACTCCAGGCCCTTGGCGATGCTCGCGGGCACCACGCTGAGCCGCTCGCCGGTGATCCCGTCGGCTCCCAGCACCTGGTGGGGGAGCCCCGTACGGTCGAGGGCTCGGTGTAACGAGCGCACCCGCGTGTCCACGGCGATGACTCCGACCGAGCCGTCCTCGGCGAGGACCGCGCGGCAGGCGTCCGCGGCCGTGCGGTCGAGGTCGTCGGGCTCGCTGCGACGGACGGTCAGGGCGCCCGGGGACGTACGCGCCGACCGGGCCGGCGCCAGGTGCGGAGCGATCCGCGGCAGCAGCCTGGTGGCGAAATCGATGATCTGCGTGGGTACGCGGTAACCCCACGTCAGCTCCTGCACCCGCGCGCCCGGCTTGCCGAGGTGCGCCAGCGCCGTCTCCCAGGACGTCGATGCCCACGGGCTCGTACCCTGCGCCAGGTCGCCGAGCACGGTCGCCGATCCGGTGCTGCACCGGCGTCCGACCGCGCGCAACTGCATCGGTGACAAGTCCTGCGCCTCGTCGAGCACCACGTGTCCGAGGCTGGGCGTGCGCTCGATCAGGTCGGCCGCCTCATCGACCAGAGCCGCGTCGGCCGGCGTCCACCGGACGCTGCCTGGGCCCCGCGCCGGCCGGTCCCAGGCGATCGCCGCCTGCTCGTCGGCGTCCAGGACGCCCTCGGCGGCGCCCGCGAGGAACGCACGGTCGGACAGCAACCTGAACACGACCCGGCGCGCGTCGATCTTCGGCCACAGGTCGTCGACGAGCCGCCGTACCGCCGCGCTTCGCGCGACCTGCTCCTGTATCCGGTCGTCCGGCGACTCGCCCGCAGACTCCATCCGGGTCAGGACGACGTGCGCGATGCGCTGGGCGAGCATCCGCCGCGCCGCCTCGTACCGCACGTCCCGGCCCTGCAGGTCCGTGACGAGAGCCTCCATCTCGTACGACGGAATGCGCCAGCGCCGGGAACCGCGGCTCAAGCAGAAACCCTCGGTCGGCGTGCGTACGTGCGACCGGACCGCCCGCCGCAGGACCGCGGCCATCCGCGCATCGCCCTTGACCCCCGCAGCGCGCGCGTCCTCGGCGCCGCGTACCGGGACGGTGTCGAGCAGCTCCTCGACCGTGACCTGACGCACGTCGAGCTCGCCGAGCGCCGGGAGTACCGCGCGAATGTAGTCGAGGAACGCGTGGTTCGGTCCGACGATGAGCGTGCCCGAGCGGCGCAGCCGGTCGCGGAACGCGTACAACAGGTACGCGGCGCGGTGCAGGCCGACGGCGGTCTTGCCGGTGCCGGGCGCGCCCTGGACGCACACCGTCGTGGCGAGGCCGCCGCGCACGATCTCGTCCTGCTCGGGTTGGATGGTCGCGACGATGTCGCGCATCGGGCCGACGCGAGGACGTTCGATCTCCTGCTGCAGGATCTCGCTGTTCGCGTGCTCGGCCGCCGGCTCGAACAGCTCGTCCTCGAATGCGGTCAGCGTGCCGCCGGTGAAGCCGTACCGCCGGCGGAGCCGGAGATTCATCGGCTCCGCGGCGCTCGCCCGGTAGAACGCGCGCGCGGCGTCGGCTCGCCAGTCGAGCACGACTGGCTCACCGCGCTCGCCGAGGACATGACGGCGGCCGATGTGGTGGCTCTCCTCGGGTTCGCGGACGTCGATCCGGCCGAAGAACAGCGGCGTCTCCGGGTCGTCCTTGAGCGCCTCCGCCCGGTAGTAGTAGAGGCTCGCGTCGAGGTAGGCCTGGGAGACCTCGTTGCCCGCGTCTGCGGACAGTGACTGCACGTGCGCGCGCATGCGGGCGAGGTACGCGCGTGCCTGGTCGAGGTAATGTCGTTCGCGATCGAGCTCGTCCTCGCGGACGTGGGCAGCCTGAGGCATGACCAATCCTTTGGTCGATGGTGGCGGGGGAGGGCGCAGCAGTCTAGCGCCCCCGCCCAGGTGATCGCCTCTGAATTTCCGGTCGGGTGCGCGGGCACCACGACTGTCGGGGCGGCCGGGTAGCGTCCACCCATGACCGACTCCCTCACCCGCGCCAAGGATCTGCTCTCCGGCGCCCCGCTCGTCGACGGCCACAACGACCTGCTCTACGCGATGCGCGAGCGTGTGGGCTACGACTTCGACAAGTGCGACATCGCCGAGCGGCAGCCCGGCCTGCACACCGACATCCCGCGGTTGCGCGAGGGTCGGCTCAGCGTGCAGTTCTGGTCGGTGTACGTGCCGTCGTCGCTGCAGGGCGACGCCGCGGTCGCGCGCACGCTCGAGCAGATCGAGGCGCTGCACCAGATGGTCGCCCGCTACCCGGACACGTTCGAGCTGGCGTACACAGCAAACGACGTGGAGCGAGCGTTCGGGGCCGGGCAGATCGCTTCGCTCGCGGGCATGGAGGGCGGTCATTCCATCGCCTGCTCGCTCGGCACGCTGCGGGCGATGTATCGGCTCGGCGCGCGGTACATGACGCTGACCCACAACGACAACACGCCATGGGCCGACTCCGCCACGGACACCGCGAAGGCGCACGGGCTCACGGCGTTCGGCCGCGAGGTCGTACGCGAGATGAACCGGCTCGGCATGCTCGTCGATCTTTCGCACGTGTCGCCGGACACCATGCGGGCCGCGCTCGACGCGACCGAAGCGCCGGTCGTGTTCTCCCACTCGTCCTGCCGCGCGATCTGCGACGTCCCGCGCGACGTTCCCGACGACGTGCTCGAGCGCCTACCCGGCAACGGTGGCGTCTGCATGCTGACGTTCGTTCCCGCCTTCGTGTCCCAGCAGGTGGTCGACTACCGCGAGCAGGCGGCGACCGCCGCGCGCCAGGCGGGGGTGCGCAAGCCGCGGGCGTGGTACGACCAGGAGACCAAGGCGTTCTACGCCAAGTACGAGGTCGAGCACCCGCCGCCCAAGGCAACCGTCGCGCAGGTGGCCGACCACGTGGAGCACGCCCGCGCGCTCGCGGGCCCCGACCACATCGGCGTCGGCGGTGACTACGACGGCGTCGACGCCTTGCCGGAGGGTCTGGAGGACGTCGGGCAGTACCCGGCGCTGTTCGCCGAGCTCATCGACCGCGGCTGGTCCGACGAGGACCTCACCAAGCTGGCCGGCCGCAACGCGTTACGCGTGCTGCGTGACGCGGAACGGGTCGCCGCCCGGCTTCAGGTCGAACGCGGTCCGTCGCTCGCCACCATCGAGGAGCTGGATCAGACCGGATAAGCACGGCACTCCCCGCGTTCTGCTGTGAGCGAACGCCGTAGGCGCCGCTGCCGCCGCGGGCCCTGTACGGTACTCCAATGCTCCCGCTCCTGCCGGCCGACGTCGCGCCCGGCGGCGCCACCGGCGGCATCGTCGTGATCGTCGTGCTCTTCCTCGTGCTGTTCGGCGCGGTCGCGGGCGCCATCCTCCTGGTCGTCCGTGCCATCCTGCGCCGGCAGGGACCCCGATGACGCTCGCCCGGCATCCGCAGCGGGGATCAGCCGAGCAGGTCGACGAGCAAACCAACCGCAGCCGAGAGCCCGTTCGCGACGACCACGACCGCGGCGAGCACGCCGCGTCCGACGGCCCTGCGTCGGAGCGACACCGCCAGAAGCGCCCACTCGGCCGCGCAGACGGCCAGCTCGCCCACTCCGAACGCCGCGACGTACGGCACCCTCCCGGCGCCGTCGAAGGCCAGCCACAGCAGCGGGTGGGTCACCACGTTCACGGCGAGGCCGAGACCGACGGCGGCATACGCGGGGACACGGGCGAGCAGCATGAGCAGCGCGCAGTAGACCGGCAGCTCCACCGCACAGGTGAGCGCGAAGGCGTCGAGGTAGCCGCTCACCCGGCCACCGACATCCCGCCGCGCGTGGTCGGCACCGTCGGCATCGCGCTCGTCGCCGTTGCGTCGCTCGGCCTCTCACTCGTCGCACCGCTCGCCACCACCGCGGTCGCCTTGATGGTCTTCGGCGTGCTGCACAACGTGCTCGAGCTGAGGTACGTCGGAGGCAGGTTCGCCACCCTGCTGTCCGGCCGCTTCCTCGGCCTGCTCGTCGCGCTCATCACCGGCATTGTCGTCTGCCGGCTCGCCGGGGCGGTGTTCGGCGGCGGCTGGGCGCTGCGTACCGAGATCGTCGTGACGTACGGGCTCATCGCCGTCACCGCCTGGCTCGGGCTGCGCCGGCGACCGGTCGCGCTCGTCGCCGGCTGGCTACTGCTGGTCGTCGCGGCAATCGCCTCGCTGTACTGGCCCGCGTACCACGCGGTCGTCATCACCCACCTGCACAACCTGGTGCCGCTGGCGTTCCTGTGGGAGTTCTCCGCGGTGTTTCCCCGGCGCGCCAGGATCGCGTTTCGCGGCACCCAGCTCGGCTGGCTGGTTCTCGTGCCAGCCCTGCTGCTCGCCGGTCTCGCCGACCCGCTCATGTCCGACGCGTCCGGCGCCGTCGAGCGCTTCGCGGGCGCTCCCGCCGTCGTCGCAGCGAGCACCGTCCCGCCGGGCGGCTGGGGGACCGTGGTCGGGCTGCGCTTCCTCACCGTGTTCGCGTTCCTCCAGCTCATGCACTTCGTGGTTTGGGTGTTCTTCCTGCCGCGGTACGCGCCAGCCGCTACGCGGGCTTTCGAGAGCCGCGTGCCCTGGCTCTCCAGCCGCCGCGTGTGGTTGCTCGGCCTCGGTATCGGCGTCGCGCTGCTCGCCCTGTTCGTCGTCGACTACGGCCAGGGCCGCACGGTTTACGCGGCGCTGGCCAGCTACCACGCGTACCTGGAGCTGCCGATCCTGCTCGCGATGATCCTCGGGCTGGGCGGCCTGGGTCGGCGGGCTCAGCTCGCGCGGGCGTAGGTGCCGACGAGCCCGGACGCGCGAATGCCCGGTGATCATGAAGGATCGGCGCTGCTACAGCTACGACAACCTTTCATGATCACTCGAGGGGATGGAGACGCTCAGGCGGCGGTGGGTTCGGCCGCGCTCGCGTCGGCAGCGACCGTACGGAACGCGTCGACGACGGCGCGCACGCCCGGACGCCGGGCGGTGTCCTTGCGCCAGGCGGCGTAGATGCGCCGGCTCAGCGTCGGTTGCACGCCCACCATCACCACGCCTTCGGGTGGCCGGCCGCGCCCGAGCCGGGGCGTGATCGCCGTACCGAGGCCGGCTGCGACGAGCGCGAGCTGGGTGGCGTGCTCCTCGACCCGGTGCGTGACGGTGGGCTCGATGCCCTGGCTGCGCAAGGTGTGCAGCAGCCAGTCGTGGCAGCTCCCACCCGCCCCGCTGCACGGCCAACTGATCCACGGCCCGCCGGCCACCTCGGTGAGCGGGACGCTCGAACGCCCGGCGCACCGGTGACCCGCCGGAATCGCAAGGTCGGCGGGGTCATCCATCAGCAGGGTGCGCTGGAGCGAGTCGGGGACCGACAGCGGTGAGTTCTCCCAGTCCATCAGGAGCCCGACATCCACGTCGCCGCGGTCCAGATCGGCGACCGACGCCTCTGGCTCCTGCTCGACCACGCACACCTCCAGCTGGGGGTGTGCCTCGGCGAGCAGCCCGAGCGCGGCCGGCGCGAGCCCGCGGGCGGTCGTCGCGAACGCCGCAACGGTGACCTTGCCGATCACGGTGTCTCGATGCGCCTCCAGGTCCGACTCGGCCTCCGCCAGCTGTGACAAGATCCCCGCGGCGTGCCCGGCCAGGCGCTCGCCCGCGTCGGTGAGCCGTACGCCACGGCCGCGGCGTACGAGCAGGCGCTCGCCCACCTCCCGCTCCAGCTTGGTCAGCTGCTGCGAGGCCGCGGAACTGGTGACATGTAAGGCATCGGCGGCCGCATTGATCGACCCGTACGCGGACACCGCATGCAGGATCCGCAGCCGTTCGAGGTTCAGCACGTTGCCCACTATAGTGAAGCAACGCTACGGTGAACAGCTAAGGACTTCTCGCTTGTGCTTAACCGTTCGTCGCCGGACGATCGAAACATGAGAACGCACGAGAGCATTCAAGAGCAGGTACAGCGCCCCGGCTTCTGGGCCGCGCTGCGCAAGGCATTCGCTGACATCGACCGGGCACAGGTGGCGCTCTTCGAGGACTACATCAGCCCGGACACCGTGACCCGCATCCGTTGAGCTATCGCAACCGATCAGTGCCTCGGCCCGCCATCGTGCGGCCGGGGCACTGACGCGTACGCGAGGAAGTCGTCGAACCGCGGTCGGTTACGGCGCGGTAGCTGACCGGGCTCACGGTAAGCCGCGCGGAAACCGACCGGGCCAGGCCCGCAAGCCGGGGTCAGCCCCCGAGGACGGCCTCGAGCGGAGTCTGCGGGTCGGTGAGCCTTTCGACGTCCACCGGCTTGCCCGACCGTACGAGCGCCTGGATCGGCTTGGTGACGTCCCAGACGTTGACGTTCATACCGGCGAGCACGCGTCCGCCGGCGAGCCAGAACGCGATGTACTCACCGCTTTCGACATCGCCGCGGAAGGCCACCTGGTCGTACCCGCCCGGCTCGACGTAGCCGGTGTACTCCATGCCCAGGTCGTACTGGTCGGTGAAGAAGTACGGCAGCCGCTCGTAGCTCACCTCCTGGCCGAGCATGCCCTTTGCGGCCGCCTGCGGCTGGTGCCGCGCGTTGGCCCAGTGCTCCACCCTGATGTGCCGGCCGAGCAGCGGGTGGTACGCGTTGGCGACGTCGCCCGCGGCATGGATGTCGGGCGCGGACGTACGCAGCTGCGCGTCGACCTGCACGCCGTTGTCCAGGTCGAGCCCCGCCTCGGCGGCCAGCCGCGTGTTCGGGCTGATACCGGCGCCTACGATGATCGCGTCGGCGTCGACCCGCGTGCCGTCCGCGAGCTGCACGCCCGCGGCAACCCCGCCGGTGCCGATGATCTCGGTGACCTGTACACCACACCGCAGATCGACGCCGTGGTCGCGGTGCAGACGCGCGAACAGCCGCGCGACCTCCGATCCGAGCACCTGCAGGAGCGGCAGCTCGGCCATCTCCAGGACGGTGACCTCGGCGCCCGCGACACGCGCCGCGGCCGCGGTCTCCAGGCCGATCCACCCGCCGCCGACGACCGCGACGCGGGATGCGGAGGCGAACGCGTCCTTGATCCGGTCGCTGTCGGCGACGCTGCGCAGGTACAGCACACCGTCCAGGTCGGCGCCCGGCACGGGCAGCGCGCGCGGAGCTGCTCCAGTGCTGAGCAGCAGCTTGCTGTACCCCAGCCGGTCCCCATCGCCGAGCGCGACCTCGTGCGCGCCGGGATCAACGGCGGTGACCTGGGTGCCGAGCCGCAGGTCGACGCCGTTGTCGGCGTACCAGCTCTCGGGGTGGACGTAGATCGACTCCCGCTCCGCCCTGCCCTGCAGGTACTCCTTGGACAGTGGAGGCCGCTCGTACGGGCGCTCGTCCTCGTCGCCGATCAGCACGACCTGACCGTCGAAGCCCTCCTTGCGCAGTGCCTGCGCGGCGCGGGCGCCTGCCAGGCTGGCGCCTACGATGACGTACGTCGAGTCCGTCGCCATGGTCAACTCCTATCCACCTGGCGGCGAGGTGGCGAAACCCCGGCCAGGGCGAAGAACTCCGCTCTGGAGCGCGCATCAGCACGCAGTATGCCGAGCAACGTCGATGTGACGGTATCCGCACCGATCGCTCGTGCCCCGCGCAGCGTCATGCAGGTGTGCTCGGCCTCCAGTACGACGCCGACGCCGCGCGGCTGGAGGTGGACGTACAGGCAGTCGGCGACCTGCTTGGTGAGCCGCTCCTGGGTCTGTGGCCGTGCCGCGTAGTGCTCGACCGTACGGGCGAGCTTGGAGAGCCCGAGTATGTGCGCGTCCGGCAGGTAGCCGATATGGGCAACGCCTGTGAACGGGAGCAGGTGGTGCTCGCAAACGGTGCGGAACG
This sequence comes from Streptosporangiales bacterium, assembly GCA_050698355.1. Classification (GTDB taxonomy): domain Bacteria; phylum Actinomycetota; class Actinomycetes; order Streptosporangiales; family WHST01; genus JBOHBN01. The sequence continues at coordinate 22,562 of JBOHBN010000107.1, read as the reverse complement.
GGATCGCCCGCGCGATCACCAGCTCGTCGTAGCCCTCGTCGTTGGGGAACGTGGTGAGGCGGAACGGCTGTGCCTCGAACAGCTCGGCGTACGCCCGGGCCATCCGACCCGGAGTCTCGTGGAGCCCCTCCGTATCGGTGTCGATCCCGAGCGCGGCGAGCAAGTCGGCCGCGGCGCGCTCGGCCGCCTCGAGGTCGACAGACCTCGCCTCGCCGGTGATCCGCGGCACGGGACGCACCGGCACGACGGTCTGGGTGAGTGGTCGCTGGGAGGTCATCGGGCCGCCTCGATCGTCACGCAGCAACGCTGCCCCGGCGCGGGGTCGAGTGTGGCGCGCAGCCCGGTCGCCGCCATGCCTGTGACGGCTCCCTCGATGAGGGCAAGGTTCATGCCGCACGCAACGGCGGGATGCTGCCTTGCCAGCTCGTGGAACGGGCAGTTGCGCAGGATCAGGCCGCCGTGCTGATCGCCGGCCGGCTCGTAGCCCAGGTCGTGCAGGAGGGCCTCGACGCTCTGCCGTGACCGCGCGCGGCTGGTCTGCCCGGCCCTGCGCTGCTGGCCGAGCTGGGTGCCGTACCCGCGGGCGATTCCGTCGAGACGCGCGCGGCCGTCGTCGGAAGTGGCGGTGGCCGCGGCGAGCAACCGCGCGGCCAGCTCGTACTCGCGTGGTGGCACGGTCACCGCGAACTCCTGATCGGACCGGCTGTAGACCTTGGCGGGACGGCCCGCACCCGGGCCTCCCCTGCCGGGTGGCCGTCGGTACGAAGCGGTCAGCAAGCCCGCTTGGACGAGGCGGTCCAAATGGTAGGCGGCCAGCGAGCGGTCTATGCCGAGCGCTTCGGCGGCGCCGTCACGTCCGACGGGTTCGCCGCGCTCGCACACAATGGTGTAGAGGCGCTCGCGCACCGGGTCATCGAGACTGCTCAGCGCCGCCAGATCGGCGCTCCACGCCATCACGGTCGCAAATCTAACACTAATCTCGATTAGTTAAAAGGGTCGATCAGTGGCGGAGCATGTCGGCCAGTACCGCAGCCTGGCTGATCTCGACGTCCTTGGTCGCGGTGAGCAGGGTGACCGTGCGCTTCTTCGCCAGGTCCCGCAGTCCGGCAAGCGCGTCGGCCTGCTCCGGCTCCTCGAGCTCCGTGCGGTACCGGCGGGTGAATTCCTCGAACCTGTCGGGATCGTGCCCGTACCACTTGCGCAGGTCGGTGGAGGGCGCGACCTGCTTGTACCACTCGTCGAGTTGCGCCTTGTCCTTGCTCAGTCCTCGTGGCCACACGCGGTCGACGAGCACCCGGGCGCCGTCGGCCCCCTCCGGCTCGTCGTACACGCGGCGCACCCTGACCTGCCGCTTGCTCGCCATCGCCGCTCCCGTCGGTTCTCCTGAACGAAGTCAATCACCGGCTCGTACCCCTTGCATATCTCGTATAACGACCTATAAAGGGAGGGGGAAAGGTCGTCACTCTTCGTCCTTCTCGCGTGGAGCCGAGGCGACGCACGATGCACGACAGGGCCGCTCGGGTGAGCCCTCTTCGACTCACCGGGATGCGTCGCGCCCACCAGGCCTGGCTCACAGCCCCCGTACCCCCTCGCGTCGGCGCACCGTCGGGCGCGCCGGGAATCTCGACCCGATGCAACCCGCGCCGGGTCTTTCGGGGAAGGAGACAACACAACCATGGCCACCAGATCAGAGGTGCCGCAGGAACAGGTAACGGCGACCGCACCACCACTCGGAGCGGATCCGGCGGCGCTCGGCCTCGCCGGTTTCGCCCTGACCACCTTCATTCTCAGCGCGCACAACGCCGGCTGGGCGCCCGACCTGATCTGGGTCGGCTGCGCGTTCTTCTACGGTGGGATGGCGCAGTTCCTCGCCGGTATGTGGGAGTTCAAGAACCAAAACACCTTCGGCGCGGTGGCGTTCTCGTCGTACGGCGCGTTCTGGTTCAGCCTGGCGTTCTTCATCATGCTGGACCTCACCGGGAAGATCCCGGCGAGTGACGTGGAGGCCGACCTCGGCTGGTTCCTGCTGTCGTTCGCCATTTTCAACACCTACCTGATGATCTGGAGCACCAGGGTTAACCTGGCCGTCTTCATGGTCCTCGTCGTCCTCGAGGTCACCGAGATCCTGCTGTTCCTCGGGTTCCTGCTCAAGCTGCCGCTGCTCGTGCAGATCGGCGGTTACGCAGGGGTGGCCGACGCCGTGGTCGCCTGGTACACCGCGTCGGCACTTCTGGCCAACTCGATGGCACGCCGTAGTGTTGTCCCCGTAGGCGGGCCGCTGTGGCGGGATTGACCCGGTGAGCTGATGCCCTGCGCGGGTGACGGTAGGAAAGGTGGAACGCAAGCCATGACGGAATCACCAACTGGGTACACCATCGACGCCCTGATGGCCGAGCAACGGCGGTATGACCCGCCGGCCGAGTTCGCCGCGGCCGCGAACGCGAAGGAGGACATCTACTCGCGCGACCCCGACGAGTTCTGGGAGACCGAGGGGCGTGAGCGGCTGTCCTGGTTCCAGCCGTTCACGCAGCTGAAGGAGTGGGACCTCCCGTACGCGAAGTGGTACCTCGGCGGGAAGCTCAACGCGTGCCACAACTGCGTCGACCGGCACGTCGACGCCGGCCGTGGTGACAAGGTCGCGTACTACTGGGAGGGCGAGCCGGAAGGCGAGCGTACGACCATCACGTACGCCGACCTGCAACGCCGGGTGGTCAAGGCGGCGAACGGGTTCAAGGGCGTCGGCATCGATCGCGGCACCCACGTCGCGGTCTACATGGGCATGATTCCCGAGCTGCCGGTGACCATGCTCGCGCTCGCTCGGCTCGGCGCGCCGTTCACGGTGGTGTTCGGCGGCTTCAGCCCGGACTCGCTGTCCGGCCGGATCAACGACATGGGCTGCGAGTACCTCATCACCCAGGACGGGTCGTGGCGGCGCGGTTCGGTGTTCGACCTGAAGAAGAACGCCGACGAGGCGCTCGACTCCGCCCCGTCCGTACGCCGCTCCATTATCGTCAGGCGTGGCGGCAACGAGGTCACGATGGCGGAGGGCCGTGACACCTGGTGGCACGATCTCGTCGACGGCCAGAGCGACGATCCGTCGAGCTGCACCTGCGAGGAGATGGACTCCGAGGACCTGCTGTTCCTCATGTACTCCAGCGGTACGACGGGCAAGCCGAAGGGCGTCATGCACACGACGGCCGGCTACCTTGCCGGCACGGCCACGACGCACCACTACATCTTCGACATCAAGCCGGAGACGATTTACTGGTGCGCGGCGGACATCGGCTGGATCACCGGGCACAGCTACATCGTGTTCGGCCCGCTCGTCAACGGCACCACCTCGGTGCTGTACGAGGGCACGCCTGACTTCCCGGACCGGGACCGCTGGTGGGACGTCATCGAGCGGTACAAGGTCACCGTCCTCTACACGGCGCCGACGTCGGTTCGTACCCACATGCGGTGGGGCCCGGAGTACGCCGAACAGCACGACCTGTCGTCGCTGCAGGTGCTCGGCTCGGTCGGCGAGCCGATCAACCCGGAGGCATGGATCTGGTACCGCGACCACATCGGCGGCGGACGTACCCCAGTCGTGGACACCTGGTGGCAGACCGAGACGGGAATGATCATGATCTCGCCGTTGCCGGGCGTGACGACGCTCAAGCCGGGGTCGGCGACCAAGCCGTTCCCGGGCGTCGAGGCGGCCGTCTACGACGACAACGGTGCCGAGGTGCCGCCGGGCAAGGGCGCCGGCTACCTCGTCGTCAAGAACCCGTGGCCGGCGATGCTGCGCGGGCTGTACAACGACGACGAGCGGTACAAGCAGACGTACTGGAGCCGGTTCGAGGGCGTCTACTTCGCCGGCGACGGCGCGCGGGTCGACGAGGACGGCGACTTCTGGCTGATGGGCCGGGTCGATGACGTGATGAACGTGTCGGGGCACCGCCTGTCCACCATCGAGATCGAGAGCGCGCTCGTCGACCATCCGGAAGTTGCAGAGGCCGCGGTCACCGGCCGGTCCGACCCGATCACCGGGCAGGCGATCGCCGCGTACGTCATCCTCAAGGGTGGCGGCGAGGGCTCGACAGAGAAGATCACCGAGCTTCGTGACCACGTGGCGAAGGTGATCGGGCCGATCGCGAAGCCGGCGAACATCGTGTTCACACCCGAGCTGCCGAAGACCCGGTCGGGCAAGATCATGCGGCGGCTGCTGCACGACGTCGCGGAGAAGCGCACGCTCGGCGACACGACGACGCTCGCCGACCCGGCAATCGTCGACGAGATCAAGTCCCGCGCCGAGTCGGAGGCCAGCAAGGAGGACTAGCCCCAAGGCCGTGACGTTAGCGCCCGGTGGTTGTTGTCACGGTGGCGCGCCGGTGAGGATGTCGATGTTGAGCGTGGCCTTGTAGCTGGCGCGGTCGATGTTGGGGCCTCGGGCTTGGTATTTGGAGATGGCTCGTTTGACGATGCGTGGGCAGACCCTGGTCCGCCGCGCGGGTAGGGGCGCGGCTAGGACGTGCGTTCCGATGGTGCCGATGAGATCGATGACGGTTCCGGCGATCACGTCGGCGGCTTGGACGAGCTGGTCGCGCGCGGTCTGCCAGGCGATGGTGAAGCTGGCCCGGTCAGGGTCCAGGCAGGGTCGGGTGGCGGTGGCGTCGGCGATGGCGGTGCGCAGCAGCTGGTAGGTGATCAGTAGGGCGTATACCTCTTGCTCGATCCCGGCCGGGGTGCGGGCGCGCAGTACCCGGCCGCCGAGCATGGTGGACTTCAACTCCAGGTAGGCGGTTTCGATCTCCCAGCGTTCGTGGTAGAGCCAGATCACCTCGCCGGCAGGGTAGGTGTGCGGATCGAGCAGGCTGGTAGCGAGCCGGTAGACGCCGGTGCGCCGCCCGGCCGAGGTCTGCACGGTGATCTGGGCCTCGATCACGCGTACCTGTACCGTCCCGAGGAGGGACAGGTAGGAGCCGTCGCGGTAGCGGGCCAGTACCGGCAGCCGGCGGCCAGTCTTGCACCGGACCAGCACGTGTGCTCCGGCCGCGGTGATGTCTTTGATGAGGCTCTGCGCGGCGAAGTTGCGGTCGGCCAGCAGGATCATCCCCGACCGCAAGCTGGACAGCAGCTGGGGTGCGTAGGTGGTCTCGCCGGTCGTGGTCGGCCCGAACACCGCATCGATCAGGCTGCGCGTGCCGCAGGCCACCAGCGCCACCAGCCGCAGCTGGGGATACCCGGTCCCACCGTGGTTGCCGGCCTGGTTGGTGAACCGCTGCCCGACGGCCGGCTGGTCGGGCACGGTCAAGGTGGTCCCGTCGATCGCGCACACCAGCAGTCCGCGCCACCAGGTGCCATGCTGGCGTGGGACGGCCGCCGGGCCACGCAGCAACTCGAACAGCCACCGTAACGGGGACGGCCCGACCCGGCGGCGGGCCTGCGCCAACGCCGACGCCGACGGTGTCGCGGCCGGCACACCGCGTAGCCCAGCGGTCAACTTGCGCCACACCCCGAGGTATCCGACCTCGGGGAACAGACAACCGGCCAGCAGCAGGTAGACCACTACCCGCGAGGGCACATCCCGTACCCGATGCTGCACCGCACGCGTCGCAGCCAGCGCGGCATCGACCATCTCGAACGACACGATCTGAGTCAGCTCACCCAGATGGCCCGGCGCGAACCGGCGCTCGCCAAGACCAACCTCACCACCAACACGACGAATGACATGATGAACAGGCAACGGAGCTCCCGGGGGAAGTAGAAGCTTCTTGGTCGTTGCCTCTCTTACCCGAGCTCCGTTGCCCTACCAGCCACGACACGCCCACCACATCGTTGACAGCCAGCCACAACCGCTAACTTCACGGCCTTGACACTAGCCCTGTGACCTGTGCGGGCAACCTGCCCACCCAGCGCGGCGACCACCTGGAGCGCGCGGCGGGTGGCCTCGACGTCGTGGGCACGCACGACGCGCGCGCCCAGCCAGGCGCTCACCGTCGCTGCGGCGAGCGATCCCTCGAGGCGCTGGGTGGCCGGTAGCCCGAGCACGTCGCCCAGGAAGTCCTTGCGGGACAACGCGACGAGCACCGGCCAGCCGGTGGCAACGACCTCGTCCAGCCGGCGTGTGAGCTCCAGTGACTGTGCGGTGTCCTTGCCGAAGTCGTGGGCGGCGTCGATGAGGATGGACTGTGGCCGCACGCCCAGCGCGACCGCGCGTTCGGCCAGCGCCGTGACCGCCGCGATCACGTCCGCGACGACGTCGGCGTACGCGATGGGCCGCGGCGGCGTGCGCGGCAGCCGACCGCCGGTGTGCGCGCAGACCAGGCCGGTGGCGTGGCGGGCTGCGACCTCGGCCAGCCGGGGGTCCCAGCCGGCCCAGGCGTCGTTGATCAGGTCGGCGCCCGCGCGGCACATCGGGTCGGCCGCCGCCGCCCGATAGGTGTCGACCGAGATCACCAGGTCCGGGTAGCGTTCGCGGACGGCGGCCACGAGCGGGACGACGCGGGCGACCTCCTCCGCGACCGTGACCTCCGCACCCGCGCCCGCCTTGACCCCGCCGATGTCGACGATCGGCGCGCCCTCGGCGACGACCTGGTCGACGCGGTCGAGCGCCGCGCCGAACGCGTAGGTGCGGCCACGGTCGAAGAACGAGTCGGGTGTGCGGTTGACGATCGCCATGATGACCGGCTGCCCGGGTGGGAAGACCCGGCGCCCGAGGTGCAGCGGCGATCCCGGCGCCGGGTCGCTCCCCATCAACACTTGGAGGCACCTCTCTCGGTCGGCGGGCGCCGCTTTCTAGGATTAGCCTATATCTTTTTTAGAGACCGAACGTAGGAGCAGGGGTGAGATCATCGTGCGCGAGCTGTTGCCCGGTCCCGGGACGGACGTCGATCCGGTTACGGCGTACACACTGCCGCCGACGACGCCCTCGTACGTCCGGGCCGCCATGGTGTCGAGTGCCGACGGTGCGGCGACGGTGGCGGGACATGTCGGCCCGCTCTCCGGTCCTGCCGACCAGCGGATGCTGCAGCTGTTGCGCGCGCTGAGCGACGTCATCCTGGTCGGCGCGGGCACAATTCGCGCGGAGGGTTATGGCGGCCCGCTGATTCCCGACGACTGGCAGCGATACCGCAAGGCGCGCGGGCTGGACGCGCATCCCCGGCTCGCGGTGCTATCGGGGCGCCTGGCCATGGACTTCGGCGGCCCGCCGTTCGCCGACTGCCCGCAGCGGCCGCTGGTCGTCACGACCAGTTCGGCACCCGAGGGCCGGCGTCAAGCCGCCGGCGCGGTCGCCGACCTGGTGACGGCCGGTACCGACCGGGTGGGCCTGCCCGCGGCGGTGAGCGGCCTGCACGCCCGCGGCCTGCGGCACGTCCTGTGCGAGGGCGGCCCGACGGTGCTCGCCCAGATGTTCGCCGCCGGGATGGTCGACGAGCTGTGCCTCACACTCGCGCCGAACGTGGTCTGCGGCGACGGGTTGCGCGTGACCAACGGCTCGCCGCTGCCCGAACCGGACCACCTGCGCCTGACGCGGCTGCTGGAAGAGGACGGTTTCCTGTTCGTCAGCTACACGCCCCAGCCGTAGCGCCGGTGCGCGTACTCCGCCGTCCCTGGCCCTCCGGGGGGAGGGCCGCGTCACTCGACCGAGGCGAGCGCGGCGAACAGTGACACCAGGCTGTACGCGGTCGGGAAGTCCGGCGCTGTGTAACCGAGCGTACGCGAGCCGCGCAGGCCGACGCCCGGGATCAGCTGCGCCCGCTCGGTCATGAACGGGGTGCGCACGTCCACCTCCAGGTCGACCTCGCCGCCGAAGCGGGGCGGGCGTACGTCGGCGCGGTCGCGGAGGGCGCGCGGCACCGCCGCCTCGATCCGGTCGCACGCCTCGTCCGGGTGCAGGTTGCGCGCGGCCGCGAAGCCGACCGCCCACTTGACCGTCACCGCATACAGGCCGGGAACGACCTCCTCCGCCTCGCGGGCGAGCGAGTCGTCGCCGGCGGCGAGGACCGGGGCGGCGCCGTAGTGCGCGGCGAGCGCCGCGTTCAGGCCGGTCTCGCCGAGCTCGCGGCCGTTGCAGCGTACGCCGGTGATCGCCGCGCTGCTGATCGTGTGCGCGAGCACCGAGCGGGCCGTACCGGCCATCCCGTGGTAGCCGATGAAGCAGACCGCGTCCACGTCGCCGTCTACGCCGGCGAGCATGCCGTGCTCACGCGGCTTGCCCCGCAGCAGCGTGCAGCGCCGGTCCAGCTCGTGGGGGAGCAGGTTGCGAAATCCGGCGTGTGCGTCCGCGACGAGCACTTCGGCATCCGCGTCGTGCGCGAGTACGCCGCGGACGGCTGCGCTCGCCTCCGCGGTCATGTAGCCGCGCCCCCGTTCGTACTCCGCGTGGCCGGGACGCACGTCCTCGCCCGCGACCACGCCGGCGATGCCTTCCATGTCAACGGACACGAGCACCCGCATGAAACCTCCCCGAGAAGATGATCACCGACACTACCGGTTCCGGTCGCCGGGCACGAAGATCGCGGAGGAGGCTACGGCCGTCCGGCTACCGACGGCGATGCGTCCGTGACAGATGGCCGTCCGGATTGGACGCAGCGCAGCTCGACTGTCGACGACATTGGGCAGCATGCGCATAATGGGACAAAGGTAACCGCGCCCACTCGGGGGAGGGGTGACCTGGGTGAGTTCGCTATCCCCGCAGCGAGTAGCGGCCGATGAGCGGTTCGAGGACTTGTTCTCCGACCGCGTCTTCGACGTGGCCATCCGTGGCTACGCACGCTCGCAAGTCGACACCTATGTCCGCAACGTCCAGACGGCCCTCGCCAACCTGCGTCGGCGCACCGCTGACCTCGAAGAGCAGGTCGTCGAGCTGCAACGGCAGCTCGACGAGTACGAGCGCCCGACCTACGGCAGCCTCGGCACCCGCGCCGCGGAGGTGCTACGCCTCGCCGAGGAGGAAGCCGCGGACGTCCTCGAACGCACGCGCGAGCAGGCCCGTACCGAGTACGACGAGGTCCTCGGCATCGCCCGCCGGCAGGCCGAGGACGTCGTCAGGACTGCTCGCCGCGACGGCGAGCAGGTGCGTGCCGAAGCGGGGCGGCAGAGCACCCAGGTCGAACGGCAGCGCGCCGAGCTCGACCACTGCCTTGCCGGGCTACGGCGCGCACTCGATTATTGGCGCGAGGCGACATCGGCGTACCAGCGGTAGCTCGTCTTCGAGATGCGCCGCTGGGTCGGGTAGTCGACGTAGACCAGGCCGAACCGCTTCGAGAACCCGAAGCTCCACTCGAAGTTGTCCAGCAACGACCAGCAGAAGTACCCGCGCACGTCGACGCCGTCGTCGATCGCGGCGCGTACGGCGCGCAGGTGCGCGTCGAGGTACCGGATGCGCTCTTGGTCGTCGACCGTGCCGTCGACCACGGCATCGGGGTACGCGGCGCCGTTCTCGGTGATGTAGACGGGCGGTAGCTCCGGGTACGTGGCGGCGAGCCAGCCGAGCAGCCTGCGCAAGCCGTCGGCCTCGACCGGCCAGCCCATCGCCGTACGGTCGAGTTCCGCGGGCGGGTTCGGGAGCACGTCGATGTCCGTGGCTGCGCGCCGCGTGGGATCGGTGTCCGAGGTCGGCGCGTGCTTGGCGTACATCGGGTGGTAGTTGTTCACGCCGAGGAAGTCCAGCGGCTCCGCCGCGAGCGCCAGATCCCCGTCACGGCGGAAGCCGAAGTCGGTCAGCTCGCCCCAGAGCTCCCGCTCGCCCGCCGGGTACCGCCCGGCGAGCACCGGGTCGGTGAACACGCGGTTGGACAGCAGCTCGGCCCGCTGCGCGGCGTCCGCGTCCGCCTGCGAGCCCGTCGCGGGCACGACGGGGTTGAGGTTCAGGGCGATCCCGAACCGCTCGTCGCCGTGCCTGCCCGCGCGCATCGCGCGCATGGCCAGCCCGTGCGCCACCATCAGGTGGTGGGCGGCCGCGAGCGCGCCGTGCCCCTCGCGTGCGCCTGGGGCGTGCCGGCCCTCGGCGTACCCCGTGAACGCGGTGCAGTAGGGCTCGTTGAGCGTGATCCACAGTGGCACCCGGTCGCCCAGCGCGCCGTGCACGAGCGCCGCGTACTCCGCGAACCGCTCGGCGGTATCGCGCACGCGCCAGCCGCCCGCGTCCTCCAACGCCTGCGGCAGGTCCCAGTGGTACAGCGTGGCGCACGGGACCACCCCGGCTTCGAGCAGCGCGTCCACGAGCCGCGAGTAGAAGTCCAGGCCCGCAGGGTTGACCGGCCCCTTGCCGTGCGGCTGGATGCGGGGCCAGGCGATCGAGAACCGGTACGCGCCCAGGCCGAGGTCGCGGATCAGCGCGACGTCCTCGGCGTACCGGTGGTAGTGGTCGCACGCGACGTCGCCGGTGTCGCCGTTGGCGACGTTCCCGGGTGTGTGCGTGAACGTGTCCCAGATGGACGGGCCGCGGCCGTCCTCGTCGACCGCGCCCTCGATCTGGTACGAGGCGGTCGCCGCTCCCCACAGGAATCCCTCCGGGAACGACGGGAAGTCAGTTGTCACCACGCGCTTGCCCCTCCCGCTCGATTTCGAGTACCTGGACGCCGTACGCCGGAAGGGAGACCTCGGTGAGCGAGGTCCCGCCGTCCAGCGCCCGCAATGGTGCGCCGCCGAGCAGCGGCTGCACGGTCACCGGCGCGTCATGCTCGCTGACGAACCAGGCGAACCGCCTGCCGTCCTCGTGCACCAGCGTGTCGGTGAACACGAGCGGGTCGTCGACCACGACGTGCCGGCGTACGCCTGCAACGACGGCGAGCGCGTCGTACAGCCGGTGGGTGTCCTCGGGATTGACCCGAGCGCTGTTCGCCGCCATGTGCTCCAGGGGGTACGTACACAGCACCGTCGCACCGTCGCCGACCGCGTTGCGCAACAGCGCAGGGGACCCGTCCGCGTCGACAGCGACCACCTTCGCGTCCGTCGGGATGACCGGCAGGCGGCACCGGCTGTGCTCGTTGCCCGTCACGGCGAACCGCAACGTCTCACCGGCGCCGACGGAGCCGAAGTCCTCGGTGAACGTGAGCTCGACCTGATCGGTGTGGATGGGATCGTTGAGACCGTACGCGAGCTGGTGCTCGACGCCGAACATCTCGTTCAACCCCTGGAACCAGGAGCCACGGTGGTAGGTGTTGTCGCCCGCGCAGTAGGACAGGTACACGACGGCGCCGCGCTCCGCACGCTCGCGCAGCAGGTGCCGGGTGGGGGCGAGCATCTGCTTGGTGGACGGCAGCAGGTACAGCCGTGCGTCGGCGTCGACTCCGTCCTCCTCACGCGTGAAGCCGACCGGCAGGTGCGCCTCCCGCGCCACCACGTAGGCCTGCTTGAGCGAGTCGTAGACCAGCCGCCGGTCAGACCCGGTCGAGACGGGGTACCCGCGCTCGAGGTACGAGGTCACCACGAGGGCGGCCTCCGCGTCGTCGCGGCGGGTCCGCTCGAAGTCGACGTCGGCGAGCATCCTGGCGAACTCGCGTACCTCCCGCAGCGGTGCCTTCGGCTGACCAGTGCTCGTGGTGATACCGAAGTGCATCTCGAATGGATGGTGCCGGTACGGGTTCTGGTCGTACAGGTGGTCGTAGTCGGTGTTGTTCCAGGCGAGCCAGCCGGTCGCCCCGGCGAGCAGCGAGGTGTGCAGTACCTGCCGGTAGTAGTGGCCCTGGTTCGGTTCGGAGACGACGTCGGTGGAGTGGCCGAACTCCTCGAGCACGACCGGCTTGCCCGCCACCGCGGCGAGCTCGCACGTGAACGCTGCGGTGAGGTGCTGGCGAACAGGATCGGACTCCGTCGGGTACACGTGCGGGCCGACGAAGTCGACGAGCCGGCCGGTGTCGCGTACCGAGTACCCGTTGTCATTGCCGGTTACCTCGATGCCCCAGGCGCCGTCACCGAGCGACACCGGCTGCCGGCCGCCGCCCGCGCGCACGGCTTGTACCATCAGCGTCGCCCAGCTGGTGACGTCGCGCGTCGGGGCCGCCGGCTCGTCGCGGTGCCGCCCGTAGATCGGCATCTCGTTGCTGATCAGCCAGCCGGCGACAGCGTCGTGGTCGTGGAAGCGCCGCACCATATGCTCGACGAACCACGCCTGGCGGCCGACCAGCCACACATCGGCGTAGAGGTCCTCGCCCTGCCGCCAGGCGGGATCCCAGTTCTGCCCGGACATGTGCCCGACGATGAACGTCGGTATGGAGGACATGCCGGACTCCAGGTGCGCGTCCAGGAAGTCACCGAAGCACTCCATCTTCTGCTCGTCGATGACGTCGGGCTCGGGGTGGAAGTCGGGCCAGTAGAAGAACGAACGTGTCTGCGTGAGCCCGTGCTCGGCGAGGACGGCCAGCTCCTCGCGCACTGTCCGCCGGTCGTAGTTCCGCCACATCAGCGGGCCACCCGTACGCGACCAGAAGTTCGCGCCAAGCCAGCTGACCGGCCGCCCGGCCGCCGTCACTTTCGCCGAGTTGCGCCGCATCCGAAGAACGGCTCCTTTCTGCGTAGGAAGCGATTGGTGCTACTTCACCGCGCCGGCGGTGAGCCCCTGGACCAGGTGTCGCTGGAGCAGGAGGAAGCCGACGACGACGGGGACGCTCACGACCAGCGACGCGGCCATGATCTGGTTCCAGTACACCGATGTCTGGGTGGAGTACTCGCGCAGCCCGATCGCGAGCGTCTTGGTCGAGTCGTTGGTGAGCACCGACGCGAAGAGTGTCTCACCCCAGGCGGTCATGAACGCGTAGATCCCGACCGCGACGATGCCCGGCTTGGCGGCCGGCACCACGATCCGCAGCAGGATGCGCAGCCGGCCCGCACCGTCGACCATCGCTGCCTCGTCCAGGCCCCTCGGGATCGACTCGAAGTAGCCGACGAGCATCCAGATCGAGAACGGCAGCGAGAACGTGAGGTAGGTGATGATCAGTCCGATCCGGCTGCCGGTCAACGCGAGGCCGGTCAGCTCACCGATGTTGACGTAGATCAGGTACAGCGGCAGCAGGAACAGGATGCCCGGGAACATCTGCGTGGACAGCACCGTCATCCGGAACACGCCGCGGCCGGTGAACCTGTACCGGCTGATCGCGTACGCGGCGAACACCGCGATGGCGACCGAGAAGGCGGTGGCCGCGAGGGAGACGATCGCGCTGTTGAGGAAGTACCGGGCGAGCGGGATCGTCGACCAGATGTCGATGTACGGGCGGAACGTGATGGTGCTCGGCCACCAGTGGAACGGGCCTTGCACGTCGCCCAGCGGTTTCATAGCCGAGGTGATCATCACATAGAGCGGCGCTACCGTGAACACGGTCAGGAAGGCAAGCCCGACGACCCGCAGCACCTTGAACGATGGCGATTCACGCATGGCGCGACCTCGTCGATGTGGCTAGCAGGTAGGCCAACGTCACGATGAGCAGGAAGATCAGCAGCAGGACCGACATCGCGGAGCCGAGGCCGAAGTTCCAGGTTTGGAACGAGCTCTGGTACACGTGGATGGTGATGAGGTCCGCCGATGGCGGGACCGAGCTGGAGAACAGCGTGTACGGCACGTTGAAGTCGTTGAAGGTCCACAGGAACAGCACCAGCAGCAGCACCTGGTTGACCGGCCGCAACATCGGCAACGTCAGCTTGCGAAACTGTGCCCACATCCCGGCGCCGTCCACGGCCGCCGCCTCGTACAGGTCCTGCGGTATCGACTGCATCCCGGCCATCAGCGTGAGGAAGGCGAACGGCCACAGCCGCCAGGTGGCGACGACTACGATGCTCGCGAACGCGTTGTTGCCGATCAGCCAGAATGTGTGACCGTCGGTGAGCCCGGTCTGCGCGAGCAGGTGGTTCACCATCCCGTTGTCCCGGCTCAGCATGAACTTCCAGATGATGACCCCGGCGTAGACGGGTAGTGCGTACGGGATGAGGAACAGCGTCCGCAGTAGCGCCCGCCCGCGGAAGCTGCGCTGCAGCAGCGTTGCGGCCAGGATGCCGAGGAACCACGACGCCGCGACCACCAGGATCGTGAACGCGACGGTCACGCCGAAGGACCGCAGCAGCGACTCGCCGATGCTGCCGTGGAAGTCCACGGCGTAGGCGTAGTTCTCGAACGCCGCGAACGGTGCCTCGAGCCAGTTGCGGAGGAAGAACGCGTTGAGCTTCAAGAAGCTGATCCCGACCCCGGTGAGCATCGGGATCACGTGGACGATCAGTTCGAACACGATGGCGGGCGCCAGCAGCAGGTAGGGAAAGAGGCGGGGGCGCGTCGCGTCCCGCCGCTTGCCGTGGCCGTGCGGAGCCGGGCGCGGATGCTCACGCGCCCGGCTGCGGGGCGTCCGTGTGACCGTCACAGGTCAGCCGCCGCTCTCCATCTTCTCCTGAGCCTCGGCGAGCGCTTGCTTGACGTCATCGGACGTCACCTGCTTGCCGGTCGCGGCCTGGGCGATCAGGTCCTTCATCCCGTTGCCGACGGTCGTCTCGAACTGGCTCTCGTTGGGGATCATCGGCATAGGCGCCGAGGTGTTGGCGAGCACGTCGACGAAGACCTTGTTCCGCTTGGTCTGGAACGCCGGCGCTTCGGCGGCGTCGTGGGTCACCGGGAGCGCGCCGAACTTCTGGTTCAGAGTGACCTGCTCGTCCTTGCTCGTCATGAACTTGATGAACTTGAGCGCGTCGGGTTCGTTCTGGTCCTTGAAGGCCGCGATGTTGATGCCGGCCACGTGGCTGTTGACGCGTTTCCCGCCGGGCGGCATCGGCTCGGGGAAGGGGAGCGGCGCGACCCCGTACTCGCTCGCGTCCATCCCGTTGGCCTTGATGCCGGCCGTGGTGTTGTTCTGGCCCATGAGCATGGCGGCCTTGCCGGACGTGAAGTCGGCGATCGCATCCGTGGTCGTGGCATGCTCGGCAGAGCTGGGCGTCGCCACCTTGTCCTTCGCGAGGAAGTCGATGTACTCCTGCACTCCCTTGATGTTCTGACTGCTCGTGAACGTCGGGTCGCTGTTCTTGCCGAAGAAGCCCCCGCCCTGCTGTTGGCCGAAGATGAAGGCGAAGTGGGCGTTCTCGGTGTAGCTCGCACCGGCCATGGTGAGGCCGTACTTGTTGTGTGCCGAGTCGGTCAGCTTTTTCGCGTCAGCGCGGAACTCGTCCCACGTGGTCGGCGGGCTGTCGATGCCCGCTTGCGCGAACGCCTCCCTGTTGTAGAAGAGCCCGTATGACAGCCCGTACAGCGGGACCGAGGTCGGCGTCTTTCCCTCGGCGCCGGTGGAGCTCATGCTGGTGTCGAGAAACTTGTCCCGGCCGCCGATCTTCTTCGTGGTCGCGTCGTCGAACGGGACGAACGCACCAGTCGCCTGCAGCGAGGCCGACCAGGTGTTGCCGATGTTGACCACGTCCGGCGCCTGCCCCGAGGTCGTCGCCGACATGATCTTGTTCAGCAGGTCGTTCCAGCCGATGACGCGCAGCTTGACCTTGATGCCCGTCTGCTTGGTGAACTTGTCCAGCTCGGGACCCAGGATCTTCTTGTCGCCCTGCAGGGAGGGCGCCTGGTTGCTCGCCCAGTAGGTGATCGTGTTCGACTCCGCGCCACTGTCGGAGCCGGAGCAGGCGGCCGTGGCCGCCACGAGGGCGACCGAAGCTATCGCTGCGGCGGGCTTCAGCTTTCCCACGTCGGGCTCCCCATATCAGACTCCCCATCGCCGCGGACCGGGACAGACCCGGCCATGAACCGGTTAAGTACCGGCGATGGTAGACGACCCCCGGCCGTTTCTGAACCGGTTCACCCGAAATTTCTCGATGAAGGTACGGGTAGCGCGTTCGGCCTCTGCCGGTGCCTCGCCGAGTGAGGGGTACCGTCAGGCGCCCGCAGTGCTCGCCCTTACGGTCAGGCGGCGCGGCGGGAGCCACTCGTCGGTCGCCTCGCCCAGCTCGATGTGGCGTAGCAGCAGCTCGGCGGCGGCGGTCGCCTCGGCCGTCACGTCATGGGTGAAAGCGGTGACGGCGGGCCGTACCAGCTCACACAGCGGCGAGTCGTCCCAGGCGAGCACGGCGAGGTCCTGCGGGATCGTGAGACCGGTGCTGGTCAGCTCGGCGACCGCCGCGGCGGCCATGACGTCGTTGTCGTAGATGACCGCGGAAGGGCGTCTATCGGCATCGAGCAGCTGGTGTGTCGCCTTGAGCCCGCACTGTGCGGTGTAGTCGGTCTCTATTTGCGGTTGCTCGCCGCCGAGCAGGTCGCGGCACGCCGCGTCGAAGTACCGCCAACGCCGTGCCGCGTGCTCCAGGTGGCTGGGCCCGGAAACACGGGCGAGGCGCCGGTGGCCGAGCTCCACCAGGTGGGTGACCGCGCGCAGCATCGCGTCGTGATCCTCGACCAGCGTGCTGGGGATGCCGTCGTACGGGCGCTGCGCGCCGAGGATCGCCGCCGGTATGGCCAGGTCGGCGAGCAGTGCGGGCCGCGGATCGTCGATGCGCATGTCGAGGAGGAAGACGCCGTCCACCCGCCGGCCCGCCCACCACCGGCGGTAGGTGTCGAGCTCGGTCTTGGTATCGCGGACCGTGGTGAGCAGCAGTCCGATCTCGCGCCCCGCCGCCGCGCGCTCGATGCCGGCCACGACGCGCATGAAGTACGGCTCGGTCCACACCAGCTCCGGGTCGCGTGCGGCCACCATACCCACGGCCCCGGCGCGGTGGTTGGAGAGTGCGCGTGCGGCGCTGCTCGGTACCCAGCCCAGCTGCTCGGCCAGCGCCAGGACCCGTGCCCTGGTCTCCGCCGACACGCCGGGCTTCCCGTTCAGCGCGTAGGAAACGGCTCCCTTGGAAACGCCGGCCGCTCGCGCGATATCCGAGATCGTGGGGCGCCGCACCGTTTCCCTCCACCCGTGGTACTGAACCGGTCAAGTATAAGCCTGATAAAGTTCTGCAACTGGTTGGTTGCGCTTGGCGGTGTGTTGTGCAACTCTGTGGTTGCACAACGATGATCGACGGAAGGAACCGACATGACCGACGACGTACTGGCCCGGGACCGCATCGAGCGCGACATCGCCGACCTCGCAGTCGTCCACGACGGGGCCCATGGCGAGTTCCGGATTCGGACCGTGCGGACGGATCCGCCGCGTTACGTGTCGTTCCGCTGGGAGCTGGACGCCTCGGGGGAGTCGACTCCGATGCACACGCTGGTGGAGTTCTTCATCGACGAACGGCCCGGTGGCGCGACGCTGAGGGTCGTCGAGAGCGGCTTCGCCGGGCTGGACCTGCCCGCTGAGGAGCGCCGCGTCCGGTTCGAGGACAACACGTCGGGATGGGAGACCGAGCTCGCGGCGGCGCGTACGCATCTGGAGCGGCGATGACGCATGCGGCGCCGGTCGAGGTGTTCGCTGCACTCGCCGACAACACGCGGCAGCGAATCCTCGAACAACTCGCCACCCAGGGTCGGGCGTCGGCCACCGCCCTCAGCCCGACCCTGGACGTCACCCGCCAAGCGGTCCAGAAGCACCTGCACGTCCTGCAGGAGGCGGGACTGGTCGAGTCGACGCGCGACGGTCGAGCCGTGGTCTACGTCGTGCGCTCCGACGAGCTGACCCGGTCGGCGAACTGGCTGCAGGACCTCGCGGCGGGATGGGACCGGCGGCTCGCGCACGTCAAGGCGGTCGCGGAAGCACCCCCGCGGTGATCATGAAGGATGTTCGTTGCTATGGCGACGACGACCTTTCATGATCACCCGAGCGGGAGGCGGAAGGCACAGATCGTAGGCCGATTCGCCTGTATGCGCGCGGTTCTTGGCGTGGCGTGGAATGCTGCTGGTCGTGGGCGTGGGAGGCGCTACCCATCGACGTCATGGCTGGTCTCTCATCAGCCATGTCGGTCGCCGCGATCGTTGTGCTCGCGGCATGGACGATCTGGTTCGCACGCTGGGTCCAGCGGTGACATGTCGTCGTCTCACTCGCCGATCTGACCATCGATGGCTTCCCGGATCAGGTCCGAGTGGCCGTTGTGGCGGGCGTACTCGCCGATAACCTTCTGGACGAGCCAGCGGACGGTCGCATTTCGGCATGGTGGGCGGGCGTCCAGGGTCTCTGGCTCGCCGGCGAACACGCATCGGCAGGCCTACCGGGGTGCGCCTGCGGTGGCGTCGGGGCGGACCTCGGCGCGGATCGCGTGTAGCGCGGCCAGAAACGCTTCGAGCTGATCTGCTTCGAGCAGACCGGTGAACCAACGTTCGATGGTCTCGACTGTGTCCGGCACGTCGGCGGCGAGCTGTTCGAGCCCGGCGTCCGTGAGCACTGCGTAGGAGCTGCGCCGGTCTGTCGGGTCGGGTTCGCGTCGGACCGACCCGGCTCGTTCGAGGCGGTCCACGACTCGGGTGATGCCGCTGGTGGACAGCGCTGTCTGGCTGGCGAGGTCGCTCATCCGAAGCCGCCGCTCGGGCGAGCGGGCCAATCGGATGAGCGTGTCGAAGTCCTTGCCGGCCAGGCCGTGGTCGGAGTGCACAGTGTCGAGCCGGGCCACCAGGCCCTCGAACGTTTCGATGAACAGGCCCATGGCGGTCAGCCGTGGGTCGGCGAACGGATCGGTCACAGCCTAAGCGTAGCAATTACTTGACAAGCGGAACATCCGCATAGCAAGCTTTAGTTGCGGCAGCAGATGTCCGCTCGACAACTAAGTACGGAGAGACCATGACCACCACCGACACGATCCGAGCAGGGCACCCAGCGCGCCGAAGGGCCAACATCGCCCTTTGGATAGTGCAGGGCGTCACCGCGGTGGCGGTTGTCGGCGCTGGCCTGGCCACCGTCGGCGGGGCAGCGCAACCTGTCGAGATATTCGAGGAGATCGGCGCCGGCGAGTGGTTTCGGTACCTGACCGGGGCGTTGGAGGTCGCCGGCGGCCTCGGACTGCTGATCCCGCGGCTCTGCGGGCTGGCCGGCCTGGCCCTCGTGGGCCTGTGGCTCGGCGCGATTGCCACTCATCTGCTTGTCATCAGCGGCAACCCGGCGGCCGCTGCCGTGTTCCTGCTGCTGGTCGCAGTGATCGCCTACGCGCGCCGGGGTCGCACCGTGGCACTGGTGAAGGGATTCATCCGATGAGCGCATTTACTGGCGCCGAGCTGGCCTATCTTGCCGCGGGGGACAAGCTGGGCCGGCTGGCCACCGTTGACCCGGATGGCACTCCGCACGTGGTGCCGTTGGGGTGGAACTACAACCCTCAGCACAACACCATCGACATCGGCGGGCGCGACTTCGCGGCCACCCGGAAGTTCATTAACGCGCGGGCCAACCCAGCCGTTGGGTTCGTCGTCGACGACGTGCTGCCGCCCTGGCAGCCCCGGGCTGTGCAGGTCCGCGGCCACGCCGAAGCATTGGACGAGGCAACCTGGCCCGACGGCGCGCCCCGGGGGGCGATCATCCGGATCACTCCGACCAGGGTGGTCAGCTGGGGACTGGAGGGCTAGCGCGATGACCGTTGAACTCGACGACGTGCAAGCCAAGCTGGTCGGTGCGGGTCGAGGCGGATACTGCTACGAGCACGGGGTGCTGTTCGCCGCAGTGCTCGAACGCCTCGGGTACTCCGTCGACCGGCTGCTGGCCCGCATCGGCGCCAACCAGGACCGGCCCAGGCCGCAATCGCACATGACCCTGCACGTGCGCGCCGAGGGCCGGGAGTGGCTAGCTGACCCGGGCTTCGGCGCCGGGCTGCTCGAGCCCTTGCCATGGGAGGATGCCGGACCGCAGCGCCAGGGCGGCTGGACCTACCAGCTCGTTCCACGCGGCGAGTGCGGCTGGCAGGTGATCGAACGCCACGGCCACGTGCACACGCCGCTGTACACCTTCCTCGTTGAACCGCGACAATACTCGGATGTCGTGGTGGCCAACTACTTCACCTCCACCCATCCCTCCTCACCGTTCGTCGGGCAGGTCGTGATCATGCGCAAGGACGACGCCTCCCAGTTGCGGTTGCACGGACGCCGGCTAACGCAACTGCGCCCTGACGGGTCGGCGAGCGAGCACGAGCTCGACGACGGCGAGATAGCCACCGCGGTACGCGACGAGTTCGGCCTGGTCCTGGGCCGGCAAGAGATCACCGAGCTGCTCCGCTGCCTTCCGGCGCTCACCGTGACATAGCTAGCTCTCCGGCCGCCCTCCGGTGCACACTCCGGAACGGCCCGACCTGTGTACGTCTGTCAGTCACCGATCAGTAAGGTGGCGCCGCCGGTCGCGAAATTGTCCAGGTCGGCGATGACCGAACGACCGTCCTCCGATGCGATGCCGGCACGCAACTCGTCGAGACTGTCATACGTCAGCTCTGCGATGCGGTAATACGCCGGCGCGGTGCCGTCCGAGGTACCGACGATCCGCATGTTCTCGGCCGCGCGCACGTTTGGCATGTGCTCGCCGGCATACGGTAGGTGCCGGTGGGCGTAATACTTTTCGAACGCGGCCGGGTCATCAGGATGGCCATAGAGAATGATCAGCTTCGGCATGGCTCCCTTTTCGGTCGGTTAGCTCCTCCGCTCCGGTCGATTGTCACTCAGCGGGGCATGTAGCCCGATCGGGTCGCCGTGATCGTGTCGACAGCGACTTCCGATATCGGCTTGTAAGTCAGGGCAAGGTCGCTAGTCGCTAGCTCTGTCGGTGGCGGCATCTATTGTGTGGGTATGGACCGGGATCAGGAAAACTACGGCACACCGGCCAGTGACGAGGCGGTGTGGGAGGCGATGCTGACCGCGCGGGAGAACATCGCCGCGGTCGCCGCGGCCGGGGGTTTGGGGTTCCTGTCCGATGAGACCGTCGACGGGGTGCTCCTCGCGGTGGAGGAGGTGGCGCGGCTGGTGCCGGTGCTGCAGCAGCAGCTCGTTGCCCAGGTCGCCGACCGCGGGCTGGACACCGCTAGGGGGTACGCGTCGACGGCGTCGTACCTGCGCGATGTGTTGCACGTCCGGCACGGCGAGGCCGCAGGCCGGGTCCGGGCCGCCGCACTCCTTCAGCCGCGCACCAGCCTCAGCGGGGAGACGCTGCCGCCGGCGTATCCGTACCTGGCGGCGGTGCAGGCCGACGGCGCGGTGTCGCCCGCGCATGTGGCTGTCGTGGTGGACCGGTTGGAGAGGCTCCCCGACGCCGTCACCCCCGAGGAGCGGGTGGAGGCGGAGGCACTGCTGGCCGAACAGGCGCGGGTGCTCGACCCGACACAGCTGGGCAAGCTCGCCACCAAGGTGGCGGCGTGCCTGGACCCGGACGGCACGCTCGCCTCGGAGGAGGAGAGGACCAGCAAGCGCGAATTGCGGTTCTCCAAAGGACTTCATGGGATGGGCGAGTTGCGTGGGTCGTTCGACCCCGAGGGCGAGGGCTGGATCCGCGCCGCCCTCGACCCCCTCGCCAAACCCACCCCAGAGGTCGACGGGGTCAAGGACCCCAGGTCCGCGGCGCGGCGGAACGCCGACGCGCTGGTCGAACTCTGCAAGCGGCAGTGCGCGCAGCCTGACATGCCGGTCCATGGTGGCGCGAAGCCGACCCTCGTCGTCGCCATCGGGCTACAGGAGCTGGAGCGGCGGTCCGGGCTGGGGCAGTTGCCCTACGGTGACGCGGTCACCGCCCGGGCGGCGCTGCGCATGGCGTGCGACGCGGGCGTAGTGCCGGCGGTCCTCGACCACGACGGGGAGCCGCTGTCGGTCGGCCGCTCCCAGCGGGTCATCGGCCCCGCACTGCGACGAGCGCTGGAGATCCGCGACAAGGGATGCGCCTGGCCCGGCTGCGACGCGCCACCGTCGCGCTGCGAAGGCCACCACCTGCGAAGCTGGCTGCACGGCGGGCACACCAGCCTCGCCAACACCGCACTGCTCTGCGCCACCCACCACGACCGCGCCGACACCCCCGACTGGACACTCGAACTCAAAGGCGGCCGCATCTGGATCACCCCGCCAAAATGGATCGACCCGGAACAGAAGCCACGCGTCAACCACCTGCACGACCCGCCCTGACGGTAGGGGGAGGCGGACGTGCGGTGGGAGGATCGGCCCATGCCCATGCCCATGCCCATGCAAGCCATAGACCTCGCCGAGAAGCTGGCGTCGTTCTCCGAGCACTGGTCGCCGAAGGTGGTAGCGCGGCTCAACAACTACGAGGTCAAGGTCGTCAAGGTCCAGGGCGAGTTCAGCTGGCACAGCCACGCCGACACCGACGAGTTGTTCTTCGTGATCGACGGTGAGCTCACCATCCAGATGCGCGACGGCAACGTGTCGATACGCGCTGGCCAGGTGTTCGTCGTTCCCCGCGGCGTGGAGCACTGCCCGATCGCGAACGGCGAGGTCCACGCCATGCTGATCGAACCCACAGGTGTGGTGAACACCGGCGACGCGGGCGGTCCGCTCACCGCCGCGTACGACGACTCACTCACCCAGCGCTAGCTCGGCCTGCTGGCGGCGCCCCAGAAGAACGGGCCAGCGGTCGGCGTCACCGCTACGTCCCAGCCCATGCGCGCGAGCCGCTGCTCGAGCTCGGCCGGCTGGTAGGGGACCTTCACCAGTCGGTGGCTGGCGCCATCCTTGAGCCTCCGATGGATGACCGACGAGGACTCGCCCTCGATGAGCT
>JBOHBN010000106.1:0-1869 GCA_050698355.1 Streptosporangiales bacterium | reverse complement strand
GAGGAGGACGGCAGCGAGACGAAGCTGACCTTCGCGGAGCTCTCCCGGCGGTCGAACCAGGTCGCGAACTGGCTTCGCGGCCTCGGCGTCGCCAGGGGCGACCGGCTCATCCTGATGCTCGGCAACCAGGTCGAGCTCTGGGAGACGATTCTCGCGACGATGAAGCTGGGCGCCGTGCTCATCCCGGCGTCCACCATGCTGGAGCCGGCGGACCTCGTTGACAGGGTGGGCCGCGGCGACGCGAGGCATGTCGTGGTGCGTTCCGCAGACACCACGAAGTTCGCGGACATCTCGGGTGACTACACCAGGATCTGTGTCGGCGAGACGCCGGCAGGATGGCGCGATTACGCCAAGGCGTACGGCAGCGACGAGGGGTTCACACCCGACGGAGTCACCAGTGCTGACGACCCGCTGCTGCTGTACTTCACCTCCGGTACGACGGCGCAGCCCAAGCTGGTGGAGCACACCCACGCCAGCTATCCCGTCGGTCACCTGTCCACGATGTACTGGATCGGGCTCGAACCGGGTGACGTACACCTGAACATCTCGTCTCCTGGCTGGGCCAAGCACGCCTGGAGCAACGTGTTCGCACCGTGGAACGCCGGTGCGACCGTGTTCCTGTACAACTATCAGCGTTTCGACGCCGGTAGGTTGCTCGCGGCGATGGAGCGGGCCGGGGTGACGAGTTTCTGCGCGCCGCCCACCGTGTGGCGGATCCTGATCCAGGCGGACCTGTCCGCGTTACCGCGACCGCCCGCCAAGGTCGTGGGGGCGGGTGAACCGCTCAACCCCGAGATCATCGAACGCGTCCGCCGGGCGTGGGACGTCACAATCAGGGACGGCTTCGGCCAGACCGAGACGACGGTGCAGATCGCCAACACCCCGGCTCAGCCGGTAAAACCGGGCTCGATGGGGCGGCCGCTGCCCGGGTTCGGTATCGCGCTGCTCGACCCCGTCACCGACGAGCCGGTCGACGAGGGCGAGATCTGCCTCGAACTCGCGGAGCGGCCGCTCGGTCTGATGACGGGGTACCGCGACGATGCGGAGCGTACGGCCGACGTGATGCGTGGCGGCTCCTACCACACCGGTGACGTCGGGAGCAGGGACGCGGACGGCTACATCACCTACGTCGGGCGCGCCGACGACGTGTTCAAGGCGAGCGACTACCGGATCTCACCGTTCGAGCTGGAGAGCGCGCTGCTCGAGCACGAGGCAGTCGCGGAGGCCGCCGTCGTACCCTCGCCGGACCCGGTGCGGTTGGCCGTGCCCAAGGCTTACGTCACGCTCGCGGCCGGATACGAGCCCGGTCGGGACACGGCGTACGCGATCCTACTGTTCGCGCGTGAACACCTGGCTGCCTATAAGCGCGTCAGGCGGCTCGAGTTCCACGAGTTGCCCAAGACGATCTCCGGCAAGATCCGGCGAGTCGAGTTGCGCGGCAGGGAACACGAGCTGCACCCGGACGGTGCTGCGCAACCGCCGGCAGAGTACGCCGACACCGACTTCCCGGAGTTACGTACCTGACGCGGTTTGTGCCAGCGGTACCACCTACCGTGGCCCGCGCGGGCAGAAAAAGCCCGCAAAAGTGCGTGCACACTGCAACGGAAGTTGCGGGCTATTTCTCCCCATGGCGTAGCTCGTGGTGGGCGCGCGGGCAGGTGCGCGTGCGGGGGAAGAACGGCGCGGTCGGATGTGTTGACCTCGGTGTGGGTGGCAATCCTCGGAGTGTGGTTCGACTCGGTTGGGGAGAACGCGACCGGAGTCAAGGGAAGGGCAGGGGAGTGGGTTCTCGGACGTGGCCGTACGGCCTCGCGGTGCTCGCGCTCGCGGTGCTCGTGTTCGCGGCGGCCGTCGGGAGCGACCTGCCGG
>JBOHBN010000105.1:0-3935 GCA_050698355.1 Streptosporangiales bacterium | reverse complement strand
GGGTGGCGTACCGGGTCTCGTCGATGCCGAACGCGTTGGTGTCCTCGGGCCAAGGTGCGCATCCCGCGTCCGTGACCGGTATCAGGCCAGGACCCGACGCTGGTGTCGCATGTCGTGCCGCACTGCCGCATCGTACGGTCCCCGCCCGGCCCAGAGGCGACCCTTGCCCTGCGGGTTGTCAGTGCGTGATCGAGCCATGACTCGATGAGGCACTGACAACGTTCCCGCACCCACCGGTGGGAGGCGGACCGCACGCCGGTGGGAGTCGGTGTTACTTCTTGAAGATGTTCTTGATCTTCTCGGCGGCCTGTCCGACCTGGCCCTTCTTCTCCTGACTGCGGCCCTCGGCCTGCATTTGCTCATCGTCGAGCGCGTCGCCGGCCTCCTGCTTGGCTCTGCCAGCGACCTCGTCGGCCTTGCCCTTGCTCTTCTTCTTGGCTTCGTCGGCGTCCATACGTTCCTCCAGGGTTTGCTCCACTTGCGACCTACCCCGCTGAGCAGCCGCGACACCTCTACCGTCGCTTCCCGGTCGGGAGCGCAATCTGTCGCTGCTGGACGTTGTGTCTCGCCCTACTGGCGAACGGGTGGCCCGCGTAACGGTTGAGAGCGAGTACAACCGATTGGCTGCGAGTGTCTGTGGTTGGCTTTCCAACATCCTGCGGACATTCAACGACCAGTTCGGCAACATCGAGTGGACCGACGCTGATCGGGTCCAGCGGTTTATCACAGAGGAGATTCCGCGCAAGGTGGCGGAAGACGAGGCCTATCAGAACGCTCAGAAGAACAATGATCTCGCCGACGCCCGCAAGAGTGCCTAACGTTTGGGTGCAGGTGTCGGCTGCTCACGACCTACTCCCCGAGTAGTGCCAGCGGTACCACAGCTATGCCGTCCGGGCGTCGATACGCGTTGGTTCCCGTCGTGATCACGAGGAGATCGACGACGTCGTTCGGCATTTGGTCGTGAAGCCAGCGAAGATGGCGTACATCGGCATCGCTGACGCTGGCAGCGAGCTTCACTTCAATCGCCAGGACCTGCCCGTCGCGCCCCTCGACAACCAGGTCGACCTCATGGTCGCCGTTGCGGGTGCGTAGATGACCGATTCGGGCCTCTGCGGCCTGCGCTGCGACGCGCACGGTCAGCGTTGCCAGCGATTCGAAGAGCGGTCCCGCCATCGCGGCGCCTGAGGCCGTTGCCAGCGTGCGCGCGGAGAGATGGAGGAGTCGCGCTGCGAGCGCCGGGTCCGCCAGTTGATGCTTTGGTGCCTGCTGCAATCGGGTGAACGGAATCCGGCTCGGGCTCCAGCCCGGCACGGGATCCAGCAGCCACAACTGGGATAGATGGTCACGGTACGAGATTGTGGTGGTCTTGGCCGGCTGTGCGCCGTCGCCCGCTGTGGTTGCATCGAGTATGCGTGAGTACGACGCGGCGGTCGACGACGCTCCCGCGTAAGCGGCCAGCCATCGTCGCAACGTCTCGGGGCGGCGGACCGAAACCCCATGATCGGGCAGGTCGCGATCAATGATTCGCTGGAGGTATGCATCGAGCAGACCACGCCGTAACCGGGCGGGCTGTCGATGGATACCCGGGAACCCGCTGGCCTCGATGGCCGCGAAGTAGTTCGCGGCGATGAAGGTCGTCGCCCCTTCGATGTTCGTCGCTTCGCCACCGATGAGCGAGTGCAGGCTGACGGTCGGTTCCTCGCCCCCTCGCTCGTAGAGAGCCAGGGGCCGCATCCGAAGGGACAGGATCCGACCTGCGCCGCTGTGGGTGTCGACGCCCGTCGCCGGTGTCGCGCTTCCCGTGAGTAGAAAGCGTCCGGCGGGCGCCCCGGCGTCCACTCGACGTCGTACCGAGTCCCATACCGAGGGGAATCGCTGCCACTCATCGATGAGCAGTGTGCCGGGTGGCGCTCCGGCGAAGGTGGGATCGGCTTCGAGCAGCGCGGCCTGCGGGGGGTCATCCAGCAACCATGCGTTCTTCGCGCGCCGCCTCGCGGTAGCGGTCTTGCCGACTCCTTTGGGCCCGTCAAGCGCGACGGCTGGCGCGATCCTCAGTAGCTCGTCCAGCTCCCGATCGATGGTCCGAGCCAGATAGTCCATGGCGGCTACGCTACCTCTAGCAGAAGTATTACGCTACCGATAGCAGGAATTATAGGCTACCCATAGCCGTAGCCATGGTACGTCCAGAAGGGGATGCAGCAAGCGCCGAGCGTGACAGGCTGGAGCCATGGCCAACCGACTTTCGGACGCGACCAGCCCGTACCTGCTCCAGCACAAGGACAACCCGGTCGACTGGTGGCCGTGGTGTGACGAGGCGTTCGCCGAGGCGCGGCGCCGGGACGTGCCGGTGCTGTTGAGCGTGGGGTACGCGGCGTGCCACTGGTGCCACGTGATGGCCCACGAGTCATTCGAGGACGACGAGACCGCGGCGGTGATGAACGCTCGGTTCGTACCCATCAAGGTCGACCGGGAGGAACGCCCGGACGTCGATGCCGTCTACATGGACGCCACCCAGGCGATGACGGGCCGGGGCGGCTGGCCGATGACCTGCTTCCTCACCCCGGAGGGTGAGCCCTTCTACTGCGGCACGTACTTCCCGCGCGAGCAGTTCCACGCACTGCTCGACGCCGTCGAACGTACCTGGCGGGAGCAGCGGTCCGAGATCGTCGAGCAGGGCGCCAAGGTCGTACGGGCGATCGGTGGGCGGGACATCGCCGCGCTCAGCGCGCCCGTCGACACCGAACGGCTCGACGCGGCCGTGGCCGTGTTCGGCCGTGACTACGACCAGGCCCGCGGGGGGTTCGGCGGCGCGCCGAAGTTCCCGCCGGCGATGCCGCTGGAGTTCCTCCTGCGTGCGCACGTGCGCGGCGGATCGGCCGACGCCCTCCGGATGGTGGAGGGCACGTGCGAGGCGATGGCCCGCGGCGGCATGGCAGACCAGCTGGGCGGCGGGTTCGCGCGGTACTCGGTCGACGCGGACTGGATCGTTCCGCACTTCGAGAAGATGCTGTACGACAACGCGCTGCTGCTGCGCGTCTACCTGCACTGGTGGCGGCTCACCGGCTCGGCGCTCGCGCGCCGGGTCGCGGAGGACACCGCGGACTTCCTGCTGCGCGACATGCGCACGCCGGAGGGCGGGTTCGCGTCCGCGCTGGACGCCGACACCGGGGGCGTCGAGGGCGCGACGTACGTCTGGACGCCCGCGCAGCTGCGCGAGGTGCTCGGAGACGCCGACGGCGGCTGGGCGGCGGACCTGTTCGGCGTGACCGACGCGGGCACGTTCGAGCACGGGACGTCCACGCTGCAGCTGCGCGCCGACCCCGACGACGCGGACCGGTGGGCGGCGGTGCGTGCCCGGCTGTTCGCCGCGCGCCAGGAGCGGCCGCAGCCGGGCAGCGACGACAAGGTCGTGGCGGCGTGGAACGGCCTGGCGATCGCCGCGCTCGCCGAGGCGGGTGCGTTGCTGCACCGCGACGAGTACGTCGCCGCCGCTGAGGGTGCCGCGAGCCTGCTGCGGCGGGTGCATCTTGCGGACCGCCGGCTCGTACGCACCTCGCGCGCCGGTGCTGCTGGCGACAACGCCGGTGTGCTCGAGGACTACGGCGACGTGGCCGAGGGCCTGCTCGCGCTCTACGGCGTCACCGGCGACGGCACGTACGCGGCGACCGCCGGTGACCTGCTCGACACGGCGCTGGAGCGGTTCGCGGACGGCCGGGGCGGGTTCTACGACACCGCCGACGACGGGCAGCAGCTCGTGGTCCGCCCGCAGGATCCGACCGACAACGTGACGCCCTCCGGCCAGTCGGCCGTCGCCGGCGTGCTGCTGTCGTACGGGGCGCTCACCGGCTCGGCGCGGCACCGGGAGGCGGCGATGGCGGCGCTCGGCGTGTACGCCGGGCTCGCGGACCGCGCGCCGCGCGCGGCCGGCTGGGGGC
>JBOHBN010000104.1:0-6115 GCA_050698355.1 Streptosporangiales bacterium | reverse complement strand
GCCCCGGCACGCCATGCGTGCCGGGGCCGAGTGAGCTGTTACGAGAACCTCAGTGCCCGTGACCGTGGCCGGCTCCGGCCTCGTCCTCGGACTCCTCCGGCTTGTCGGCGACGAGCGCCTCGGTGGTGAGCAGCATGCCGGCGATGGACGCGGCGTTCTCCACCGCCGACCTGGTCACCTTGACCGGGTCGAGCACGCCCTGCTTCAGCAGGTCGCCGTACTCGCCTGTGCTGGCGTTGAAGCCCTGCTCACCGCCCAGCTCGCGCACCTTGGAGACGACGACCCCGCCGGAGTACCCGGCGTTCTGCGCGATCAGGCGGGTGGGCTCGTCGAGCGCCCTGCGGACGATGCGAGCCCCCGGCTTCTCGTCGTCGGGCAGGTCGAGCGCGTCCAGCACCGCCGCGGCGTGTACGAGCGTGGAGCCGCCTCCCGGGACGACACCCTCCTCGATGGCCGCACGGGTCGCCGACACCGCGTCCTCGAGCCGGTGCTTGCGCTCCTTGAGTTCCACCTCGGTGGCGGCACCGGCGCGTACGACGCAGACACCGCCGGAGAGCTTGGCGAGACGCTCCTGCAGCTTCTCGCGGTCCCAGTCGGAGTCGGTCTGCTCGATCTCCTTGGTGAGCTGCTTCTTGCGCTCCTCGATCGCCGCCGTGTCACCGGCGCCGTCGATGATCGTCGTGTTGTCCTTGTCGACCACGATGCGGCGCGCGCTGCCGAGCACGTCGAGCTCGACGTTGTCCAGCTTGCGCCCGGTCTCCTCGGCGATGACCTGGCCACCGGTGAGTACGGCGATGTCCTCCAGGATCGCCTTGCGCCGGTCGCCGAAGGCGGGGGCCTTGACCGCACAGCTCGTGAACGTGCCGCGGATCTTGTTCACCACGAGGGTGGACAGGGCCTCGCCGTCGACGTCCTCGGCGATGATCAGCAGCGACTTGCCCGCCTGCATGACCTTCTCGAGCAGCGGGAGCATGTCGGCGATCGCGGAGATCTTGCCCTGGTTGAGCAGGATGTACGCGTTCTCGAAGACCGTCTCGAGGCGGTCCTGGTCAGTGACGAAGTACGGCGACAGGTAGCCCTTGTCGAACTGCAGACCCTCGGTGAAGTCGAGCTCGAGGCCGAGGCCCTGGCTCTCCTCCACGGTGATGACGCCGTCCTTGCCGACCTTGTCGAACGCCTCGGCGACGACCTCGCCGACCTTCGCGTCCTGCGCGGAGATGGCCGCGACGTGCGCGATCTCCTCCTTGGTCTGCAGCTCGCGGGCCTGCTCGGCGAGGCGCGCGGTGACCGCCGCAGTGGCCCTGTCGATGCCGCCCTGCCGTGACATCGGGTTGGCGCCGGCGGCGACGTTGCGCAGGCCCTCGTGCACCATCGCCTGCGCCAGCACGGTCGCGGTCGTGGTGCCGTCGCCCGCGGCGTCGTTGGTCTTGGTGGCGACCTCCTTGACGAGCTGCGCGCCCATGTTGGCGAACGGCTCGTCGAGCTCGACCTCGCGGGCGATCGTGACGCCGTCGTTGGTGATGGTCGGCACGCCGAACTTCTTGTCGAGCACCACGTTGCGTCCGGTCGGGCCGAGCGTGACGCTCACAGCGTCGGCGAGCGCGTCTACGCCGTCCTCGAGCCGTTGCCGGGCGTTCTCTTCGAACTCCAGGATCTTGGGCACGGTGGGTTACTCCTTGAGAATGATCATGTTCTATGTCAACGCCCCGACGCCCGCGGTGCGGGCCCCGGGGCGTTGACTGAAAGGTTTCCGACTACTTTTCGATGACCGCCAGCACGTCACGGGCAGCGAGCACGAGGTACTCGTCCTGCCCGAACTTGACTTCGGTGCCGCCGTACTTGCTGTAGAGCACGACGTCACCTTCGTTGACATCGACCGGTACGCGCTTGCCACTGTCGTCGTAGCGGCCTGGGCCGACGGCGACTACCTTGCCCTCCTGGGGCTTCTCCTGGGCCGTGTCAGGAATGACAAGGCCGGAGGCCGTTACTTGCTCGGCCTCCAGCGGCTGGACCACAATGCGGTCCTCGAGCGGTCGGATGACAACCTTGGTCTGGGTCGTCACGATCTGACCTCCCCCTCCGGAAGTTTTCTGTCCAGAACGGATGAGAGGCGACCTCGGCGGCCTGCCGTCGCGGGTGCCAGACCGACCTTGTCGCTTTTGGGGCTTACTTGGCACTCTCCATTGCCGAGTGCCAGGTACGACACTATTGCCGCGGTTAGCACTCCGTCAACTCGGGTGCCAACGCGACGCGTCACTCTCGTGAAGGGTAACGGCATGGAGCCGGCGGACGTGGCGACGCTGACCTCGCCAGCGGGACGGCGCCTGCTCGACCAGCTGTCCGGCCAGCGCGTACGCCCGGAAGACCTCCCTGCCCTGACCACCCGGCTGCGCCGCGACCATCCCGCCGAACTGGTCGCCGCCGCGCTGACCCAGGTGCGGCTGCGCGACCGCGCCAGGGCCCGCTTCGGTCCGGACGCCGATGTGATGCTGTTCACCCCGACCGGGCTGGAACAGGCCACCCGTGCCAGCGTCGCGCGCCACCGAGCGGAGCGGGTCGCCCGGCTCACCGGCGGCGTCACCGCCGACCTCGGGTGCGGCATCGGCGGCGACCTGATCGCGCTCGGCCGCGCGGAACTGACAGTACGGGGCTTCGACACCGACGCTGTCACCGCGGCGGTCGCCGCCGCCAACCTCGCGGCGCTCGGGCTGGACGACCGGGTCGAGGTCCAGCGGGCCGACGTCACGGAGCTCGACCTTGAGCGGTACGACGCGGTGACCTGCGACCCGTCCCGCCGCACGGCGAGCGGCGGCCGTACGGTCGACCCGCGCGCGTACGAGCCGCCGTGGGGGTTCGTCACCCGCCTACTCGCGCGTACGAGCGCCTGCGTGAAGGTCGCTCCCGGCATCCCGCACGCCATGGTGCCGGCCGGTGTGGAAGCCGAGTGGGTCTCCGACCGCGGCGAGGTGACCGAGGCGGCGCTGTGGTCGGGGAACCTGTGCACCACGGCCGGTCACCGCGCCACGCTGCTGCCGTCCGGCGTCACCCTCACCCGCACGGTGACCGACCCGCCGCCGGTCTCCGCTCCCGGCCGCTTCCTGTACGAGCCGGACGGCGCGGTGATCCGGGCGGGCTTGGTCGCGGAGGTCGCTGCGGCCGTCGACGGCGCGCTGCTCGACCCGCGGATCGCGTACGTCTGCGCGGACCAGCACGTGCCGACCCCGTTCGCCACCTGCTACGAGGTACGCGACGCCCTGCGGTTCTCGCTGAAGCGGCTGCGGGCGTACCTGCGGGAGCGGGGCATCGGACGGGTCACGCTGAAGAAGCGCGGTACCGCAGTCGACCTCGACCGGCTCCGGCACGACCTACGCCTCGCCGGTGACGGCGAGGCGGTGGTCGTGCTGACCCGGACCGCGGAGGGGCCGCTCGCGCTCGCCTGCGACCGCGCGTAGCCCAGCGTGCCGCGCCAGCCGGCGGCGAGACCAAGATCCGTTTCTTCCGGCCGCAACGCGCAGGTTTCTACGCGTTGCGGCCACGCGGCACAGATCTTGACCGGGACCTGTAGGTACTCACCGTGAGAAGTTATGCCGGCTGCCGCCCGAGAGCGGCGACGTCGACCTCCAGCGCCGACCCCGCAACGGGCGTTCCACCCTGGAGCACGAGCCAGAACCGTTCGCGCTCCCCGAGGATCTCGGGGTGCTCGACCGGATTGCCGTCGACCACGGCCAGGTCGGCGATCTTGCCCGGCTCGACCGTCCCGAAGTCGGCAAGTCCGAGTGCGTGCGCTGCCGCCGACGTCGCCGCGACGAGGGCGTGCTGCGCAGGCAGGCCGTGGTGGACCATGCGCTGGATCTCGATCCATGCGCCGCCGCGGCGCAGCTCGAGGTCGTCGCCGCCGAGCACGATCGGCGTACCGGCGGCCCGAGCGGCTTGCAGTGTCTTCTCGAGCTCGGTGATGTTCGCCTTCGCGACGGCATCGAGCTCTGGCGTGCAGTACGGCACGTGCTCGCTGCCGATGCCGACCTGAAGGTCGAGGCCGGCGAACACGTAGGAACTGGAAAAGGTCGGCACGAGCGCGATGCCGTCCCGCGCCATCCGGTCGAGCAGGTCCGGCCGTCGGTGCAGGTAGAAGCCGTGCTCGACAGTACGCATGCCGAGGTCGACGGCCGCCTCGCACCCGTCGAGACCCTCGGCGTGCGCCGCCACCCAGTAGCCGAGCCGACTCGCCTCCTCCACGGCCACCGCCATCTCGTCACGGGTCAACTGGTTGGGCAGCGACGCCGCTCCGTCAGCGTCCCTGCAGACACCGGCCTCGAGCTCAACCGACCGGGCACCCGTCGCCATGACCTTGATGAAGTCGGCGCCGCGGCGGATCTGCTCGCGCACGCCCTTGCGTACCTCGTCCGCGCCGTCCGCCTCGCGGTACATGCCGTCGAACACCAGGCCGCCCGGGGCGGTACTGGAGATGATGAGCCCGCAGGTGAGTATGCGCGCGCCGCGGAACATGCCGAAGCGCATCGCCTGCCGGCACTCCATGACCTGGTCGCCGTACGTACCCATGTCCCGTACGGTGGTGATGCCGTAGCGCAGGAACTCCCGCAGGTGCGCCGCCAGTGCATGCCCTGCCGTGCCGGGTAGCACCGGCTGCGCCCCGAAGCCGGCGTCCGGCACCTGCCCGACGCCGTGCATGTGGCCGTTGATGATACCGGGCATCAACGTCTTGCCACGCAGGTCGACGGTCACCGCGTCCTCGGGGGGCGGGTCGCTCGCCTCACCCACCCGCACGATCCGGCCATGGTCGACGAGGACGGCGGCGCCATCGCGGAGCGGCGCGAACGTACCGTCGAAAAGCCGCGCGCCCGTCAACCAGAGCGGCGGACCGCCGGTCGCCGGGGACGCGAACAGCAACGCCGGGGTCTGGACCTCCATCGTGCTCCCTTCGTCGAGGCGGTACGAGGGCACTGCACACCGGACGGCTTCAGTCCCCCGTACGCACCGACCTATACCACGTCACCGTGATGCAGCCGGCGTCACTGAGCCAGGCGCCTGGGCAGCCGGAGAGCGAGGACCGTGCCGAGCAGCAGCATCCCGAGCTCGCATGCCAGCGCCACGACGAACGCGCCCCGCATCCCCAGCGCGGGGGTCGCGGCGAAGAACACGCTGCCGAGCCCCGCCACACCGAGTGCGAGCGAGGTCTGCATCGTGGTGTTCAACACCCCGCTGCCGGTGCCGGACCGGTTGGCCGGTACGTCGGTCAGCACCACCCGGAACAGCGGCGCCATCACTGCCGCCTGACCGGCACCCGCGACGACGCATGGCGCCAGTAGGGCGAGCAGCCCCGCCTCCGGCCAGTACGCCCACATCAGCCCGGCCACACCGACGATGCCGGCCGCTTCCACCAGCAACCCGGCCACGATGACGCGGCTGCCGTGCCTCGGCAGCAGCCGGCCGACGACCAGTGAGACGGCGAAGAAGGACAGGGCGTACGGGGCAAGCACGAGCCCGGCGTGGAAGGCGCCGAAGTGCTCGCCCTCCTGCATGATGACGGGGAACACGAACATGAACCCGCCGAAGCCCATGAAGAACGGCACGGCGAGCGCCAGCCCGATCCGCATGCTCGGTGCCCGTAGCAGCGACGGCGGCACGAGCGGGTACCTGCCGTCGCGCTCGCCGCGGACCTCCGCGAGCACGAACGCCGCGGCGAGCACGGGTGCGGCCGCCAGCAGCGCGACCGTCCACGCCGGCCAGGCCAGCGCGCGTCCCTCGGTGAGTGGGACGAGCACGGCGAGCAGGGTCGCGGCGAGCAGCAGGGTGCCGGCCACGTCGACACGCGCGGCCTCGTCGGATCGGGTCTCGGGTAGGACGAGGCGGGCGAGCACGAGCCCGGCAACGCCGAGCGGGAGGGTGACGAAGAAGATCGCGCGCCAGCCGGTACCCGCGATGTCCGCTGAGACGAGCGCGCCGCCGACGAGCTGCCCGACGACCATCGCGATGCCCGCCGTCGCGGCGTACGCGCCGACCGCCCGGGTGCGCCGCGCACCGGTCGTGGTGGCCTGGATCGTCGCGAGCACCTGCGGCACCATCATCGCGGCCGCGGCACCCTGCAGGATGCGCG
>JBOHBN010000103.1:0-21815 GCA_050698355.1 Streptosporangiales bacterium | reverse complement strand
GATCCCGTTGTCCACTCGGTCAGCGGGATCTTCGGTGGTCCGCTCGGACGCCGGGCGGGGATCGGCGGCAGCTGGTGGAAGCCGCTGTACGTCGTGCTGGTGCTCACCGCGGTGGCGTGTGTCCTGGGGTACCTGGAGAAGCACCCGTGCAGCAGCGGCGGGTGGAACGAGGAGAACTTCCAGTACACCCACGTCTGCTACACCGACATCTACCCGCTCTACTTCGGTGAGGGCCTCGCCGACGGCGCCACGCCCTACCTCGATCACGCCGTGGAGTACCCGGTCGTCATCGGCGCGTTGATGCAGGCGACCGCCTTCCTCGTCCGCGTCTGGTACGCGCTCGCGGGACTGTTCGGCGCAGACGTCGCCGGCGTCGCGGGGCAGGCAGCCGGCGGCCACGCGTTCTACGTCGTCAACGTGCTCGTGCTCGCGGCGTGCGCGTTGGGTACCGCGTGGGCGCTGGTGCGTACGCTCGGGCGGCGACGGCCGTGGGATGCCGCGATGTTCGCGGTGGCGCCCGGGCTCGTACTGGCCGCATACATCAACTGGGACCTGCTCGCGGTGTTCCTCACCGCGGTCGCGATGCTGGCCTGGGCGCGCCGCCGGGCGGGGTGGGCAGGTGTGCTGTTCGGCCTCGCGATCGCGACCAAGTTCTATCCATTTATCCTGCTCGGCCCGCTGTTCGTGCTGTGCCTGCGCGCGGGCAAGCTCCGGGCCTTCGGGATCACGCTGGTGACCACCGCCGGCACCTGGCTCGCCGTGAACGTTCCGGTGATGATGACCGCGTTCGATGGCTGGAGCCGGTTCTACGCGTACTCGGGCAGCCGGCCCGCGGACTGGGGCTCCAGCTGGTACGCCCTGCAGAACCTCGTCCCGGGCATCTTCGGCACGGCAAGCCATGGCGGGCCGCCGCCCCTGCTGAACGTCGTCGGCTCCGGCGTGTTCGCGGCGCTGTGCCTCGGTATCGCCGCGCTCGCGCTGCTGGCACCGACACGGCCGCGCTGGCCGCAGCTCGCGTTCCTCACGCTCGCCGCGTTCTTGATGACCAACAAGGTGTGGTCCCCGCAGTACGTGTTGTGGCTCCTGCCGTTCGTCGTGCTCGCCCGGCCGCGGTGGCGGATGTTCCTTGCCTGGCAAGCCGCAGAGATCGTCTACTTCCTGGGCATCTGGTGGTACCTGTACGAGCTCGCCAAGCCTGGCGAGGGTTTGCCGGAGGGGCTGTACTTCGTGACCTTGTGCGCGCGGCTGTGCGCGGTCGCCGTACTGTGTGGGCTGGTCGTACGAGACGTGTGCCAGCCGCAGCATGACGCGGTGCGCTGGTGGGGTGATGACGATCCGGCCGGCGGCGTGCTCGACGGTGCGCCGGATCGCTTCCAACTGCGGCCGCTCATTGATGCGCGCAGGCAGCCAGAGCCCACCTGATGCGGCGCGCTACCGATGGGTGGGCGCTGGCACTGTGGGTGGGCTCGCGGCTGCTGGTGCTGTTCTCCGCCGTGGTCGCGCTGGGCAGCGCGATAGTCCTCAGCCAGCACTGGCTGCAGTGGGACGCCGCGCTGCTGGTCGAGATCGCCAGGTACGGCTACGAGGGCAACCCGAATGGCAACCCGGACCCCGGCCTGCCGGGCTTCCTGCCCGGCGTTCC
Source organism: Streptosporangiales bacterium (assembly GCA_050698355.1). Lineage (GTDB taxonomy): Bacteria > Actinomycetota > Actinomycetes > Streptosporangiales > WHST01 > JBOHBN01. Next base: position 20,173 of record JBOHBN010000103.1, on the reverse strand, counting down.
GCTGCTGCTCCGTCTAGTGCACCTTGTCGTCCCCAACTGGGCGCTGGCGGGGCTGCTGATCTCGCTGGTCGCGGGCGCGGTTGCGATGGTCGCGCTGGCGCGCCTCGGCGACTTCGAGTTCCTGCTCGCTGGTGGCGCGCCCGCGCAGACCGCCAGGCACGGGGTCGGTATCCGGGCGGTCATCTTCTGCGTGCTCTCGCCGTACGCGGTGTTCCTCGCCGTCGGCTATACCGAGGCGACCTTTCTCGCGTTCGCGTTGCCCGCGTGGTTGTGCGCGCGCAAGGAGAAGTGGCTGGCGGCGGGTGTGCTGACGGCCTTGGCCACGACGGTCCGGGTGACCGGGCTGTTCCTCGCGATCGCTCTTGTCATCATGTACATCTTCGAGCGCTCGCACGAGGAGCCGGGCGTGCACGCGGCCCAGCGCGGGTCGCTGCTCAGGACGGGCGGACATGCCTGCGCCCTCGCGCTCCCCGCGATACCGGTCGTGGCGTTCTCGGTGTACCTGCACGGGATCACCGGGGACTGGCTGGCGTGGCTCCACGCGCAGGAAGCCGGTTGGGGACGGACGTTCACCATGCCGTGGGACGCGTTCGCGACGACCTGGCAGTCGGCCTGGTCGGGGCCGTTCATGGTCGCGTTCCGTGGAGAGCTGGTGGCCGCCCTGGTCGGAGTAGCGTTGTGCCTGCTCCTGCTCTTCCGCGGCCGCTGGGCCGAGTTCTTCTACGTGGGCCTGCAGGTCGGCGCGCTGGTGACCAGCGCGTACTACCTGTCCGTCACCCGGTCGACGCTGCTGTGGTGGCCGCTCTGGCTGCTGCTCGCGCGGGCGTCGATGCGCCACGGCTGGCTGCTACCGGTGTACGCGGTGCTGGCGACCCCGCTGATGGCGTGGTACACGGCACGGTTCGTGCACGGCGCCTGGGCTGGGTGAGCCGCTTCAGAGCGCGCCGCGCAGGTAGTTGATGTCGGCGGCCTGACCTTCCGGCGGGGTCTCGACCACGGCTGACGCACCGGACTCGCCGACCACAGCCGCGATCAACGCCGGGTCGATGGTGCCGTTGCCCAGGTTGGTGTGCCGGTCGCGGCTGGAGCCGAACTCGTCGCGGCTGTCGTTGGCGTGGACGAGGTCGATGCGGCCGGTGATGGCCTTGACCCGGGCTACGAGTCCGTCGAGCTGCTCGCCGGCCGCATGCGCGTGACAGGTATCCAGGCAGAACCCGACATCGAAGCCGTCGAGCGCATCCCACAGCCGAGCCAGCGCGTCGAGCTCGCGTGTCATCGCGTTGGTGCCGCCCGCGGTGTTCTCGATGAGGATGGGGAGCTGGAACTCACCCCGCTCGAAGACCTTGCGCCAGTTCGCGTACCCCTGGGCCGGGTCGTCGGCCTTGAGCACGTGACCGCCGTGCACGATGAGCCCCTTGGCACCGGCCTCCGCGGCTGCCGCGGCGTGCTTGGCCAGCAGCTTGCGGCTCGGTATCCGGATCCGGTTGTTGGTGGTGGCGACGTTGAGCACGTACGGCGCGTGGATGTACAGCTGCACATCCGCCGCGGACAGCGCGTCGATGGTGTCGGCGACCACCGGCGCCTTCCACCCCTGCGGGTCGCCGAGGAAGGTCTGCACCAGGTCGGCGCCGCAGGCCTTGGCAGCGGCGAGCGGATCGGTGCGGTCGACGTGGGCTCCAATGCGTTGCACGGTGCGAGCCTACGACCCGCCGCTGACAGCCCCGCTCTCCCGGGTCTTTGCACATCGGCGATGGCGCACCTTCTCCGGGGTCCCGCGGAATGATCACGGTATGTAACTCATTTCCTGCTTCTCATTGCCTGCGGGCCACGAGAAGCAGGAACTCACCGTGGGAAGTGCGCCGAACGCTGCTAGCGCGGTACCGCTGTCGTCGGTGCAGTCGTCGACGTGGGCGGTTTCGCCGTCGACTGTCACGTTGAAGATGCGGCACGCTGTTGCCGATGGCGCGCAGGTGATGCTTGTGCTGCTTAGTCATCCCGTCCACGAAGTGGCTAAGGGCAGGATCGGTCATCCATTGGGCGAGATACGTGCGCCGCTTCTTCTCCGGCATCGTCTGCGCTGCGTTGTAGCCGGTTCTCAAGTGCTTGTACACATACTTGATCTGCTGCTTGTCGTACATGGCCTTCGTTGTGGTCGGGCTCGGCGACGGCCTCGGGCTCGTGTCGACGTGCCCACCGCCGGATCGTCGTCGTCCGACCCGCAGCCGCTGAGAGCGACGGCGGCCAATAGCAGCACTGCGGGCAGTGGCCTCAGTACCCGGCGCACGGCTCGCTCCTGATACTCGTGCGGTAGACCCGCCAACCGTCGCTCGTCTCCTTCAAGTCCGCGGCATACCAGAGATGCTCGGATCCACCCCCGACGACCTCGCCGGTGTCGGTGTCCTTGCGAAGCGACTGGCTGTCATCCGAGCAGTCATCGACGTGCGCGACGTCGCCGTCGACCGTCACGTTGAACACGTGCGGCACCCGGCTGGCGGTGATGCGCTCCTGCCTCCTGTCCTCCCGCGCCATCGCGTCGACGAAGATGCCCAGTGCCGGATCCACCATCCACCGCGCGAGGTACGAACGCCGGTCCTCGGCTGGCATCTGCTTGGCCTTCCTGTACGCGGCGGCCACGCGCAGGTAGACGAACTTCACCTGCTTGCGGTTCGACATTCCTGCCGTACCGGTCGGCGTCGGTGTAGGGGTCAGCGAGGGGGACGGCAGGGTACCGACCGGTGCGGGTGTCGTCGGTGTCGCGGTGATCGGCGGGAGCGCGGCCGGCTCCTCGTCCGGGCCGAACGCGCAGCCAGTCAGCGCGCCCATTGCGGTCAGCACGAGCAGCGGGACTGCAGTCGCCGTTCGCACCCATCGCCCTCGCATGACGCCTCATCTTCGCTGCGTAGCGCAAGGTGGGCAAGGGGTGACCGGACGTTTGTGGACAACCGGGCCGGCCGGTACACGAGCAGGACCGATACGCCCGAAATCGCCATGCCGGCGAGTGCCCAGACCCCGGCCTCCTCGCCGAACATGAGCGACGTCCACAGTGCGGTTGTCGCCGGCGTGAGGTAGAGCAAGCTGCTCAGCCGCGCGATACCCGACCGGCGCAGCGTCGCCCAGTAGAACCCGTAGCCGCCGAACGTGGAGAGCCCGACCATCCAGGCCACCGCTATCCAGAATTGCGCGCCGCCGACCGGCCGCAGCGTCCCGGTCGCCGCGGCGAGCGCACCGAACAGCAGCACGCTCGTCGCGCACTGGATCGCGAGGCTGTCCACCATGGTCACGTTGGACCCGACCTTGCGTTCGAGCAATGTCGCTGCGACGAGCGAGGCCATCGCGCCGAAGGGCAGCGCGTACGCCCACCACGACACCGCCGCGGTCAGCGCCAGGTTCCCACCGACCACGAGCGTTACGCCGCCGAACCCCGTGGCGAGCCCCAACCACTGCCCGAGCCGTACCCGCTCGCCGAGCACCGGCAAAGCGAGCACGCCGGACACGATCGGCTGCATCGAGGCGACGAGGGCGGTCGTTCCAGCGGGTACCCCGAGCTGTACGGCGAGGACGACACCGAGCAGGTAGCCGCCCTGCGCGAGCAGGCCGATCACGGACTGGAACGCGATGTCCCGGATACGCGGCCGTGGTCCGCGCCGGTGGAAGCGCCAGAGCAGTAGCAGGCCGGCCGCGATGGGGAAGCGCCAGGCGAGCAGCGTCGTGGCCGGCGCGACCTGCGTACCCAGCTCCGAGCCGACGAAGCCAGAGCTCCACATCACGACGAACGCCGCCGCGAAGGCGGCATCCGTAGCTGCTGATGTCGAAGTGGTGGTTGAGGTTGCCATGCCTGGCAGGTAACCATACCGGTAGGTATACTGTCAGTGGACCGCAGAGGAGAGGACATGGAAACGACCAGCCGACTGGACGGCACACGCCGCTGGACGCCCGCAGCCGAACGCGTGCTCACCGCCGCTTCCGAGCTGTTCTACCGGCAGGGCCTCGGCGCGGTCGGCGTCGAGACCATCGCCGAGGCGGCCGGGGTGACGAAGAAGACGCTGTACGACCGCTTCGGCTCCAAGGCGCAGCTGGTCGCTGCGTACCTGAGTGCGCGTGACCGGCGCTGGCGCGACCATCTGGTCGGCTACGTGGACGCGCACGGTGCGAACGCGGACGGCCGGCTGCTCGCCGTCTTCGACGCGCTCGGCGAGTGGATGCGTGCGGAGAACTCGCGCGGATGCGCCTTCGTCCACGCCTACGCCGAACTCACCGACCCCGACCACCCCGGCCGGCGGGTGACCGAGGACCAAAAGCGCTGGCTGGTGGAGTACCTCACCCGGTTGGCGCGGGACGCCGGAGTGCCGGACCCTGGGCAGGCGGCGGCGCAGATGTTCCTGCTGCACGAGGGCGCGACCGTGGCGTACGGGATGGGTGTGGACGTCGACGCCGCCGCAACCGCCCGTGCGGCCGCGGTCGGTCTCCTCGGGCGGCAACTATCGAGGTGAGCCCGGGCGCGGAGGGCTGTGGACAGCCGGCCAGCGTGTCGTCCTGCGCTGGTAGGCTGGCGCAGCCGCCTTGGTAAAGGTGGCGACTGGGCACCGGTTGCATGCACCGGCGCCCGTACGGTACCAAGCGACGAATTCCCCCTCCTGCCACGGAAGGACCGTGGCCGCCCGAGTCCGAAGGAGGCAGCAGTTGTCCACGCGTCATTACGAGGTGATGGTCATCCTCGATCCCGAGATCGAGGAACGGACCGTGGCCCCGTCGCTCGACCAGTTCCTGGCCGTCGTGAAGAACAGCGGCGGCAGCGTGGAGAAGGTCGACGTCTGGGGCCGGCGCAAGCTCGCCTACGAGATCAATAGGAAGTCCGAGGGTATCTATGCGGTCCTTGACCTGACCGCAGAGCCCGAGGCGGTGCAGGAGCTCGACCGGCAGCTCGGCCTGCAGGAGTCGGTGCTTCGCACGAAGGTGCTCCGTCCGGAGCTCCGTTAGAGGAGGTAGCCCCGCATGGCAGCAGGCGACACCAGTATCACCATCGTCGGCAACCTGGTTAATGACCCTGAGCTGCGCTTCACCTCCAACGGTCAGGCCGTTGCGAATTTCCGGGTGGCGTCCACACCGCGGTTCCGCGACAACCAGACCGGGGAGTGGAAGGACGGCGAAGCGCTGTTCTTGACCTGCAACATCTGGCGGCAGGCGGCGGAGAACGTCGCAGAGTCGCTGCAGCGCGGCATGCGCGTCGTGGTGCAGGGAAGGCTCAAGCAGCGCTCCTACCAGACCCGTGAGGGTGAGAACCGTACGGTCTACGAGGTCGAGGTGGACGATGTCGGGCCGTCACTGAAGTACGCGTCGGCGAAGGTCACCAAGACCAACCGCTCGGGCGGTGGCTTCGGTGGGTCGAATGGCCCCGGCGGTGTTGCGGGCGGCGGCGGTGGGTTCGGCGGCCAGGACGACCCCTGGGCGACCGGAGGTCAACCGACCGGGGCGGGCGCGCCGCAGGGCGGCTCGTCCTACGATGACCCACCGTTCTGACCCGCACCACGACAACAGAAGTAAGCAACGGCCACTCCCGCCGCGAGGCGGACTCGAAGGAGGAGTACCACGATGGCCCCCAAGAACATTGTGCGCAAGCCGCGCAAGAAGGTTTGCATGTTTTGCAAGGATGAGGTTCCGTACGTCGACTACAAGGACACCGCGCTGCTGCGCAAGTTCATCTCTGACCGGGGTAAGATCCGCGCCCGGCGGGTGACCGGCAATTGCCGGCAGCACCAGCGCGACGTCGCCACCGCGGTGAAGAACGCACGCGAGGTGGCGTTGCTCCCGTACACGATGCAGGCCCGCTGAGTCGAGAGGAACCTGAGGCGATGAAGCTGATTCTCGTGCAGGAGGTCTCCGGGCTCGGCTCGCCGGGAGACGTCGTCGAGGTCAAGGACGGTTACGGCCGCAACTACCTGCTCCCGCGCGGCCTTGCGGTGGGATGGACCCGCGGCGGCGAGCGGCAGGTCGCGCAGATCAAACGTGCCCGCGGTGCGCACGAGATCCGTGACCTCGACCAGGCCAAGGAGATCGCGGAGACGCTCGGCGCGCTCAGCGTCAGTCTCCCCAAGCGCGCCGGTGAGGGTGGTCGGCTGTTCGGCTCGGTGACCGCGAGCGACGTCGTCGGCGCGGTGAAGCGGGCCGGCGGGCCCGAGCTCGACCGGCGCCGGGTGGAGCTCGGCGGCCCGATCAAGACGCTCGGCAAGCACCAGGCCGCGGTACGGCTGCACCCGGAGGTCAACGCGACCGTCGACATCGACGTCGTCTCCCAGGGCTGAACCACCCCGTACGCAAAGTTGTCAGTGTCTCGTTGTGCCATGGCTCAACGAGACACTGACAACTGCCGTAATTCAGCCGCGGAGCGCGGCGATGACCTCCTCCATGGCGTCCATGGACGGCTCGTGCACCGAGAAGTACGTGAAGCCGTACCGTTCCCTGCGCTCGTGGATCTGCTGGACGATCTCGTCTACGGTGCCGACGAGTAGGCCCGGTGCCTCGAGCAACTCCTCCACGGTGAGCGATGGGTCGCCTGCGTACCACTCCTCTGCTGCTCCCTTGCGGTCGGCGGTGAGGGTGACGCGTTGCAGCAGCAGGCTCAGCTCCATTCCGTCGACGCGGCCGCCAGCCTGCGCGCGGAAGCACGTCATCCGCTCGTCGCCAGTGGCTGCGGTTGCCAGCTGCAACGTGCCGGCCTGCTTGCCACGTACGTGCTGAACTCCGCCGTAGCCGAGGATGTCGGCGTGCCGCGCCGCGACGCGCAAGCCCCGTTCGCCGCTGGCGCCGACCATGATCGGTGGCCGTGGCCGCTGCACCGGCCGCGGCTCTCGCTCCGACCCGTCCTCTTCGCCGAGGATGCGGTTCAGCTCGGCGATGGCGGTCTCCAGCCTGTCCATCCGCTCGCCGATCGGCTCCCACGGGATGCCCGCCTCGTCGAACTCCGCCTTCACCGTGCCGCCACCGAGACCGATGTCGAGCCGACCTCCGGTGAGCTGGTCGGTCGTGGCGATCTCCCGGGCGAGCAGCGCCGGGTTCCAGAACCCGATGTTCAGTACGTGGGTGCCGACCCGGACCCGCTCTGTCGCCTCGGCCGCCGCGACCGCCATCGGAAACGGCGCCGCTGCGTGCAGGTGGTCGGGAATGTTGAGGATGTCGAAGCCGCGCCGCTCGGCGCGCTGGCACTTCGCTCGGAAAGCCTCCCGGTCGCCGATGCCGAAGAGGTTGACGCCGAACCGGTACGGCTGGGAATTGGGCATGCCACGCAACCTACTCGGGTACGGCGCCTGCCGTCCTTCCTTTAAGCTCGTGGCTGAGCTGGGCGAGCTCGGGCAGCACGGCGATGGCGGCGGCGATGTCCTCTCCGAGCGGCCGGTCTTCCAGGGCCTCCGGCAGTACGGCTGCCGCCCGCTCGTACGCCTTCCGTGCCGGTCCGGCGGCGATCCGATCCGGCGCCATGCGCAGTGCGCGTACCGCGGCGACCAGCTCGCAGGCCAGGGCGGTCGGGACGAGCCCCGTCAGTTCCTCGGTGTACCGCGCTGCCTGCGCTGCGAAGCTCGCATGGTCCTCCAGGCCCCGGGAGATGACCGCGGTACCCGTGGTCACCGGGGCCGCCGCGTGCTGGATCTCGGCGAGCACGTCGTGAGCGACGTACTCGAGGAGCAGCACACCGGAGCTGCCTGCCGGTCCGTCGGCCAGGAAGACCGGCAGATCGGTGAGGCCGGGCTCGAGCAGGGCGCCGAGACGTCCGCTCGACAGTGCCGCGACCGACGCGATACCGAGCCGCGCGGAATCGAGTGCCGCGGCGACCTCGGTCGCGTGGAACTGGCCGTGGTGCAGCGCGCGCGGCTCGCCCGCGTCGGCGACGATCAGCGGGTTCTCCGCCGCCGCGTTGATCTCGACCTCGAGGACGCCACGGAGACGTTCCAGGGCCTCGACGGCAACACCGTTCACCTGCGGGATGGCGCGCAACGCGAACGGGTCCTGGATCCGCTGTGCGGAAGGCATGCCGACGAGCTCGTGCAGTTGCGCGGCGACCCGGACGGCTCCGGAGTGCGGCCGAGCCGCGAGCGCGGCCGGGTCGTACGCCTCGGGGTTGCCGCTGAGAGCGAGAAACGACAGCGCGGCCACCAGGTGGCTCGCGTCCACGAGCCGGGCGAGGTCGTCGCGGGCGAGCGTCGCCGTCGCCAGGCTGAGCGCGCTGCTGCTCATGAAGGCCAGCGCCTCGCCCGCGACGAAGCGGACCAGCGTGGCACCCCCGAAGCGCCACGGCAGCTCCCCGGCGAGCGTCAGGCCGAGCTCCGCCAGCGGCGAGAGGTCACCGGTGCCGAGGGTGCCGTACCGATGCACGGTGGGCAGCGCGTCCCCCTGGAGGGCGTCCGCGAGCGCGTCGACCACCTCCACGCGTACTCCCGACCCGCCCGCGAGCAGCTGGTTGAGCCGGATCGCCATGGTGGCGCGCACGGTCTCGTCGCTCTCGACCGGTCCTGTGCGGGCGGCGTGGCTACGCAGCAGCCGCATGCCGTGGTCGGACATGTCGGCGTCGACGACCGGGACGTCGCGGTTGGCACCGACCCCCGTCGACAGACCGTACACAGGTTGCCGGTCCGCGACGCGGAGCGCAGCTGCGCGTGCGGTGGCGACGCGCCGCCGGGCTTCCTGGTCGATGCCGATGGGCGCGGCATGGCGGGCAATGTCCTCGACGTCGCGACAGCGAAGGTGCCGGCCGTCGAGCGTGAGGGGCATGGTCGTGGGCACGACGCCAGCGTGCCAGTGGTGCGCGGTGGGTGGCTACCGCACTGCCCCGGTCACCAGCCACCGGTCACCGAGCGCCCGCGTTCCGAGGGTCACCAGCCGCGCGAGTATCCACAGGCCGAGCGCCCACCAGAGCCAGCTGAGCCCGGCATGCGTCGCGAGCACCGCGCCCGCAGGGGGCAGGAACGCGAGCGTCGACAGCACCGCCGCGACCGCAAGGTACGTCGCATCTCCGGCGCCGATAAGGATCCCGTCCAGCGCGAACACCACACCCGCGAGCGGTTGCAGGCAGGCGACGACAAGCAGGGAGGCGGCGATCAGCGCTCGTACGTGCGGGTCGGTCGTGAAGCCGTACGGCAGGACGAACCGAACGGCGAGCACGATCAGACCCAGCACGACACCGGCCGCGAGACCCCACTCGACCATCCGGCGGGTGGCGTCACGGGTCCCCTGCGTGTCGCCCGCGCCGAGGAACCGGCCGGTGATCGCCTGCGCGGCGATGGCGATCGAGTCGAGGGCGAGCGCGAGCAGCGACCAGATCGTGAACGTGACCTGGTACGCGGCGATCGTCGCGGTCCCGGTGCGGGCGGCGACCGCAGCCGCGACGATGAGGACGACGCGCAGCGATGCGGTACGCACGAACAGGCCGAGGCCGGCGGTGGCGATGCCGGAGAGGCCGCGGAACGTGGGTCGCAGCGGGACGTGCTGCCTACGAGCGGCGGCCGCGGTCACGGCGACGTACGCGACCGCCGAACCGGCCTGCGCGAGAACGGTGCCGACCGCCGAGCCGGCGATGCCCCAGCCGAGCCCGAGCACGAGCACGGCGTTGAGCCCGACGTTCGCCGCGCTCGCGACGCCGGACACGAGCAGCGGCGTCCGGGTGTCCTGCAGCCCGCGGAGCACGCCGGTGCCGGCGAGCACCAGCAGCATCGCCGGCAGCCCGAGGAACGCGATCCGCAGGTACGTGACCGCGTACGACCCGACCTCGGCGGAGGTGCCGAACAGGCCCACGATCCCCGGCAGCAGCGGCTCACCCACGCAGACGAGGACGAAACCCAGTGCCAGCGCGAACCAGATCCCGTCGATGCCCTGGCGGAGCGCGCCGGCCCGGTCACTGGCACCGAGCTTGCGGGCGACGGCGGCGGTCGTGCCGTACGCGAGGAAGACGCTCAAGTTGACGACGGTCTGCACCACCGTGCCGGCGACCCCGAGGCCGCCCAGCGGTGCCGTCCCGAGGCGGCCGACGATCGCAGAGTCGCCGAGCAGGAACAGCGGCTCGGCGACCAGGGCGCCGAGCGCGGGTACCGCGAGGCGCACGATCTCGGCGTCGCGGGCATGACGCAGCCTCGGAAGGTACCGTCCTGCCCTCATCGCGGTCCGAGCTTACTGAGCCCGCGGTGCGCGCCGCCGCCGCGCCTGTACGAGAGGAGCATCTTGCTTTCGTCCACAGCCGGTGCATGCCGCCGTAGGTGCTCTGACCTGGACGTTCGCCGCCACGACGGTGTCCGCATTGTGGCGCCCACAAGGTCATCCACAACCCGTGCACAACGACACGGCGTGCCGCCCACAACCGTATGCACAGCGGTTGTGGACCGCGCGCTTTGGTGATGTCGGTGCCGTCCGCTAGAACTGGGCGAAGAGCTGACGAGCGAGCCGGCGGTAGGTGTCGCATGACCAGCGCGGTCCGGTGACGACCGCGCATCGGGCACCTGACGTGAGCGAGCGAGCCAGGTGCGGGGAAGGGGTGCCGTGGCCACCTCGGTGACGGCAGATCACGGCGACAGAGCCGAACGGCAAGAGGGGGGATCGTGTCCGTCGCGGAGTTGCAGCCGGTAGGCGACTCCGATTTCGGTCGAACACCGCCGCAGGACGTCTACGCCGAGCAGTGCGTCATCGGTGGCATGTTGCTCAGCAAGGACGCGATCGCGGACGTGGTCGAAGTGCTGCGCTCCGGCGACTTCTACCGCCCCGCCCACCAGGTGCTGTTCGACGCGATCGTCGACCTGTACGGCCGGGGCGACCCGGCAGACGCGGTCACGGTCGCCGCGGATCTGACCAAGCACGGCGACATCGCCCGGGTCGGCGGCGCGGACTACCTGCACACCGTAATGGCGCTGGTGCCCGTCGCGGCGAACGCGGGCTACTACGCGCGGATCGTGCACGAGCGCGCGATCCTGCGCCGCTTGGTCGAGGCGGGCAGCCGGATCACGCAGATGGGGTACTCCGCCGACGCCGAGGTCGACGACATCGTCGACCGGGCGCAGGCCGAGATCTACTCGGTAACCGAGCGCCGTACCGGCGACGACTACCTTCGCCTCGGCGAAGTCCTGCCGTCCACGCTCGACGAGATTGAGGCGATCGGCAGCCGCGGCGGCGCCATCTTCGGCGTGCCGACGGGTTTCTCCGAGCTGGACCAGCTGACCAACGGCCTGCACCCCGGACAGATGATCATCCTCGCGGCGAGGCCGGCGATAGGCAAGGCTCTCGCCATTGATACACCGCTGCCGACTCCCGACGGCTGGACGACTATGCGCGACGTCCAGGTGGGCGACCGGCTCATCGGAGCCGACGGGTGTCCGACGACGGTCATCGCGGCGACCGACGTCATGTACGGGAGGCCCTGCTACCGGGTGGGATTCTCAGATGACACGAGCATCATCGCGGACGCCAAGCATCAGTGGTTGACCGAGACCCGGGCGTCAAGGCGGTCGGCTCAGCAGGCGCGTACGGGTGCGAACCTATACCGGAACCAGCGGACGTTCGCCGCGGTCCGCACCACCGAGGAAATTGCAACGACCCTACGATGCGAAACCTCAGATCGTCGGATCAACCACTCAGTGACAAACGCCAGTGCGCTGATTCTGCCAACGTGCGAACCACCCGTCGCTCCGTACACGCTGGGTGTCTGGCTCGGGGACGGCACCACTGCCAGCGCATCGTTTACCACTACAGATCCGGAGATTGTCGACTTTGTAAGGGCGGAAGGCTACGAGGTTGTGGCGGCCAATACGCCAATGCGATACGGCGTCAGACTGCCCGAGCCGCCACCCCTGCCCGAGCGAGCTTGCGAGGTCTGTGGGCGAAGCTTCCGTCCCTGCACTACACAGGTCAAGACATGCGGGCGCTCGTGCGGGGGAAGGGCCAGATTCGTCTCCGCACCCAGGCCAGAACCCGTATGCCCGCAATGCGGGGAGCGCCGAACCGGCAATGGGCTCTGCGCAAGATGTCGTCGCAAGCGCGGTTCCGTGCAGGCACTGCTGCGTCACATCGGTGTGCTTGGCGAGAAGCATATTCCGCCCCAGTACCTGCGGGCCGCCGAATGGCAGCGTCGGGCACTCCTTGCTGGGCTGCTCGACACCGACGGTACGGTCACCCGCACTGGCGCGGTGCAGTTTGCGTGCACGTCTCGTCGCCTGGCCGCCGATGTCCACGACCTTGTCGTCGGTCTCGGCTACCGGTGCGGGGTGTCCTCGAAATTGGTCAACGGCCGCACGGAGGCGTCCTCTACCTGCTGGGTGCTCACCTTCACTCCGTTGGAGGACGTGTTTCGGCTTGACCGGAAACGCCGAGCACAGAAGGAACGGGCTGGCAGCGCATACCATCGGGTCGGCGCCCGCTACATCACATCGGTCGATCGGATCGCGAGCGTGCCGGTGCGCTGTGTCCAGGTGGACAATGCTGACCAGATGTACTTGGCCGGCCGCTCGATGGTTCCCACGCACAACTCGACGCTTGCCTTGGATCTCATCCGTTCCGCGTCGGTCAAGCACGGTCTCGCGTCGGTCATCTTCAGCCTGGAGATGAGTCGCAGCGAGATCACCATGCGGCTCTTGTCCGCGGAGGCGAAGGTCGCGCTGCACGCGATGCGGTCCGGCACGCTGTCCGACGACGACTGGACCCGCCTGGCCCGGCGGATGAGCGAAGTGAGCGAGGCGCCGCTGTTCATCGACGACTCGCCCAACATGTCGATGATGGAGATCCGGGCGAAGGCACGGCGACTGAAGCAGCAGCACGACCTGCGCGTGGTCGTGGTCGACTACATGCAGCTCATGCACTCCCCGCGCCGGGTCGAGAGCCGGCAGCAGGAGGTTTCGGAGATCTCACGGTCGATGAAGCTGCTGGCCAAGGAGATCGACGTACCCATTATCGCGATCAGCCAGCTCAACCGCAGCCCCGAGCAGCGCAACGACAAGAAGCCGCAGCTGTCTGACCTTCGCGAGTCAGGCTCACTGGAGCAGGATGCCGACATGGTGATCCTGCTCAACCGCGAGGATGCATACGAGCGCGAGTCGCCCCGCGCGGGCGAGGCCGACATGATCGTCGCCAAGCACCGCAACGGTCCGACCAAGACGGTGACCGTGGCGTTCCAGGGGCACTACAGCCGCTTCGTCGACATGGCACCCGCCTAACAGATGCCGGCCCGTAAGCGGAGGCCGTGAATGCGAGCGGTGATCCTGGGTGGAACCGGTGCGATCGGCGGCGCGGTCGCTGCCCGGTTGGCGGCCGCCGACTGGTGGGTCGATGTTACCGGCCGTGATCCTGGAGCGATGCCACGCGAGCTCGAGGTGGCTGGCGTGCGGTTCCATCAGATCGAACGAAGTGAGACTTCCGCGATCGGGCGACTCGTGGCTGAAGGCGCAGACCTGCTCGTAGATCTGCTCGCTTACCGCAGCGCGGACGTCCGCGCACTCCTTCCGGTGATGGCCTCGGTCGCCTGCGCGGTCCTCATCTCCAGTCGCGCCGTCTACGTCGACACGAACGGCCGCCACCTCAATGGAGAGGAACCGCCGTGGTTCCCTGGCCCGGTCAGCGAGGACACGCCGACCCTGTCGCCCGTCGGTGACGACGGTGCGTACCCCTTCACCCGAGAGGGTTACGCCCCGTCGAAAGTGGCCGTCGAGCGCGTTGCCCTGGACAGCGGGCTGCCGGTCACGGTCATTCGTCCGTCCAAGGTCCACGGACGCTGGGCGCGCAACCCGCGGACGCGCGTCTTCGTCGAACGAATCCTCCGCGGCGACCCGACCATCACGCTCGCCGAGGGCACATCGATCGACCACCTCACCGCAGCGGCGAACACGGCAGCGCTCATCGAGACCGTCGCTGGCAAGCCTGGACAACGCGTCCTGAACAGTGCCGACCCGGACACTCCGACCGCAGAACAGATCGTCCGCGCGATCGGCGAGCGGTTGGACTGGGAGGGAGGCCTCGAACTGGTCGGCAGCCAAGTGGACCCCACGGTGGGCGACCACCCATGGCGGTCCGTCAGTCCCATGGTGCTCGACACGGGCGCCTCCGAACGGCTCGGCTACACCCCGCAGGGACGCGCGCTCGAGCTCCTGACCCAAGAAGTGGATTGGATCGCCGAACAGCCCACGAGTCCGAGGTGACATCGGCCGTGAGATCTAACAGCTGCGTGGCGGTTGCGGGGTCGCGAGCCAGTACGCGTACCTGCGTACGCCCTCGGTGGTGCGGATGTCACTCTCATAGCGGCGGGGACTGGACAGCGAGAAGTCGACCGGCGCGCGGAATATGGGCCCGTCGTACGCGAAGGAGTGGTACTCGCCGAACTCGCCGCACGGGTCGGCGTTCTCGGGCAGGCGGTCGATGAACTCCCGGTTGACCGGCACGCCAACCTCGTCAATGGTGAGCACGCCGGCGTCGACCACGACTGTCACCGCGCGAATGCCTGACTCCAGGAACCGTTCGATGCACTCGCGGGATGTCATGTCCCACAGCGGTTCGAGGACCTCGATGCCCAGCGGCCCGAACTGGCGCTCCTTGTGGTGGCGTACGTTCGAGCAGCTCAGGTCGCCGAAGACGAACGCGTCGATGCCCTCGTGCCGCATGCGTACGGCCGCGGCGTTGATCGCGTCCACGTACCCATCGAGGCCGGGGCCGGGAAGCGCGATCGCCTGCAGCGGGATCCCGATGTTGCGGGCCTGCGCCTGGAGAAGCTCGACCGGCAGCCCGTGCACCGTCGAGGTGTTCCGCTCGGCGTCGACCGTCGTCACGAGGCGGTCGACCGTGACGTCGCCGCCCTGGGCAAGCAGCACGCTCAAGGCGAGCGCGGAGTCCTTGCCGCCACTCCAATGGAAGGCGACATCGGGTTTCAGCACAGCGTGTACTCCCAGCCCTCCTGCCAGTAGAAGGGCTCGTCGAGTAGTGCCTCCAGCGGCACACCACGCAAGGCGTGGTCGAGGGCAAACCGCGTCGCCACGTGGCCGATCACGAGGACACGCCTGCCGACCTCGCCGAACGCGTTCGCTGCGGTCTCGGCTGCTCTGGCGAGGTCCGAGGTGAACACCGCACTGAGGTTGTCGTCTCGCCGTCGCCGGCCGAGTTCGCGAGCGAGGTCGGCCAGGGAGCCAGCCGGTCGCGATCCCGGACTCGTGTCCTTGGTGACCGAATGGGTCTCGAACACGATGCTCACCGACATCTTCGTGAGCATACGAGGCGACTCTCGAATAGGCCATTTGTCATGCCGAACGCAGCACATTCGTCGCTGCCTTTCCGCGCCCGCCGTCCCTAGTGTCAGTGCCCGTGGCGGCACGTCGCCGCCGCGACGCCACTGGAGGCCACACGATGTCAACCGCTGCCGAATCCCGCCCGTCGGTCCAACCGCGACTGCGCGCCCGCGCCCTCGTCATCCTCTCCGCCGTCGCTGCCGGGCTGGCGGTGTGGGCCGTTGCCGTGCCCATCGTCGGGGCGGACCTCACGGTCGGTGCCGCCGCGGAGCCGCAGCACGTCGGGCCCCTCGCCGTCATCCTGGTGAGCCTGCTCGCCGGACTCGCCGGTACGGGTCTGGTCACCCTGCTCGAGCGTGCCACGCGCCGGCCGCGAACGGCCTGGCTGATCGCCTCGCTCGCCGTCCTGCTCCTCTCGCTCGCCGGACCGCTCGGCGCGGCGAGCGTGGCCGCGACGGTGGCCCTGGCCGGCATGCACCTCGCGGTGGGGCTCAGCATCGCCGTTGGCCTGGCGCGCACCCTGCCATGACCGCTGCCACGGGGACGGCAGGCACGATGGCCGAGTACGCCGTCCTGAAGCGCACCCTGCAGAACGCATCCCGCTCGCCGACGCCTGCGCCGACGCCGTGGTCGCCACCATCGTGCTCTGCTCCGTACGCGACCAGCAGTGTGTGCTCGGCGAGGTCCTCCGGGTGCTCCGTCCCGGCGGTGCGTTCGTGTTCTTCGAGCACGTCGCTGCGCCGCCGGCCACGTGGTCTCGCCGCGCGCAGCGCCTCTATGCGCCAGCGTCGCGGGTATTCGACCACGGCTGTGACCCGAGCCGCGAGACGGCCTGGGCGATCGAGGAGGCCGGCTTCAGCGAGGTGCGCCTCGACTGGTTCGCCGAGCGCGGCCCGCTCGGGCTGCACATCCCCTACATCGGTGGTCGCGCCGAACGGTGAGCCGCGTGTCACCGCGGCGATGTACGCTCGGCGTCTAATCGTCCCGCCCGTCTCCTATAGGTGCGAAGGGAAGCGGGTCCAGTGCAGATCACCCGCTCACAGCGGACAGCGGTGGCCGAGCGGGTCACCCAACTCGAACGCTCCTTCTACGGACGCGGGCCGAGCAACGTCAAGGTCTCGGTCAGCCAGGAAGACCCGATCAGCCTTGTCGTGCTGTCCATCGACAGCCTGACCGCGGCCGACAGCGTCCTCTCCGACCGGGGGTACCGGGAGGCCGTGCTGCGCCACCACGAGGCGCTGCACGAGGCGACCCGTGCCGAGTTCGTCGGTGCGATCGAGGAGGTCGTGGAGGCGCGAGTGCACGCGTACCTCGCGCAGGTGCACCCCACGACCGGCCACGCCGTGCGGGTGTTCATCTTTGGCGACCAGGGCGACTCGTTGGAGCTGGAGCGGGCAGCGGGCGAGTGAGCTCGAAGCGTCTAGTCCTGTGCGGGCTTCGCTGTCGCGGCGATGCCGGTGATGATCCGGTTCAGCGCCCGCTCGAACAGCGTGTCCGGGTCCTCGTGCGGGAGGGCCGCGTCGACGACCATCCGGCGCAGGTACGGGTACTCGCCGCTCTCGATGAGCGACCTGAGGTACGGGCCCTGGCGCCGCTGCCACTGCTGCCTGTCCAGCCCGCTACGGAAGATCGCCCGCGCCTCGGCCAGCTCGTCCTGCGCCGAGCCCATTGCGAACGTCATTACGGTGAACACGATCTCCAGCATCTCGTCGATCGTCAGCCCGATCCCGTCGACCGCGGCGAGCATGCCCTCCATGCCGCGAAACATCTTCGGGCTCGGCGCGGGCATACCCGCCTGCAGCGCCGGGAACCACGGGTGCTGGAGCACTAGTTGCCGTATCGAGCGGCCGACGTCGCGCAGCATGTCCTGCCAATCGGACCGCATCCGGCGCGGGTTCTCGTCCGGGCCGAGGATCGCGTCGACCATCAGCGCGTACAGCTCGTCCTTGTTTCTTAGGTAACGGTAGAGCGACATGGTGCCCGCGTCGACCTCGCGAGCGACCCGGCGCATGGACACCGCTTCGATGCCCTCGGCGTCCGCGATCGCGACGGCGGCGGCGGCGATCTGGTCCCGGCTGTGGGCGGGAGCCTTGCCGTGCCCGCTCACCTCCGGGCGCATCCAGATGGTCGGTTCCTCAGCGTCTGTCATGGCGCAAAATTCTACTTGCGTACGTCGTACTCACAAGTGTAGCTTCGTATGCGTACAACGTACTCACTGGAGGATTCATGGACGAACCGCTCGTCCTCGTCGAGGGGGTGCGCAAGCGCTTCGGCGAGATGGAGGCCCTGCGCGGACTCGACATGCGCGTCGCCGAAGGCAGCGTCTTCGGCCTGCTCGGGCCCAACGGCGCGGGCAAGACGACCGCGATCCGGGTGCTCGCCACTCTGCTGGTACCCGACGCGGGACGGGCGACGATCGCCGGGTACGACGTCGTACGGGAGGCGGACCGGGTGCGGCACCTGATCGGGCTCGCCGGTCAACACGCCGCGCTGGACGAGAAGCTCACCGGACGGGAGAACCTCGTCATGTTCGGGCGGCTGTACCACATCGGTGAGCGCGCCGCCCAGAGACGGGCGGATGAACTGCTGGAGCGGTTCGACCTCGCGGACGCGGGGAACCGACTGGTCAAGCACTACTCCGGCGGCATGCGGCGGCGACTCGACCTGATCACCAGCCTGATCGTCGCGCCACCGCTGCTGTTCCTCGACGAGCCCACCACCGGGCTCGATCCGCACAGCCGCAACGAGATCTGGGACACCGTACGCGAGCTCGTCGCCGGCGGCACCACCGTGCTGCTTACCACCCAGTACCTCGACGAAGCCGACCGGCTCGCCGACCACATCGCGGTCGTCGACCGCGGGCAGGTGATCGCGTCCGGCCGTCCAACCGAGCTGAAGTCCACCATCGGCCATCGCGTCGAGGTCACGTTCGCGCGAGCCGACGCGCTTCCCGCGGCCCAGGACGTGTTGCGTGGTCTCGTCGACACCGAGGTGGTGGCCGAGCCGGACGCCCTGCGCGTCAGCTTCGCCACGGATTCGACGCTGCGTGTGCCCGACGTCATCCGGGCACTCGACGCCGTCGGCGTCACCGCGGAGGACATCTCCGTGCACCGGCCGACGCTGGACGAGGTGTTCCTGCGGGTGACCGGCCACGCGGCCGAGTCGGACGCGGAGACCGAGCCCGCCGAGCTGGCAGGGAGCATGCGCTGATGGTGAGTACGGACCTATCGAACGCCGTGAAGGGCGGTGGTTGGCGGTGGACGATCGTGGACGGGTGGACGCTCGTCCGCCGCAACCTGAACCGCCTGAAGCACTCGCCCGGCGAGATCATCGGCACGCTGCTTGCGCCGATCATCATGATCATCATGTTCGGGTACATCTTCGGCAGCGCGATCCCCGTGCCGGGTGGCGGGAACTACCGCGAGTACCTGATCCCGGGTCTGTTCGCAATGAGCTCGACGTTCTCGGTGATGGCCACGCTGCAGCGGGTCGCCGCGGACAACGGCAAGGGCGTGATGGACCGGTACCGGTCCATGCCGATGGCCAGGTCAGCCGTGCCGTTCGGGCATACCGGTGCCGACCTCATCATGCACGCGATTGGCACCGTTCTCATGATGCTCTGCGGTCTCGCGGTCGGGTGGCGGATCCGCGACGGGCTCCTCGACGCGCTCGCCGCGTTCGGGTTGCTGCTGCTGTTCGCGTACGCGCTCATGTGGGTCGGCGTCTTCTTCGGCCTGATGACGAAGAACGAGGAGACGGCCGACCGGGTCTTCCCGATCGTCATGCCGATCACGATGATCTCCAACGCGTTCGTGCCCACCGGCGGCATGCCTGTCTGGCTGCAGGCGATCGCGGACTGGAATCCGGTGTCGGCCGTGGTCGCGGCCAGCAGGGAGCTGTTCGGCAACCCCGGCGTGGTGACGTCCACGGCCTGGCCGCTGCAGCACCCGGTGCTCGCCACGCTGGGCTGGTCGCTCGCGCTGCTCGTCGTCTTCGTCCCGCTCGCCGTCTACCGCTACCGCACCGCTGGCCGGTAACCGTCGGATCATGCCTGCCGGAAGGCCAGGCCTGCCTTGACGAAGTCCTGGACGGCTGGGGTCGTGTTCTCGGCGGGGTTCCAGACGACACCGACGTGGCTGGGGCCGATATCCGGCACCGGTCGAAAGACCAGGCCGGGTCGTGGGTAGAAGCGCGCGGCGGACTCGGGAGCCAGCGCGATGCCTGAGCCGCTCGCGATCGCGGTGAGCCAGTCGTCTGGGTGGCGGGTGACGGCACCGATGCGGGGACGGTTACCGCCGCGCTCGTCGGTGGCCAGCCAGTAGTCGCGCCAGCTGCCGGTTTCTTCCGGGGCGGCGACGAACGGCTCGTCCCACAGCTCGCGTAAGTAGATCTCCTGCTCGTCTGCCAGGCGGTGGGTGTCAGGCAGGATGACGCAGCGGGGCTCGCTCAGCAGTGCCTCCACCCGCCAGGACTCCTGGTCGGGGAACGGCAACCGGAGGATGGCCACGTCGACGGTGCCCGAGCCCAGCCCTGCGGTCGGGTCGGACCAGGCGCCTTGCTGCATGTCGACCCGCCACCCCGGCCTGCTCTTCTGGAACGCAGCGATGATCTTCGGGGTGGCCTCGTTGGCGGCGCTGGCCAAGTACCCGACGCGAAGCACCCGGCCCTCCAGGGCAGCCGCCGCGCTCGTCTGGGTAACGGCGCGGTCCCACTCGGTGAGTAGATCCGGCACCCGGTCAGCCAGTGCACGCCCGGCGCCGGTGAGCGACATGCCGGCGCGTGACCGGGTGAACAGAGGCGCCCCAAGCAGCCCTTCGAGCCTGCGGATCTGCTTGGTGATGGCCGGCTGGGACACGTAGAGGCGCTCGGCGGCACGGGTGAGGTTGCCCTCCTCGGCCACGGCGGCGAAGGACCGCAGCAGCCCGATGTCCACATCCATT